>NZ_CP095491.1:3305769-3606293 GCF_023028105.1 Halosolutus gelatinilyticus
GACCGCCCCCAGCGGGACGATCGCCTCGACGAGAACCGGGGTGCCGCTACCCACCGTGAAGCCGACGGCGATCGCGAGGTTCCGGGCGGCCATCGCGGCGTTCGCGAGCAGGATCGCGGCGACGGCGTACGAGGATGCCTCGGGTCGCTGGCGGACGTGATCGAGCATCGTCCCGACGACGGCCGTCGAGGAGGCCAGCCCGCCGAAGAAGCCGGTGATCGCGATGCCCCGGCCGCCGTAGGTCGAGACGATCGCGTAGTTGACGATGCCGATCCCCGCGACGGCGACGACCATCAGCCAGATCACCTGCGGTTCGAGCGGGATCGTGATCGGGCCGACGGTGAGGTCGTACCGGGCAGGCAACAGCGGATAGATGACGAACGCCAGGATCGCGAACTCGGTCGTCGATCGCATCTCCTCGCGCGAGAGTCCCCACGCGAACGCGTGGAGCTCGCGTTTGAGCACGAGCAGCAGCGACGAGAGGACGGCCACGGTGACGCCCTCGATGATGAAATTGGCGGCGACGAGCGCCCCGACGCCATAGGCGACCAGCATCGAAACCGACGTCGTCAGCGAGAGCCCGGCGTCCTCTTCCTCGTCGAGCAGCCCCTTGACCGCGAGCAGGACGCCCTGGACGATCACGAGCAGCCCGCCGAGGATCAGCAGCCCCTGTCCGACGGTGGACTCTTCGAGCGCGAGAATGGTGAACACGGCGGCGAGCAGACTGATCAGTGAGAACGTCCGGATGCCGGCCGACTTCTGCGACCACTCGCGCTCCAGGCCGAGGAACATCCCCAGCGCGCCGGCGAGCGCGATTCGGACGACCGCGTCGTCGAGCGGGGCGTCCGCGAGTTGCAACGTAACTCCGTTCACCCCCGATAATTTTCGCCGACCACGTATAAACGGCATGCCGACCATCACTCTCCGGCCGCGCAGGGCGCCTCGATCGGCGCACGTGACGGAAGCGTCCGCCACTATCGCTCTTCCTTCGGATCTGTCGACGGATTCGCGGGGTCCGCCTCACGTCTCCACGTTCGCAATTCTGCCGCGGCCTCCCGACGGATCGATCGGAGCCGACGATCGCCGAACCGCGCAGAAGTTCAGACTTCAAGAACGGATGGCAGCATATCGGAAAACGAATTTTTTAGGTTGACAAAAATTGTTTTCCCATGGGTAACGTTTAAGGTGGTTGCGCGTGTACTGCGACATACGATGAGCACCCAGAAAACCGTCCGTCAGTCGGCGGACTCCGTCGAGGGGAACGAGCTCCGGCTCGACCAGGAGAAAGCCGAACAGATCGTCGACGCGTTGAACACGGAGCTGGCGAACTCGTACGTCCTGTACCACCAGCTCAAGAAGCACCACTGGGTCGTCGAGGGCGCCGAGTTCCTTCCGCTCCACGAGTTCTTCGAGGAGGCCTACGAGCACGTCGAGGAAGCGGCCGACGTGATCGCCGAGCGCGCGCAGGCGCTCGGCGGCGTCCCCGTCTCCGGCCCCGCGAACCTCGAAGCGCGCGCGACGGTCGAGTTCGAGGGCGAAGACGTCTACGACATCCGGACGATGATGCGCAACGACCTCGAGATGTACGGCGACATCATCGAGTCGCTGCGCGACAGCATCGAACTCGCGGAGAACCTCGGCGACTACGCGACGGCCGAGATCCTGCGCGAGATCCTGGTGACGACCGAGGAGGACGGCCACCACTTCGAGCACTACCTCGAGGACGACACGCTGGTGCTCGAAGAGGCGACGAAGTAATCGACGTCGAACGAGGCCGAGACGAAACCGCGTCGACGCCCGTCGATCCCATCATTTTGTGACGCGATCGGTACACGACGAGTGGTGACGCCAGCTAGCGGATCGCATCGGTTCGAAACGGCCGTCGATCGCGAGGACCGAGTCCCGCGATCGACGGGGCACCCAGAAACCGTTCGTTCATCGAGACGAAGGAGATGCCACGAGACGCGAAGCGGACGCGTCAGGGCTCGAGATCGACGATGAGATCGGTCGCGATCCAGCCGTCGGTGTTGTTTCGTTCGGTAAAGACGACCTTGCCGGGACGGGGTTCGTGGCTGGTCACGACTGCCGGCGGCTCCTCGGGTTCGGCCGCGAGGTCGGCCTCCTGCCTACGTACGTCCATTACGAGGAGTTAGGCGTGCCTAAAACTAAAAAGGTTTTGGTTGGCCTAAGACAGCGGGACCGCTGGTGCTGGAGCGCGAACCACAGCGTCCGACGGCCGCGTGATCCGGTGACGATCCCGTCCGGCACCGGTCGAACGGGCGCGGTGGCGCGAGAGTGGCGGTCCGGCGCTTCGTGGCCCACTTTCAAACCGGATGCGATCATAGTCGCGGGTATGGAGTTCGACGTCGTGCAAGGCGACATCGCGGAACAGTCCGCCGACGCGCTGGTCAACGCCGCCGGAACGAGCCTCGAGATGGGTTCCGGCGTCGCCGGCGCGCTCCGACGGCGAGCGGGCGAAGGGCTCAACGAGGAGGCCACCGAGAAGGGGCCGGTTGATCTCGGCGAGGTCGCGGTCACCGACGCGTACGATCTCGACGCCGACTACGTCATCCACGCGGCGGCGATGCCTCACTACGGGGACGGCCGGGCGACCGAGGAGAGCATCCGCGACGCGACGCGAAACGCGCTCGAGACGGCCGACGATCGCCGCTGTCGATCGATCGTTCTGCCGGCGCTCGGCTGCGGCGTCGCCGGCTTCGACCTCGAGGACGGCGCGCGGATCATCTGCGAGACGATCCGGGAGTACGAGCCGACGTCGCTCGCGGACGTCCGGTTCATCGCGTACAGCGACGAGGAGTACGGGACGCTGCTCGAAATCGCGGACGAGGTCCGGGGTTCGACGGGCGAGTAGCCGGCTACGACGGTCAGCGTTCGTCCCGATCGGCTCGTCGGTCGTCGTATGCCTCGAGGTACGTTTCTGAATCCACCATGAGCATCTCCTTCACCTCGAACTGCGCGTCCCCGTCCTCGTCGAGGTGCGTGATCTCGTACTCTTCCGGGAGCGGTCCGTCGAACGCGACGCGCAACCGGTAGTAGTAGACGGTCGGACCCGTCAGTATCAACTGATCTTCCGCTTCGTTCCTCGTGATCCGCATCGTCACGGAGAGCGTTTCCTGATCGCCGTCGGAACCGAGTCGAACCTCCTCGGGCGCGAAGTGATGCCTCGAGTCGCCGTTACGGGCGTGTCCGAGAACGACGATATCGTGCGGACCGGCGTCGAAATCGACTATCGCGTCGTCCTCGTCCGGTTCCGGATACCGGTGTTTGGGAAGCCGCGTGAACGCCGCCTCGAGGATCCGGTCGTCGACCTTCATGCCTGTGAGGATGGTGACATCTCGTAAGTATCTGTGGAGGTTCTGTCCGTGACGGTCAGGAGTCGACGGAAGCGACGGCGCGATTACGACAGCGAGAGTCCGCGAATCTCGACCGACGCGCCCTCCTCGACGCGGCCGATGACCTGCCCGTCCGTCTCTGCGACGAGGTCGGTCGCGCGATCGTCGGGCAGCGCGACGACGAACCCGGTGCCCATGTTGAACGTGCGGTGCATCTCCTCGTCCGTCACGTTGCCTTCCTCCTGGACGAATTCGAAGACCGGTTGGGCGAGCAGGGGATCGTCGATCACGTACTTTCGATCGCCCATGCGCAGCAGGTTGGTCCAGCCGCCGCCGGTGACGTGGGCCGCCGCGCGGACGCCGTGTTCGCACATCGGCTCCAGGAGGTGGGTGTAGATCCGGGTCGGGCGCAGGAATTCCTCGCCGATCGTTCGCGCTTCGTCGCCCGGGAACGGGTCGGCGTAGTCGTGGTTTCGGGTTGCGGCCTCGCGGGCGAGCGTGAGCCCGTTCGAGTGGATGCCGTTCGAGGAGAAGCCGACGAGGGCGTCGCCGACTTCGGCGTCGCCGTCTATGATCTCGTCTTTGCCGGCGAGGCCGGCGCAGGTCCCCGCGAGGTCGAAGCCGTTTACGACCTCGGGCATGACGGCCGTCTCGCCGCCCAGCAGGGTCATCCCGGACTCCTCTAAACCGACGGCCAGTCCCTCGCCGATCTCGTTCGCGAGGGCGTCGTCGGGTTCGTCGATCGCGAGGTAGTCGACGAACGCGACGGGTTCGACGCCCGCGGCGACGAGGTCGTTAACGTTCATCGCGATGCAGTCGATGCCGATCGTCGAGAAGTCCCCGACCGCCTCGGCGACGAGCAGTTTCGTGCCGACGCCGTCGGTCGCGAGTGCGAGGTAGCGATCGCCGATGTCGAGCAGGCCGGCGTACTCGGTGGTCAGCCCACTGCCGAACGCCTGCAACAGCGCCGCCGTCGCATCGTCGCTGGCCTCGATGTCGACGCCGGTGTCGGCGTAGGTGAGGCGTTCCCCGTCGGTTCCGTTCCCATCGCCCGCTGAATCGGTCATGGGTGAACGACCTCGTGGCGCGAGCAAAAGGCCACCGGTCCGACGGGCGCGGCCGCCGCGATCGCGGTCGAACGGCGACGGGTAGCGACGCCACCGGAGGGGTCGGTTCGAGTACGTATCCGCACCCGGCGCTCTCGAGGCGATCGGTTCGGTACGAACGGCTACGCATATGGTCGTCCGCGTCGTAGGACGGGGCGATCGCTGAAGGACTCCGTTATGATGACGACGACGCACGCGTTGATGGGCGTCGCGGTCGCGGCGGTCGCACTTCCGGGAGTCGGCGAACCCGCTCCGGTTGCGGCGGTTCTTGCGGCGGCGTTCCTCGGCGGGGTCGCTCCCGACCTGGACCTCGTCGCGACTCACCGAAAGACGCTCCACTTCCCGGCGCTGCTCCCCGTCGCGACCGGCGTCGTCGGCCTCCGGCTACACGCCGACGGCACCGTCGCGGGCGTCGTACTGTTCGCGTTTCTCGGCTCCGCAGCCCTCCACTCCGTCGTGGACGTCCTCGGCGGCGGCGTCGAGCCGGAGCCGTGGCGACGAACCTCGCAGGAGGCGGTCTACAATCACCTCCTCGGACGATGGCACCGGCCGAAGCGGTGGGTTCGGTACGCCGGCGCGCCCGAGGACTTCCTGTTGACGGCCGTCTGCGGGATCGTCGTCGTCACTACCGCGACGCCGTCGGCGTTCGATCGGCTCGCGATCGGGCTCGTGCTGTTCTCCGGACTCTTCGCGCTCGTCCGCAAGCGAATCCCCGACCTGATCGACGCCGCGTCGCGATCGATACCGCTCCCCTGAGCCGCAGCGAGCGCGCATCTTCACAAGACTCGAGCGCGAAGCCCGCCGCATGGCCACGGACGGTGAGCGGTAGATGGGCGGACTTCCGCTGTGGAAACTCACGCGAAACCGGTACGGTCGAGCGCTCTACGACCGCCTTCGCCGGCGCGGATTCGCGGCCGCCGCGCTGGATACGTTTCGCCGACCCGCTTCGGCGTACGATGGGACGCCGAACGGCGGCGGAGCGCCGACGATCGACCTCGCGGTTCGCGAGCCGTCCGACGAGGCGACGCGGGACGAGCTCGACGTGCCGTACAAGGCGGCCGACGCGAGCGCCGCGGATCTGGTGGTAGTGGCCCGGGACGGCGAGACGCCGATCGGCCAGGTATTCCTCAGTTTCGACGAGACGATCCACATCGCGGAACTCGATCGGGAGATGGCGTTCGACGGTCCGTACGTCTGGCGGCTCTACGTCGCCCCGGGCCACCGAAACAGGGGTCTCGGTTCGCGGTTGCTCGCGGCGGCAATCGGAGAATCCCGGAGCCGGTGGGGAGTCCGCCCGTTGTACGCGCTGATCGCGGTCGACAACCGTCCGTCGCGGCGGCTGTTCGAGTCCCACGGCTTCGATCCCGGTACCCGGCGGCGGTACGTCCGCTGCGGCCCGTTCGAAAAACGCTGGCGCTCCGCCGACCCCTGACGGCTATTGAGAGCAATCGCCTAGTCGCTACCGAGAGCTTCGTGTACCTTGTTAGAGGTATTTTTCGATATATAGAGTATGTCGAATAAACTTATCTGCGTGGTCTCCGATGCTCCGGATGCCAGCTATGAGTGACCGTGACCCCCCGATCGGGCTGGGGAACCTTCGCGAGTGGCGAACCCGGGCAACGATCGACCGAACGCAACTCTCCGACGGCGACTTTCTCAGGGCGCTCTCGATCGCCGATTACTGCAGTTTGACGTCGCTGCTGTTCGCCTGGACCGCCGCGTTGCTCATCGTCTCCGGCGAACTGAACTGGGGGATCGTCGCCATGTTCGCCGCGTTCGGGTTCGACAAGCTCGACGGCTACGTCGCGAGGCGCGGCTACGGGTCGGAGTACGGGCTCCAGATCGACTCCTTCATCGACGTCTTCGCGTATCTGGTCACCGCTGCGCTGATCTACCACGTCGCGCTCGCGCCGACGTTCGTGGCGAGCCTGGTCGTCGGTTTCGCGATCGCCGGCTTCGGCGGCCTGCGGCTCGTCCGTCACGCCCACGAGGGCTTTAGTTCGGACGATCAGGGGAGTTTCTACCGCGGCATCACGGTCGTTCACGTCAACGTCGTGGTCGTCGGCGCGTACATCCTCGCGCAGTTCGTCGACGCCTGGAACGGCTGGATCACGGCCGCCCTCGTCCTGGCCGTCGCGCCGCTCATGATCTCGAACTATCGCTGTTACAAGACGAACGTGGGCCACGTTCTCGTGGCGGCCGGCGGCATCGCGGCGAGCGTCGTCGCCGTCGCGCTCGAACTCGGCTATCTATGACCTCGGGCCGAGCCTCCGACCGGGGACCGTCCGAACCCGTCGACGCGGCCTCTCGGTCCGTCTCGATCGACCTCCACGTCCACTCCGAGGGATCCTACGACTGTCGGACGCGGATCGTGGACGTCCTCGAACGCGCCGCCGAGATCGGCCTGGACGGCGTCTGTATCACCGACCACGATGCGATCGAGCAGTCGCTCGCGGCGGCCGAAATCGCTCCCGAGTACGGACTGGTCGGGATCCCGGGTGCCGAAGTGTCGAGTCGCGACGGCCACGTTCTCGCGATCGGCGTCGATCGCTGCCCCGAACCCGGTCGGCCGTTCGATCGAACGGTGGTCGAGATCCGCAATCGCGGCGGAATCGCCGTCGTTCCGCACCCCTTTCAGCGGAGTCGTCACGGGGTCGCTCGGTCGGTTATCGACGACTGCGACGGAATCGAAGTCCACAACGCGATGGGACTCACCGGGATTCGAAACCGCCAGGCCTTCCGATTTGCAGCCGATCGCGGCGTGCCGACGATCGCGGGCAGCGACGCCCACGCACCCTGCGTTCTCGGCAGGGCGTACACGAACGTCTTCCTCGAGTCCGACGAGGCCGATCCGGTCGAACAAGACGCCCTTCTCGCGGCGATCGCGGCGGGGCGAACCGCCCCGATCGGTTCGCTGGCCCCGACGACGCGGTGGGCGCGGAAGTACGCGACGAACGTCGGGTTCAAACTCCGATCCGGGCTAGGACGGCTCCGCCACTTCGGATGAGCGACGACCTGATACCTCGGAAACCGAACGCGATCCGACCGCCGTCGGATCGCGCCGACGGTTCCGGCCGTCGACGCGAGCGGTCGGCTTAGATGAATCCGAAGATCGAGTAAAAGCCGACGAGCAGGAGCCCGCTCGCGCCGAACGCCAGGGCGAAGACGGGTTTACTCCACCGGAGCACCGACTTCCCGTCGAGCGGGCCGAACGGGATCATGTTGAACGCGGCCAGAAAGAGGTTGATCAGGACCCCGAGGTGGCCGACGGTTCCCAGGATCCCCGGAAAGATCAGCAACGGGAAGAACAGGAGCGCGAGCAGGAGATTCGTTACCGGTCCGGCGAGCGCGATGTGACCGTTCTCCCGCACCGTGATCCGCCCGCGGTGATAGACCGCCCCCGGCGCGGCGAAGAGGAAGCCGATCAGAGCGCTCATGATCGCCAGGAAGAGCATCTGGTAGTCCGCGCGGAACTCCGCGATCTGGCCGTACTCGATCGCGACGACCTTGTGGGCGAGTTCGTGCAACAGGAAGGCGACGCCCACGGTGACGAAGCTCAGTCCGATCATCACCACGAACGAGCCGAGGGTCACGCCTCCCAGATGAATCGGCGCCAGCAGCAGCGCGAAGGCGACGCTCAGCGTGACCCAGGCGAGGCCGAGGTCGAACAGCTCCTTGTCGCTGAACGTGAGTTCAGGCTCCGGCTCCCCTCGCGTTCGATAGCTCATGAGAGGATCTCCCGAATCAGTTCGAGACTGTTCTCCGCGCCCTGAATGAGCTCGCCCATCAACGCCTCGACGCCGCCGACCTCGTGTCCCATCCAGGGGACGACGACGATAAAGAACAGGAACGTCGCGATCATGCTCCCGATGTTCGTCAGCGCGACGATCATGATCAGGCGGAACAGCGGGACGTCGAACATGTCCTCGAACGCCTCGAGAATCGGCCGATCCGTGTCGCCGATGATCTCGTTCAGCGTCTGGATGTCGCGAACGTTGACCGGACGGTGTCTGAGTTCGACGTAGCCGGCGAACCAGCCGGGAGCCAACAGCGGATTGATGCTCGTCAACCAGGCGACCGCGCCGCCGACGCCCGCGCTCGTCCAGCGAGCGCCGGCCAGGCGAGCCAGCGTGAACGCGAAGACGCCGTTGAACAGGAACCAGGCGAGAAAGAGCTGGAGCAGGAACCTGTTCTGGACGCCCGCCATGAGCAACAGGAAGAAGAAGCCGACGAACCCGACCATCACGAGATAGCCGACGATCTTGAGCGGCGAGAACCGGCGTCCCGAGGCGGTTCCGGTCAGCGACTCCATCGGCGGAAGGTCGCCGGGATTCGACAGGTAGCGTTCGATCCCCGCCTTGTGTCCCGCGCCGACGACGGCGACGACGTCGTACCCTTGCTCTCGAAGCTGGTGGAGGTTGTGCGCGATGTACGCGTCGCGTTCGTCGATCAGCGCGTTCGCGCCGCGCGGGCTGAACTGCCGGAACTCCTCCATCATGGCCGAGACGACGTCGCCGTCGGTCATCTCCTCGATGTCGATCTCGTCGATCTCCTCGGCGTCGCCGCCGATCGCCTCGAGGACGAATCCGAAGACGACCCCGGTCGCGACGCCGACGCCGAGTCCGGCCAGCGCGCCGGTGATCCCGCGGATCCCGTACCCTCCGGCACCTTCGAACGCCGCCGCGGAGAAGGGGCCGACGAAGGTCCCGGTCGCCACCAGCGCGAGACAGCCGGCGATCCCGAGGAAGACGCCGCCAACGAGTCGGATCGTGAAGCCGTTGACGAGCCCGCCGGTGTCCTGGCCTCCGGACTCGAGCGAGGGGAGAAAGAGTAATCCGATGAACAACCCGACGATGGCGCCGACGCCCGCGGCGCCCACGTAGCGGAGCGTCGCGGGATCGGTCACGCCGAGCGAGAGGAGGTCGCCGTACCCGAGCAACGGCGCCAGAAAGGCGCCGAAGACGACCCCGGCGAACACCCCGAACACCGCGCCGAAGGTCAGCCCGATCGTCCGGGGATCGGTGACGCCGAGGGCGAGTCCGCCGATCATCTTCAACTTCTCCGCGAACGAGAGTCGGCGCCAGAACCGCTGGATCGTCACCTGAATGTCCCGGTCGGCGAGCGCGACCCCGTGGCCGTTTCGCTCCGCGGATTCGATCGCGGCCCGCATGTCCGCGCCGGGTTCGATGTCGAACCGCTCCCCGAGTCGCGACTGGACGTACGAGAGCATCCAGTACGCCAGGAACTGAAAGACCGTGTTCCCCGAGAGGAGATCTTTCGCTTCGATGTCGTCGGGCGCACCGCCCTGCATCTGTCGGTACCGCCCTTCGTCGAGTTCGACGGCGACGACGTCGGGATCTTCCCGATCGATCGTCTCGTGTACGTCGTCGACGCTCGCCTGCGAGACGTGTGCCGTCCCGAGGACGTGCACCGAGCCGCGCTCGCCCGACGGCGGGTCGGGAAGCTCGGGCACGGTGGCGTCACCTGCATCGCTCATTGTCGGGAACACTCGGCGACGACTTTTACCAGTATCGGACGGGAGAGACCGAGACGGCAAGACTGATTGCCGTCGTTCGGCAACTGTCACCGATGACGGACCTGATGGAAACGCTGATCGAGAACCGGGAGATGGTTCAGCCGAACCACGCGAACAATCTCGAAGTCGCCCACGGCGGAAACGTCATGAAGTGGATGGACGAGATCGGGGCGATGTCCGCGATGCGGTTTTCGGGGGAGACGTGCGTGACCGCCCGGGTCGATCAGATGAACTTCGAGCGTCCGATCCCGGTCGGCGATACGGCGTACATCACGGCCTACGTCTACGACGCCGGCAACTCGAGCATCAAGGTTCGGCTAATCACGGAACGCGAGGATCTGCGGACGCGCGAACGCGAGCGGACGACCGAATCCTACTTCGTCTACGTCGCGATCGACGACCGGAACCGGCCGACCCCGGTTCCCGATCTGACCGTCAGCAGCGAAAAAGGGGAGCGGCTCCGCGAAGTGGCGCTGGAAGGCGAGAACGGGAACGGCGGCTCCCGATAGGTCGCTCGAACCGACGACTCACTCGAAGCGAATCGTTTTCGCGGCTGGATCGATCGCCACGCGAGCGCCGATCGGCACCGGCGTCGTCGGCCAGGTATGGCCGAAATCGAGGTTCGAGACGATCGGGGCGTCGGGATTGTACTCGGCGAAGACGCGCTCGATCGCCTCGCGCTGTTCCTGCCTGTACCGTTCTCGCCGCTCGGGCGGCCGCGACTCGAGGTAGGACTGGGCGGCCGGGCGACCGACCAAAACCCCGTGGAACCGTCGGAGGACCTCGCGCTCGCCGAGCGCCTGCAACACGCCCGTCACCCAGGCGGGGTCCGGCAGTTCCTCGGAGGTTTCGATCGCGAGAATCGCGCCGTCCAGGGCCTCGTCGTCGGGGGGGTAGCGATCGGCCAGGAACTGCTGGTCGAGGACTTCGAGACAACCTCCCCAGAGCCGGCCCTCCACGGGGTCGTCCCCGCCGGCCCAGCGCCAGCCGGGATTGGGTTCGGTCTCTCGCGGTTCCGAGAGCGAGTCGGGATTCTCCCAGTCGCCGATTTCGTCGGTGAACTCGTCGGCGGGTCGAAGTTCGCCGAACGAATCCTCGAAGAACGCCCGCTCGGTGTATTCGACGGTGTGCTCGAAGAGGCCGCCCTCCATCGACAGTTCGGTCATGACGCACGGCCCGTAGTAGGAGACGATCCCCAGGTTCCACAGGTGCAACGCGAGGTTCGTGTTGTCGCTGTAGCCGTAGAAGCGAGTCGGGTTCTCCCGGAGGACGTCGGGGTCGAGGTGTTTCAGGATCCGAAGCTGATCGTTGCCGCCGATGACCGCGATCACCCCGCGAATGTCGGGATCCGCGAAGGCGTCCATCACGTCCCGTGCCCGCTTCTCGGGGTGCTCGTACAGGTAGTCGTCGGACTTTGACGTCGTCGGAAACTCTACCGGTTCCAGGTCGAACCGATCGCGGAGCCGATCGAGCCCCTGCTCGTAGACGTGGGGAAACCGGTAACCCGCGTTCGACGCCGACGCGACGACCGCGATCCGATCGCCCCGTTCGAGCGGCGGCGGGGTGACGAACTCGTCCATGGTCGATCGTCGAACCCACGTTTCAAAAAGTTGACCGCGGTTTGGCATTCTTGCGCACGGTCACGGCCGGCCGACGCTGGAGGCGATCCCCGTCACGTCCGCGATCGCGCGGCGCTTCAGCAGCGCAAAGCCCGTCGCGACCAGTCCGAACCCGACGAACGTCAGGGCGGTGATCGACTCGCCGAGGACGAACACGCCGACGATCGTCGCGACGATCGGGACGAGGTACGCGACGAGCGCCGCCTCGAAGGCGCCGTGTTCTTCCAGGATGGTGAAGTAGATCAGAAAGGCGATCGCGGTCGAGAAGACCCCCAGGTAGAGGATCATGGCCACCGCCGTCGACGCGAGTGCGCCGACGGCGGGCGCCTCCCCGAGACCGGCGCTGACGGCGTGGAGGACGAGCGCGCCGACGAGCATCGACCACCCCGTCAGCGGGATGCGGGGGAGCGTCGGCCCGGCGCGCTGGACGAGGACGGTGCCGAGCGCGACGCTGACCACCTGACAGACGATGAAGAGCCGGGCCACGGTGTCGCCGGCCAGCAGGTTGGTCGGATCGGGGCGAACGACGAAGCCGATCCCAACAAAGCCGATCGCGACGCCCGCCGCGCCGAGCGGCGACAGGCGCTCGCCGAGCAACAGGAGCGCCCACAGCGCCGTGAAGATGGGGACCAGCGCCTGGATGATCGCGGCCGCGCCGCTCGGGACGTTCTGCTGGCCGTAGAACAGCATCCCGTTGCCGGCGACGAGGAACACGCCGCCGCCGACGATCGCCAGAACGTCGTTTTTCTCCCGCGGTAGCCGCGTTCCGGCCCTGAACGCGGCGTACCCGAGCAACAGCACCGCCGCCACGTCGTACCGGACGGCCGCGAACAGGATCGGCGGCAGGTACTCGAGTCCGACCGAGATCGCCGGAAACGAGAACCCCCACAGCACCGCCAGCAGCAGAAACAGCGCCACGTCGAGCGCGCGGGCCATGACAGCGGTACTCTCGTCGATCGGAAATCCCTAGCGGTACCGGCGATTCGAGCAGTTCGGCGCGCGGTGTTCGCGGCGGCGTCGGTCGGGGCGGGTCCGGGACGGCGTCGATCGCTGCGGGTTAGAGCAGCGTCCCCACGTCGGCAAGCGACTCGAGAACGTGGTCCGGGTCGACGTCCGCGGCCGCGATCGCGTCGCGGTCCGTAACGCCCGAGAGGACGACGGCGGTCTCCATTCCGGCCCGGGCGCCGAGCGCGATGTCCGTGTTGAGCCGATCGCCGACGACTAGCGTCCGATCGGGGGCGACGTCGAGGCGGTTCGTCGCCGCTTCGGCGGCGATCGCGGACGGTTTGCCGAGGACGGCGTCGGGTTCGCGGCCGGCGACGGCCTCCATCGCGGCGAGGATCGCCCCCGAGCCCGGAATCGCGCCGTCCTCGATCGGAATCGTCACGTCCGGATCGGTGCCGTAGAACGGGACATCGCCGTCGAGCGCCCGGAGGGACTCCCAGAGGGTGCCGAAGGAAAAGTCCGCGTCGAACGAGCCGAGGACGACCTCGGCCTCGTCGGGATCGTCGGCGAGTTCCACCGTCGCGTCCTCGAGGATCGTCCGCAGGCGATCGCTCCCGACGAGGAACACCCGTTCGCCGGGGTGAGTGGCCGCGAGGTACTCCGCCGACACGGTCGCCGACGTGAGCACCGTCTCGGGATCGACCGCGATGCCGTGCGGTTCGAGTGTCTCGCCGTAGTGGTCGCTGCCGCGGGTTGGATTGTTCGAGAACAGCAGGCGGGAGACGCCGGCCTCGTCGAGCGCGTGCAATCCGTCCGTCACGCCGGGAATGAGTTCGTCGCCCCGGACGATCGTCCCATCGACGTCGAGAATCGCCGCCTCGTAGGCAGTCATCGTCCGCCGGTACGGGCGATCGAGGATTGAGTGTTTGGATCCCAGCCCCGGTGGAAGTCGATCACTCGGTTCGTTCGAGGGACAGCTGCTCCGTTTCGACCCCCGCCTCCGCGGCCCGCTCGTCGGCGGCGAGCAGCCGATCGAGTCTGGCTTCGAACTCCTCGTCGTCGAGTTCACCGTCGGCGTACCGCTCCTGCAGTCGCGTCACGGGGTCGCGGGCGGTTCGTTCGGCGTGGTCGGCGTCGGTCTCCGACTCCGTTCGAGTCGCGTCGCGCTCGTCGTCACGATCGCGCGTGCTGAGATACCAGACGAGCACGACGCTAACGACCATCAGTGCGGTGAACGCGAGGGCGTACATGGGACCGGCGAACAGCAACGCCGCGATGATCAGCACGTCCGCGAGGACGAACTTGATCGCGAAGATTTCCGTAAGGCTATAGTCCCGGCCCCCGGTTGACTCGCTGCCCATACGCGTCGGTACGGCGGCGATCGGGATAATTCTGCGGTATTGACAGTCGCGATCGACGGCCGCCGCAGCGCGAGGTGGGAATTCTTATCCGCCGACCCGTCCTACCCCGAAACATGACGCTCGAGGTCGAAGCCCCCGATCCGCCGGAACTGGAGTTCGTCGATCCGAACGAGTACGACGACGCGACGATCAGCGCCGACGACCCGACCGAGATCGACTACCGCCGGGAGGAACTCCAGGGCTTTCTCGAGGAGGGCGCGTGGGAGGAGGCCTTCGAAGAGTGGCGCCGGGACACCGACCTCGAATCCCGGGAGTACGAGATCGCCCGCGACCTCGATCTCTTCTCGCAGTTCGACTTCTTCTGGGACGACTTCGCCGATCGCGTCGGCTACCACGCTCCGGGGATCCCCGAGGACTGGCAGGAGCGGACGTACCACCCCGACCTCGACACCTGGGGGACCGTCTCGTCGATCAACGCCGAACTCACGGAGTTCGGCCAGATCGTCTCCGTGATCCTGAAAGAAGAGTACATCGACTGGGAGGCCGAGTACGAACCGCCGGAGGATTTGCCGGACTTCGATTAATCCGGCGGACTACGCGATCGCGATGATCGCCGGCGAACGATCGTCGCGATTCGATCGCGGGTGCCGACGGAGCGATCCCTCGAATCACGTCACTCGCGTGCGACGGCGATGTTTTGCAGTTGTTGCTTACAGCGTGGACAGATCCCCGGCGTGGCCGTCCTCGTTCGATAGCTACACGTCGGACACTCGAAAGACGGTCGGCCGGGCTTGTACGGATCGGTGTATCCCATAGTCATATGTTACCATATATCGGGCATAAACGTTGCCCTAATACGCATAGTACGGATAGTATCTGACCAGGACTTGGCAGAATCCCCCTTATTTTGTTCGGATGTCCAATTATTGTTCCCCGAGACGCGCGACGATCGCGAACGTCTCGGGTCGCGCGCTGGCCGTTTCGACGTCGAACCCGGCGACTTCGAAGTGGGCGACGGCGTCGTCGATCGAGAACCGCTCGGACACCGGCGGCCCCGCCGCTTCGTCGCCGTCGGCCGACCAGTCCACCGTCACGAGTCGCCCGCCCGGACGGACGACGCGAGCGAATTCGGCCAACGCTTCGTCGGGGCTCGCGGTTTCACCGTTGTCTCGCGGCTTCGCCGCTCGACTGTTCGTGGAACTTCGTTCCGCGCTACTCGCCTCGTCCGTCGAGCCACGCTCGACGCTACCCGCGTACTCGTGGTGCGTCATCGTCGAGAACGCGGCGTCGAGGTGGTCGTCCGCGAACGGTAACGACGACACCTCGCTCGTGACGAACTCGACGTTCTCGGGCGCGCCCTTCTCGCGGTAGCGATCGTGCATCGCCGACTGGACGTCGACGGCGTAGATCGTCTCGACGAACGGCGCGACGTCGTCGGTGTAAAAGCCGGTTCCGGAGCCGAGGTCCGCGACGACGTCCGTCGGCGTCGGGTCGAGCGCGGCGAGCAGTTCCTCCCGCGAACAGTACCGGTACCGGGACGGGTCCTCGAGCGCGTCGGCCCGTTCGATCGGATAGGTGTGAAAGCCCATTACCTCGATTTCGGTCCGATCGTACTTCCGCGTTGCCCGAGGCGAGTATCGATCGCGGGATCGCCGATCGCGAGCCGGCGAGTGCTCGCGAACCTGCGAGCGCGGACCGTGGCGGTCGAGCACGATCGTTGCATTCTCGTCCGTGTACGCGCCACCATCGGGGCGAAGAGTGATGGTTCCCGAGTCGATCCGTCGGTACGCACACCTCGACGTGCTCGTCGTGACCGCGGCGATCTGGTTTCTGGCGAAGTTCGTCCGGTACGTATTTCCGCCCCTGTTCGGCGCCTTCCAGGAGAGCTACGGCGTCTCGAACGCCGCCCTCGGGGCCGCGTTCACCGGTTTCATGCTCGTCTATGCCGCGATGCAGTTCCCGTCGGGCGTGCTCGCCGACCGCCTCGGCTCCGTCACGCTCATCACGGCCGGAGCGCTGGTGGCGGCAAGCGCGTCTCTCGCGATCGTCGTCGAGTCGCCGTTCGTCGTCCTCGTCGCGGCGATGCTCGTGGTGGGCGCCGGAACGGGAGCGCACAAGACCGTCGCCGTCCGTCTACTCTCGCGGGCCTACCCCGCGCGGACTGGCCGGGCGCTCGGGATCCTCGACACGTTCGGCGCCTTCGGCGGCGTGGCCGCGCCGGCGGCGGTCGTCGCCGCAGCGGCCCTGCCGTTCGCGTTCGGCGATCGCTGGCGCGCGATCTTCCTCGCGGCCGGGACCGTCGGGTTCGCGCTCGCGATCTCGTTTCGCCTCCGGGTTCCGCGGCGGGTGCCGTCGGAGGCCGACCGCGGCGAGGTGACCGATCTCTCGGCGGGCGAAGTGGGCAGGTACGTCACCCTCTTTCGGGACTGGCGGTTCGCCGTCTTCGCGCTGGTGACCGTTCTGTTCTCGTTCACCTACAACGGCCTGGTCGCGTTCGCGCCGCTCTACCTGACCGACGCGGCCGGACTCACGTCGGCGACGGCGAACCTGCTATACAGCGGCCTCTTCCTCGCGAGCTTGATCCAACTCGCGACCGGCGAACTCAGCGACCGGATCGGCCCGCTGACGCTCATCCTCGGAACGCTCGCGCTCGCCACGACCGCGCTGGTGCTGTTCGTCGGTCTGACCGGAACCGGCGATCCGGTCCTGCTCGGGGGGTTGCTCGTCGCCGTGGGGATCGGCGCACACGGCTACCGACCAGTCCGGAGCGCGTACCTGATGGAAGCCATCCCCGACGACGTCGCCGGCGGCGGCCTCGGAATCGTCCGAACGTTCCTGATGGGCGCCGGCGCGATCGCACCGGCGATCGTCGGCGCGCTCTCGGAGACCGCCGGGTTCCGGACGGCGTTCCGGTTGCTCGCCGCGTCGATCGTCACGGCGACGCTCCTCGGACTGCTCCTGTGGATCATCGAGAGCGATCGGTACGGCGAGTGGCGCTCCCGCCTCTAGTCGCCGCGAGGCGCGCCGGGTTTTTCCGCCCCTCCGTGGAAGGCCGAGTCATGTACGATCGAATCGCCATCGACGACGTCGAACCCCGCGACATCGAGGGCATCGAACCCGCGTTGCTCCCGATCGGGCTGGAACTCAAACCCGAGCGAATGCGCCCGAGCGTCTGGCACTACGACGCGGGCGAGAAAAACGAGTACCACCGCCAGGGGGAGCAAGAGGAGTTATACGTCGTCCTCGACGGAGCGCTCGAGGCGACGATCGAGCGGGACGACCGCGAGGTCGTGGAGTTGACGACCGGCGACGTACTCGTGGTACCCCCGGAGTCGTGGCGCCAACTCGAGGCGATCGAGGAGAGTCGCGTGCTCGTCGTCGGCGCGCCGAACGTCAAGGACGACGCGATCCACGAAGAATAACGCGAGCAACCGGGTTCGATCAGCGATCGAGCGCGACGGCAACGCCGAGCAGCGCGAGGCCGAGGACGACGGCCGCGCCGCCGATCGTCGCCTCGACTTCGGCGAGGGCGACGGTCCCACCGGCCACCACGCCGGCGCCGCCGGAACCGGCGAGCGCGGCCGTCGCGAGCCCGCCCGCGGCTCGGTCTTCCGCGCCGTCGGTCCGCGAATCGATCGTCTCGAGTCTGTCTCGCATCGACTCGAGTCGAGCGTCCAGCGAATCAACGTCGGCCGCGATCGAGTCGGCGGCCGATCCGCCCGCGGTCGCGTCGGTTCGCGTCTCGAGGGCGTCGAGGTCGTTCGCCACCCGATCGATCCGATCGGCGAGGTCCGCCAGTCGCGCCGTCGGATCGGCGTCGACGACCGTCTCGAGTTCGTCGTCGAGCTCGGCGAGCGTTCGGGAGAGGGACTCGTAGTCCTCGCCGAGCGATTCGACGGCCGCGGCGAGATCGGCGACGTCCGCCGCGACGGCGCTCACCGCCTCGTCGCCGTCGTCGTTTTCGAGGCGCGAAGCGAGGTCGTCGGTGCGCGACTCGATCGCCTCGACCCGTCCGGAGAGCGTTCCGACGTCGGTCTCGAGGGCCGCTCGCACGTCGGCGACGTGAGCTTCGGTTTCGGTTCTGACGTCGTCCTCGCGATCCTCGAGCTCCGATCGCACCTCGTCGAGTCGATCGTCGAGCTCCGACCGGACCGCTCCGAGCCGATCGTCCAGCTCGGACCGGACGTCGTCCGCGCCCGACCGGATCTCGTCCGTCCGGTCGTCCAATTCCGATCGAACGTCCGTCACGCGATCGTCGAGCGTCTCGAGGCGGGCCGCCAGACTCGTTTCGAACTCCGCGAGTCGATCCTCGACCGCCGCGACGTCGGTCGCAATCCCGTCGAGGTCCTCGACGATCGACTCGATCGTCTCGCCCTGGTCGGCTACCGATCGCTCGACCGCCGCGACGTCGGCTGCCGTCGCGGTCTCGGTTTCGACCGCTTCGACGGATTCTTCGACGGCGGCGAGATCCGCCGCCAGGGTCGACACGTCGTCGGCGACCGCCGCGAGTTCCGCGTCGACGTCGTCGACCCGGTCGGGATCGACCGTCTCCGCTTCGAGGTCGGCGATCGAGTCGCGAACCGCCGCGATGCGCCGATCGAGAGCAGCTTGGACGTCGGACAGCTCGTCTCGGACGCCGCCGAGATCGTCGTCGATCGCGTCGATACGGCCATCCGTCGCGGAGAGCCGATCGTCCACGCCGTCCACTCGATCGACCGCCGAATCCAGCCGATCGCCGACGCCTGCGAAATCTCCCTCCACGGACTCCAGCCGAACGCGCGCGTCTTCGACGGCCGTCTCGAGTTCCGAGATCCGCTCGTCGCCCCGGTCGAGTCGGGACGCGGCGTCGGCGAGTTCCTCGTCAACCGCGGCGAGCTCGTCGTCGATCGTCGCCTCGACGGCGGCGAATCGCTCGTCGGCGTCCGCCGACAGGTCGTCCGCACGCTCCGAGAGGGCGTCGAGTCGATCGTCGGTTCGCTCCGAGAGGTCGTCGAATCGCTCGTCGACCCCGTCAACCCGGGTCGACTCCTCCTCGAGTCGCCCGGCGAGCCCCTGGACGCGGGTGGCGATCCGATCGGTCTCCCCGTCGACCGCCGCGAGCTCTTCGTCGAGCCGAGAAACGACCTCGTCGAGCCCCGAGACGGTTTCGTCGACGGCGTCCAGGTCGGCCGTGGACGCCGTCTCGGATTCCAGGTCGGTCAGCTCGTCCCGGAGCGTCTCGATTCGGTTCCCGAGCGCCTCCGTTCGATCGTCGATCCCCGTCAACTCGTCGCCGAGGGCGTCGAGTCGATCGTCGAGGGCGCCGCGTTCGTTCGCCGCGTCGTCCGTCGCCGATTCGAGCGTCTCGAGGTCGTCGTCGATCGCGTCGAGGTTCCGTTCGAGGTCCGAGAGCGCGTCGTCGAGCGCGCCGAATTCCGTTTCGAGAGACGCGACGTCCTCGTCGGTCGCGTGAGTGTCGCTCTCGGCTTCGAGGTCGGCCAGATCGGCCGCGAGGCCGTCGAGTTGCTCGTCGACGGCGTCGAGTTCTTCGGCGGGGGCCGCCCGCTCTCTCACGTACTCGAGGTCGGCAACCAGTTCGTCGACCGCCTCGCTGACCGACCGGATCTCCTCATCGCGGTTCGCGAGCCGATCGAACAACTGGTCGATCGCGTCGTTCGCCCGCGCGTCGTCGCGATCGGCGTCGAACGGCTCGTCGAACGAGAGCGCCGTCCGGTTGGCGTCGGATCCGGAAGGGGCGCCGGCGTTCCCGCCCATCTCCGCGGCGTCTACGGCCCCGGCGCGATCGTCCGGATCCGCCGTCGACTCGGACCACGTGACCTCTTCGAAGGCGTCGACGTCGTCGGCCGCGGCCGCCAGCGCGCCCCGCGCGGCGCTCGCCGCCGGGTCGTCGGCGAGTCGAACGCCGCGGATCGAAAACGGCAGGTCGGCCGCGTCGAATCGGCCGCCGATCAGGTACTCGACGCCCTCGACCGCGCCGTCGCCGGCGACCGCGATCGGGACCGCGAGTCCCTGCTGGACGTCGCCGGCGTCCGCCTCGGTTCCGATCGCGTCGATCAATTCGCCGATCAGGGCGTCGTACGCTTGTGCGAGCGCACTCTCGATGTCGCCCGTCGCCGCGTTCGGATCGAGGACGAACTCCTCGAGGACCGCCGCGACCCGCGCCGACGCCTCCCCCGTTTCCGCGGCCGCCTGCCGAACGATCCGCTCGCTGCCCGTCGCGATCGAGAACGCGAGCACCGGCACGCCGTAGTAGGAGAGGGCGACGCTGGTCGTTTGCTCCCCGAGACAGATGCCCAGCCCCGTGTAGTTGTCGCCCGCGAGTTGATCGTAGACGACGGCGAACCCGCGGCTGATCGGCGTCGCGTCGTCCGCCCGGTCCTCGAGCACCGATTCAACGGCCGTCCGGTGGGCCGCCGTCGGCGCTTCGGCGTCGAGCACCGTCCCGGGCGTCGTGTAACAGAGCCGGCCGTCGATCGAGCCGTCGAGAACGTCGTCGACGATCGCGGCGAGCGCCGGTTCGGCGTGCCCGTCGACGACGAGAACGCCGTCCGAGAACAGCGACGTGGGCTCGCCGCCGTCCGCGCCGTCCGCGACGGTTCGCGCGGCCGTTCCGACGGCGTACGTCGTACCGTCGTGGTCGACGGTACGGGCAGTCCCCTCCGCGTCCGAGACCCCTGCCTCGCCGAGCGTCCCCTCGTCGGCGGGGAGGACGATCGCCGGCGCCGACTCGATCGACGGCTCGTCGCGCCCGCCGGTAGCCGACCGGATCGCCCCGGGTCCGATGTCGAGACCGTATCCCATGGCCACCGCAACCGAGACGATCCTCTTGGACCTTTGGCTCTGAGTACCAGAACTGAAAACCAGCCCCGATCGCCTGCGCCGAATGCGGGCGATCCCTCCACTCGCATCGCCCCCAACGGATCACGGCGCTCCGGCCGACGGTTCGGAAACCGGCTCGCCGATCGTCACCGCGTCGCCGACGGAGAGGGGCGTCCCCCACGACGAGTCGGGAGCGCGCGTGTTGACCATAAGTCGGAAGTAGTGGTCGAACCGGTCGTCGGTCGCCCACTCGGGAAGCGTCTCCTCCCGGCGAGAGACGAAGGTCTCCTGGAAGCCCTCGGTTTCCTCGCCCGTGTCGGGATCGCGGGTCGGGACGACGCAGCGTTGACACGGGTTCACGCCGTGGAGCCTCGCCGGCCCGATCTCGAACGGGACGACGCGACCCGGCTCGTCGTACAGCCGATCCTCCCAGAACGCCGGGACGTCGCCGACGACGAGGTTCGGACGCAATCGTCGACGCATCTCCGACGGATCGATGCCGTCGTACCACGACGCGACCGCTTCGATCGTCCCGTCGCCGATGATCGTCGGCCCGGACGCGTCCGCGTCGTCGGGAAAGCCGCCCTCGTCGTTTCGGACGAGTTCGACGGGATAGCCGAAGAAGTCCGAGAGCCACGAGGAGAGACAGTCCCGATCGAGTTCGAGGTGGAACGCGTGCCCCTCGTCGACGCCGCGCTCGCTGACGGTGATCGTCTCTCGATCGAGGTCGTACACGGCGGCGAGGTCGTGGACGCGCTCCTCGCGCTTGCCGTTAACGTACGCGCCGTGCGGGGCCTCGCCGAGACGCGGGCGCTCCGTGCTCTCGACGATCGCGTACCGTCGATCCCACTCGAGAGCGCCGGTTTCGACGATCGTCGTCGACTCGACCGTCGTCGCGTCGAGCGCCTTGACGGGGTGGACGCGGATCCGATCGAGAGTAGCCATGGAAACAGGTGTCCACAGCCCCCGGCTTAGGCCTGTCCATTCTGCGTCGCGGCGCGAGTCGACCGATTCGCCGCCCGCGAACCCTCGACGCTGCAGGCATTCGGACGCCTGCGGAATCCGGGCGCGTTCGATCGTCGGTCGATCGGCTCGCACCCGCCGGAGATCAGCCCCGATACAGCGCGTCTATCGGCGATCAGAATTTATTCTGATGTGAGTACTTTTCTATTCTTTTCTGAATACCGAGTGTTTTTCGGGAGATTATAGATCGGGTAGATAGGGCCTGAATTGCCCATAATATCCGTACAAAACGTCTGGCATGGGTAAGAAGTGACACACTCGGATCAAAACACCTCATGTTTATACCTCAGAAGGGTGGCGTGTTACGTATATGTCCGAAACCGGGGCGGAGCCCCGTCCGCTGGTCCGACAGCTTCCCGACCCAACCGATGCCTCGAACGTCCGCTACAATCCGTCGCTCGCCGAACTCCGCGAGTTCGCCCGGCCGGACGAGACGACGACCGAGTTCGGATCGCCGTCGTACGTCAGCGAGTACCGATCCCGGAGCGCCGATCGGACGAAAAACGCCGTCGACCACGAGTTCGCCGACCGCGACCACGACCTCGTCGCGGACGCGATCGACGCCGCGTGCGACGCCGAACTGATCTGCGTCGATCGGCTGATGGGGCGTCACCCCGACGCCACGTTCTGTTGCCGGCTGTACGTTCCGGTTACGTACGCGCGCATCGCGCTCGCGTGGGCGAACCTCTTCGAGCCGGCGGACGGTCGCGATCCCGACCTGTACACGGTTCAACTGCCCGACTACGACGAGACGGCGATCCGCGTCTTTCCCGACGAGGGGATCACGGCGGTGTTAGGCAGCGACTACATCGGCGAAGCCAAGAAGTCGTTCCTCCGGCTGTTCATGTACCGGATCAAACAGCTCGGCGGGCTCGGGCTCCACGCCGGCAGCAAGCGCGTTCGCGTGCGCGACGGCGACGGAACCGTGCGAATCGTCGGGCAGGTGTTCATGGGCCTGTCCGCAACCGGCAAGTCCACGCTGACCTCGCACGGCTGCTGGCTCGATGATCCCGAAGACGCCGCGATGTTACAGGACGACGTCTGCGGCCTCCTTCCCGACGGATCGGTCGCCGGCAGCGAGGGCAAAGGGTTGTTCATCAAGACGATCGGCCTCGACGACGAACAACCGGAACTGTACGCGGCCGCGACGGACGAGTCCGCGATCCTCGATAACGTCGCCGTCGACGACGACGGTACGGTCCGCTTCGACGAGGACCGCTACACGGCGAACTCCCGGGCGATCGTCCGGCGCGAGCACGTCGCGAGCGCCGACGACGAGATCGACCTCGATCGGATGGATCAGGTCTTCTTCATCACCCGGAACCCCCTGATGCCGCCGGTCGCCAAACTGACCGACGAGCAGGCCGCCGTCGCCTTCATGCTCGGCGAGTCGATCGAGACCAGCGCGGGCGATCCCTCTCGGGCCGGCGAATCGATCCGCGTCGTCGGAACGAACCCCTTCATCGTCGGTTCCGAAGGCGAGGAGGGGAACCGCTTCCATGACCTGATCCGCGAGCTCAACGTCGAGTGTTACGTCATCAACACGGGCTACGTGGGCGACGAGTCGAACGACGTCGGCGTCACGGAGTCCGTCACGATCCTCACGGAAGTCGCCCGGGGAACGATCGAGTGGACCGCCGACGAGCGAACGGGGCTGACGATTCCCGAGTCGGTGCCGGGAGTCGACGTCGGAGCGTACTACGTCCCCGATCACGTCGAAAACTACGACGACGCCGCGGCGGAACTCCGGACCGAACGCCGCGAGTATCTCGACCGGTTCGACGAACTCCGCGAGGAGATCACAACCGCGGTCTACTGAGCCGCGAACGAACGCGAACCGAAACGAGTTCGAAAACGAAACGATCGCGTTCAGCCATTCTGGGGAGTGTAACGGGAACGGACGGCGCCCGAGTCATCATCGGCTGGCCGCACAGTCGCCCACGTGTCAAATTATCGTATCGATTGGTTTCTCCGACAACCGTACCGGTGGCTTTCGGTCCGTTCCCACCCCTTCTCCCGGGATCCGTTTCGTAACCTACAGTTTTCGATCGAGAGTGGTCGCCTGAACGACGTATTTCCCGGCGGAACTGAATATTTATCACTGAAATGGTACTACCGGTTTACAAATCCGGACACTTCCCATCGGAGTGGAGGCATGAACGCACGCACAGTACGAAATGTACTCGTCGTAGCGGTTGCGCTGATGGTCTGCGCGAGTGTTGGCGTCTTCGCGATCGCCAACACGGGCGCGAGCATCAACCAACCCGACGAGGACGACGATGAGAACGCTACAGAGGCAGACGAACAGGACGGCGGCGGAAACCTGCAGGTCACCGTCGAGAACGCGACGATCGTAGTCGTCGGCGCTGATCACCAGCTGGCCGACGAAATGGAAGGAAATACCGGCGTCGTGGACGACGGCGCGCTCTCCGGCGACAACGAGACGGTCGGCGAAAACGACACTGCAGCCGGTACCGGCGACCAACACCGCGCTCTCGTCCACGAGACGTCCGTCGAGGTGACGGTCGAGCAGGCGTCGATGCTCCACCAAAACGGACAGAACGGAGTTGACGCTGAGGACGGTGCGGACGCCGAAGCGGAGAACGAAACCGACGGCGAGACCGAAGGTACGGCCATCGGTGGCGATACCGAAGGCGAAGCCGACGAGAACGAAACGGAGGCCCCCGACGCCGGCAACCAAGAGCTCACGATCGAGGAAGCGACGATCGTCATCGTCCTCGACGACGAGATGAGTGACGACGGCGCGCTCGGCAACGAGACGGCCGACGGGGACCTGACCGAGAACGATACCGCGGTCGAAAACAACGAAACTGACGTCGGTGCGGAAGACAACGTGACTGGCGTCGGTGTCGAAGATAACGAGACCGGCGTCAGTGTCGGAGACAACGAGACCGGCGTCGGTATCAACGGAGCCACGGATAGCGAACTCTCGCTCGAATCCGCGTCGGTCTTCGTCGTCGTCGAGGAGATCGGCGACACGAGCGGCGCGGAATCCGGCGCTGCCGGCGGTATCGAAGACAACGAAACTGGCGTCGGGAGCGACGGCCTCGGAACCAACGAGTCCGACGACGCGGCTACCGGACTCGAAGACAACGAGTCCGGCGTCACGGACGACGGCCTCGAAGATACCGGCGCCCAGGGCGACGGAGACAGCTTGCAGGTGACGATCGAACGGGCGACGATCGTCATCCTAGTCAACGACGTCGGCGACGCGGCCGACGACCCGACCGCCGACGAGGGCGTCGAGGATAACGGCAACGCGACGGTAGATGAGGAGGCCGAGGTCGGTAGTAATGACGAGACCGAAGTCGGAGATGACGACAACGTGACGGTCAACGAAAGCGTCGGGGCTACCGACAACGCGACGGTCGGCGAGGGCGTCGCAGCTACCGACAATGCGACGGTCAACGAAGGTGGCGGAGCTACCGACAACGCGACGGTGAACGGCAACGGGGCCGAATCCGCCCAGGAGGCGGCCGACACAACCAGCAACTGCTAACGGCTGGACCTCCGTAGCCGTTTTTGCGCGACGGTCGACGGCACGCCTTCGGTTAGACGCACGTGCTGCCGTCAGGCGCCGATCGGACTCGCGCAGCAATTGCCGCACACTGATACCGTTATATGCGTCCAGTTCTCACACCCGATAATGAGCGCACAGTTACGGAAGCCAACCGCACGCTCCTGTGAGCGGTGCAGTCGAGCGGAGAAATGGGACGAGGACGTAGAGGCCTGGCAGATCGCCCGCGACGACGGTGAGAAGCAAGTCGGCAATCCCCACTGCATCCACGAGTGGGACATCAACGGCGCGTTCAATCCCGTCACCGGGGCCATCAACGGCAAGTGAGGGACTCCCGCAGGCGGAGACTGCGCCCGATTCCCGCCTCGTGGGCGGACTTTTTATCCGTTCGACCGTAGCCGTCTCACATGCCGACCGTATACATCACGGCGCCGCCGGACGAGGCTGACGCGATCGCCGAGCGACTGGTCGAAGAGCGGCTCGCGGCCTGCGTCAACCAGGTACCGACCACCTCGACCTACCGCTGGGAGGGCGAGATTCACCGCGACGAGGAGGCGGTGTTGCTCGCGAAGACGACCGACGACGCCTACGACGACTTGGTCGATCGACTCGCGGAGATCCACCCCTACGACGTGCCGTGTATCGAGCGATTCGACGAGACGCACGTCCTCGACTCGTTCGCCACCTGGCGATCGGAAACCGTCGACTGACGGGACGACGGCGGACTTGATCGCCGGTTCGATCGATCGTGGGGACGGGGCGCACGGTCCGTGACTGCCCGAAAAAGCAACCCTTAAAACTCGCGCGCGGGTTCTGTCGGGTATGGCTGGAACCATCGAAGTGCTCGTTCCGGGTGGCCAGGCCAACCCAGGCCCGCCGCTCGGTCCCGAGCTCGGACCGACGCCCGTCGACGTACAGGCGGTCGTCCAGGATATCAACGACCAGACGGCAGCGTTCGACGGCACCGAAGTCCCCGTCACCGTCGAGTACGAGGACGACGGCTCGTTCGAAATCGAAGTCGGCGTCCCCCCGACGGCCGCGCTGGTCAAGGACGAAGCCGGGTTCGACACCGGCAGCGGCGAACCCCAGGAGGACTTCGTCGCCGACCTCTCGATCGAACAGGTCAAGACGATCGCCGAGCAGAAGTCGCCCGACCTGCTCGCCTACGACACGAAAAACGCCGCGAAGGAGGTCGTTGGAACCTGCGCCTCGATGGGCGTCACCATCGAAGGCGAGGACGCCCGCGAGTTCAAGGAGAAGGTCGACGCCGGCGAGTACGACGACGTTCTTGTGAGCGAAGCGGAAGCGTAGTCCCGAGGGCTCGGGCCCTCACGGAGAGTCGAACTACCGCCCGATCGATCGGGTGGCCGGCGGGCCGGTTTTCGTCGGTACGACGCCAGTAGCCGTGGGTATTCGGCGTATCCGTCCGCGGTTCGGAGTTTCGATCCGCCGGCGACGTACAGCGGTGCGCGGCGGACCTGGTGTCCACTGCGAAGTGCCCTGCGTCACGGTCGCCGGAGCGCGAAACCCGGAACGCGGTGCGTCTCCGCTGGGATCCGATCGCGGTTCTGATTCGGGATCGATGGACGGGTGACAGATCGGTGGACGGGGTGACGGGATTTTACGCATCGACGACCGAGAATACACGTGGGACGCATCTACAGGTGTACCGACTGCGGAGCTCACTTCAGGGCGACGCACAGACCCTGTGGTCTGTGCGGGACGGAACGCGGAGCGTCGATCCGCGACGTCTGCAACAGCTGCGGCGGTCAGCTGAACGAGTCCCCGTCGCAGATCTGCTCCGTGTGCGGATCGGACGCCGTCGAACCGACGTCGGCCGGCTGATCCGAATCGCTCGGGCGAAAACGTTCCGGCGGCCGCCGATCCGCCGCTCTATATCTGGTTCGCCGGCGGGATGGTTCGTTCGTCCGGATCGGCCGCGCCGCCCGCTCCGAGCAGAATGCGGACGCTCGCACCGGTTCCGAGCGCGGCACCGATACCGCCGATCACGATCGCCGTCGGAACCGAGAGCGCGGCGACTCCCCCCAGGAGACCGCCGACGAGGATACCGACCGGGAGTCGATCCTGGCCGGCTCGCGCCGCGATCGACTGACCGATCGCGGTGAGTCCGATCGCCGTCACCGTCGGGAACACCGTTGCGCTGAGAACGACGAGCGGAACGCCGAAGAATACACCGACCTCCGTGCCGAGCATAAGTACCCCGGCGGCCGTGAGCAGTCCGAGGACGAGCGCGCTCGGCGCGCCGAAGCAGAACGAAATGACGGGGCTCCGGCGACACTTCCGCACCGTCCGATTGCCGTATCCGTGGAGGAGTCCGAGGACGACGACCGCGACGAGCACCACGGCGGCGACGCCGAGTCCGAACCGTCCGAGCGGACCGAGCGACCCGATCGTCTCGATCGGGTCGACCCCTCCGACGCGCGCGATCGACGAACCACCATCCGCCGTATATAATTCTGTCGGCCACATATGCGAATGTTATAGTTTCACGGCCGAAAGAGTTTTCGGTCAGTATCGTTCGTCCCGTCGGCGCGGTTCGTCCGACCGGTGCCAATCGCCTCGCATCGCCGTCGCCCTCGATCGAACCGCGATCGACACGCGACGAGTTTTTCCCCGTCCCGACGGGTCGTGGATCGCCTCCGCCTGCGTCGTGATTCCAGTTCGACGGGTTTAAGTCCGGCATGCCACTTCGTTCAACAGAGACAGGCGTAGCCTGTTTCACTGACCCGTAGGAGCAGTCCTGCGTACTACGGAGGTGAACGATGGCAGATTCGGATATCGAAACCGCAGTAACTCGCGCACTCGAGGATGCGCCCGATCGGAACTTCACCGAGACGGTAGACCTCGCGATCAATCTGCGCGACCTTGACCTGAACGAACCGTCGAACCGTGTTGACGAGTCCGTCGTCCTGCCGTCCGGAACCGGCCAGGAGACACAGATCGTCGTCATCGCCGAGGGAGAAACCGCCGTCCGCGCCGAAGAGGTTGCGGACCAGGTGCTCTCGGAGGACGACGTGGCCGATCTGGACGACGACGAGGCCAAAGACCTCGCAGACGAGACGGACTTCTTCATCGCCGAAGAGGCGATAATGCAAGACATCGCCCGGCACCTGGGTACCATCCTCGGTCCCCGGGGGAAGATGCCGGACCCGCTCTCGCCAGACGAGGACGTCATCGAGACCGTCAACCGGCTCAAGAACACCGTGCAGATCCGCTCTCGCGACCGCCGCACGTTCCACACGCGCGTCGGCGCGGAGGACATGGGCGCCGAGGAGATCGCCGACAACATCGACGTCATCCTCCGGCGCCTGCACGCCGATCTCGAGAAGGGCCCCCAGAACATCGACTCCGTCTACGTGAAGACGACGATGGGCCCGTCCGTGGAGGTGGCCTAACATGAGCGCAGAGGCCGAACGCAAGACCGAGAACCTTCCTCAGTGGAAGAAAGAGGAGGTCGGTGAGCTCGCCGACCTGATCGACGACTACGAGAGCATCGGGGTCGTCGGGATCGCCGGAATTCCGTCGAAGCAGCTCCAGGACATGCGCCGCGGCCTCCACGGCACGGCCGAGTTGCGCGTCAGCCGTAACACGCTGCAGGTCCGCGCGCTGGAGGCGGCCGACCTCGGAGAGCTCGTCGACCACGTCGACGGGCAGGTCGGTCTGGTCGCGACGGACGATAACCCCTTCACGCTCTACAAGGAACTCGAGGCGTCGAAGACGCCCGCACCGATCAACGAGGGCGAGGTCGCCCCGAACGAGATCGTCATCCCCGAGGGTGACACCGGGGTCGATCCCGGCCCGTTCGTCGGCGAGCTCCAGCAGATCGGAGCGAACGCGCGCATCGAGGACGGTTCGATTCAGGTTATGGAGGACTCGACGGTGCTGGAAGCCGGCGAGGAAGTCTCTGCGGACCTGGCGAACGTCCTCAACGAGCTCGGAATCGAGCCCAAGGAAGTCGGGCTCGACCTGCGCGCCGTCGTCGCCGACGGCGTGCTCTTCGACCCCGAGGACCTCGACATCGACATCGAGGCCTACGAGAGCGACGTCGCGACGGCCGCCGCTCGCGCCCGGAACCTCTCCGTCAACGCGAGCTACCCGACCGAAGCGACCGCGCCCACGCTCATCGCGAAGGCCACGGGCGAGGCCAAGAGCCTCGGCCTGCACGCCGCGATCGAGGACGAAGACCTGATGCCGGACCTCGTCAGCAAGGCCGACGCGCAGCTGCGCGCGCTCGCGGCCCGGATCGACGACGAGGAGGCCCTGCCTGAGGAACTGCAGGACGTCGAGGCGCCCGCCGCCGAACCGGCGGCCGCCGAGGACGAAGACGAATCGGACGATGAACAGGACGACGCCGAGGCCGACGACGCCGACACCGACGATGACGACGAAGACGACGGTGACGGCGCCGAAGGGCTCGGC
The DNA here is from genome assembly GCF_023028105.1 of Halosolutus gelatinilyticus. Taxonomy (NCBI): domain Archaea; kingdom Methanobacteriati; phylum Methanobacteriota; class Halobacteria; order Halobacteriales; family Natrialbaceae; genus Halosolutus; species Halosolutus gelatinilyticus. The sequence continues at coordinate 3,335,510 of NZ_CP095491.1, forward strand.
GCGATGTTCGGATAACCACCACCGGAGGAGATTACAATGGAATACGTTTACGCTGCACTCATCCTGAACGAAACGGGCGAAGAGATCAACGAAGACAACCTGACCGACGTGCTCGACGCTGCCGGCGTCGACGTCGAAGAGTCCCGCGTCAAGGCGCTCGTCGCCGCGCTCGAGGACGTCGACATCGACGAGGCCGTCTCCGAGGCCGCCGCCGTCCCCGCCGGCGGTGCCGCCGCAGGTGGTGCCGCGGCCGGCGGCGAAGACGAGGAAGAGGCCGAAGAGACCAGCGACGTCCCGGACACGACGGACGAGGACGAAGACGACGACGAAGACGACGACGCCGGCGGCGAGGGCCTCGGCGAGCTCTTCGGCTAAGTCGGTTCGCGACGAACTGGACCGATTCGACACCGATTTCTTTCGACGGCAGTTCACCAGCAGTTACTTCTCTCCCCCGTTCGATCGCACGGTCATGACGATCGCCGTCTACTTCGATCTCGACGGGACGCTCTGTTCGTACACCCGGCCGTTCGACGAGCAGTTCGCGGCGACCGTCGAACCGTACGGGACGCCGACGGACGACGCCTACGAGGTGTACGTCGATCGGCTGTTCGAGGCGCTCGGTAACTGCGAGTCCGATCCGTACCGCCGGGCGTTCGAGGCCGTCGCGGAGACGATCGATCTGGATGCGACGCCGGCGACGCTCGCGCGCGATCACTGCGAGACGGAACTCGACGCGACGGCCGTGCCGGCGGACGCGAAACTCGTGTTCGAACGCGTGGCGGAGACGAACCCGACGGGGATCCTGACGAACGGCGACGGCGCCCAACAGCGGGCGAAAATCGATCGACACGGCCTCGACGACCTGGTGGACGAGGTGATCGTCTCGAACGACGCCGGTGCGCGAAAGCCCGATCGGCGGATCTTCGACCTCGCGCGCGAGCGACTTCCGGCCGACGACCACGTCTACGTCGGCGACACGTACGAGGAGGATATCGTCGGCGCGCGATCGGCCGGCTTTCGGACGGTGTACGTGGCCGACGATCGGGGTGAAGACCCCGTCGAGACCGGCGCCGCTGACGCGGTCGCGTCGAGCGTCGACGACCTGCTCGATCCGAGCGCGCTCCCCGAGGCGATCCAGGAGCCGTTCGCGCCGTCGAACCCGAAGTAGAGATCCGCCTCGCGACCCGCACGACCTGCACCCTCGAGTTTAAACCACAGGCCGCGGCCAGAGGCAGCGATGGCCGCCGCATCCGCGTCGATCGAGGTCGTTGCCGAGCCGCGGCTGGCGCTCCAACTCCTGGCGTGGATCCTCGCGGGAACGGTCCTGGGGGGTTGCAGCGGGCTCGTTCCCGGCCTGCACGCGAACAACTTCGCCCTCCTGCTCGCGGGCGCGGCGCCGTCGGTTCCCGGCCCGCCGCTGTTCGTCGGTTGCGCGATGCTCGCCGCTGGCGTCGTCCACACGTTCCTCAACGCCGTCCCCGCGATGGCGCTCGGCGTGCCCGACGCGGAGATGGCTGTCACCGCGCTCCCCGGCCACCGGCTGGTGATCGAGGGCCGCGGCTACGAAGCCGTTCGCCTGTCGGCGGTGGGGAGCCTGCTGGCCGTCCTCGCGGCGATACCGCTGGCGATCCCCGTAACGTGGGCCATGACCGCGGCGTATCCGACGATCCGATCGTCCTTACCGCTCCTGCTGACGATGGTCGTCGTCGCGCTCGTCGCCGCGGAGCGATCGTGGCGCGCCCGCGTGGGCGGACTGCTCTCCTTCGCCCTCGCCGCCGGACTCGGTGCGCTCACGCTCGATCTCTCGCCCGACGCGCCGCTCGACGCCGGCGGGATGCTCGCGCCGCTGTTCGCCGGATTGTTCGGCGCGCCCGTCTTGCTCGACGCGATCCGTGGCGGCGGCATCCCGGTCCAGGACGGAGCGGCGATCGCGCTTCCCCGCCGTGCGGTCGTCGTCACGGCCGTCGCCGGCGCGTTCGCGGGAGCGATCGTCGGCTACATCCCGGGAATTTCCGCCGCGATCGCCGCGGTCGCGGTCCTCGTCGTCGTCCCCGCGGACGCCGGCGATCGGGGATATATCGTCGCGACGAGCGGCGTCGATACGGCTAACACGATCTTCGCCCTGTTCGCGCTGGTCGCGATCGGCCAGCCCCGGACGGGCGTGATGGTCGCCTTCGAGAGCGTGAACGCGCCGCTTAAACTCCCCGTGTTGCTCGCGGCCGTCGCGCTCGCGGGGCTGATCGGGTTCGTGCTCGTGTGCACGCTCGGGGACGCGTATCTGGAACTCGTCGGGCGGCTGTCGTACCGGAAGATTTCGGGTACCGTGCTGGGGCTGCTCGTCGTGCTCTCGTACCTGTTCACTGGCCCGCTCGGCGTGCTCGTCTTCGGCGCGGCGGCGGCGATCGGGATGGTTCCGGTTCGATTGCGTGCTCGCCGCGTCCACCTGATGGGGGTGTTGATCGGGCCGCTGCTGTTCGGTCGCTAACCCGATACAAAAGAGCGCTTCGCCCCGACTGCGCGTGCGAATATCACGCGAACTCTTTTGAGCGGATTCGGTGTAGAGGAAGGCGATCGTTTCAAATGGTTAACGCGACTATCGACGTTATCGACCGCGGCGGACTGGAGTGCGATCAGAACTACATGGTGGAGGGTCAGACGCTCGGGACGAAAGCGGAGCCGAACCCCGATCTCGACTACGAGGAGATCCCGGTCTGGAACCTCGTCATCGATCATCCGGAGGGGACGATCCTCTGGGACACCGGCTCGCACCACGACGCCCTCGACGGCCACTGGCCGGAGGCGCTGGCGCAGGCGTTCTATCCGCACGACGCCCACGAGCACCGACTCGACGACGACTTAGAGCGGGCGGGCTACGACCTCGACGACATCGACTACGTGTTCCAGACGCACTTGCACCTCGATCACGCCGGCGGCCTGGAGTTCTTCGACGGGACCGACGTCCCCGTCTTCGTCCACGAGAAGGAGATCAAGTACGCCTACTACAGCGCCAAGACGGAGAAGGGAAGCGGCGCGTACATCCTCGACGACTTCGATCACGGCCTGAACTGGCGAGTACTACACCGCGACTGCGAGCAGCACTTCGAGGATCTCGAGTTCGTCCGATTTCCCGGCCACACCCCGGGGCTGACGGGGACGGTGATCCACCTCGACGACGAGGGTACGATCGTCTTCACGGGCGATCAGGTGTACAAAGCCCCCAACTACGAGGACGAGGCGCCGCTCGGGGCGAACCTCCTCTGGGGTAAGACGGAGTGGCGCGAGAGCCTGCGCCGGATCAAGTCGATCGAACGCCGTCACGACGCGACGGTGGTGTACGGTCACGACGCGGGCCAGTTCGAGGAGATCCGGGACGGGTGGGGACGATGAGCTACGAGCGGTCGGTTTCCGCATCCGAACACGAACTCGAACCGGAGACCGTCTGGCACCTCCAGTTGCCCCAGCTCCGAGTGGGTCGCGACTCGGTCGAAGAGCTGGGATACCAGCTCGCGGATCTCGGGGTCGAAGACGGCGCCCGCGGCCTGCTCGTCACGGACGAGACGCTCGCCGACATCGGCCACGTCGATCGGGTGACCGATAACCTGGAGGACGCCGGCTACGACGTGACCGTCTGGGACGACGCCGAACGCGAGCCGTCGATCGAGAACGTCGACTCCTGTATCGAGTTCGTCCGCGAAACCGGGGACGGGGAGGGGTACGACTTCTACGTCGGCTTCGGCGGCGGCAGCTGTATCGACGTGGCCAAGACGACGCGCGCGGTGATCGCGAACGGCGGCGAGGTGCTCGATTACGTCGCGGAGCCGACCGGCGGCGGGGAGCCGCTGACCGAGTCCGGCCCGCCGCTCGTCCTCATGCCGACCACGGCCGGCACGGGCGCCGAGATCTCGCCCGTCGCGATCCTCTCGGTGGAGGAGAAGGACATTAAGGAAGGGATCTCGAGCAACCACATTCGGGCCGACGCGGCGGTCCTCGACCCGGCGTTCACCACGACGCTCCCGCCCGAGATGACGGCCAAGACGGCCATGGACGCCCTCGGACACGCCATCGAAGGCTACACGACCCACCGGTACGATGACCTCCTCAGGCCGACCGACCCGAGCGAACGACCGGTCTACGCCGGCCGCACGGGGCTCACCGAGATGTTCTCCGAGAGGGCTATTCGCCTGCTCTCGAACAACGTCCGGACGGCCACCCACAACGGTGACGATCTCGACGCTCGATCGGCGATGCTCAAGGGCGCGCTCTTCGGCGCGATCGCGGGTTTGACGGCCGGCGCAAGCCTCTGTCACGCGATGGCCTACCCGGTCGGGAACCGCTATCACACGTACCACGGGGAGACGATCGCGGTGCTGACGCCGGCGAGCACGCTCGGGTACAACGCCGCGAGCGATCCCGAACGATTCGTCGAGGTCGGCCGGATGCTCGGCGCGGACGTCGGCGGGAAGAGCTCCAGAGACGCCGCAGACGAAGTAAAGCGGGAGTACATCCGCCTCCAGCAGGACTTGAACGTGATCCCGAGCGGGCTGTACGACCTCGCCGGCATTACCGAGGAGGACGTCGACTGGCTCGCGACCCAGACCGTCGAGACCCAGCAGCGACTGCTCCGCTGCAATCCGCGTCCGGTGACGAAAGAAGACGTCGTGGACATCTTCCGGGACGCCCTGTACAACTGGGAGTGACCGTCGCGACGCGATCGATCGGTTCAGTCGCCGTTCCGGGAAGCGGCGACGACTCGGCGCACGCGGTCCTCCGAAACCGGATTCGTCGTCTCGCCGGCCGCTTTGAGCGCCGTGCCGACGATCGCGCCGTCCGCGCCGGCCGCGAAGCACTCGCCGATCGTTTCGGCGGTCACGCCGCTGCCGACGAACACGGGGGCCGATCGGTCGACGTTCGAGAGCGCGTCGGCGACCCGTTCGACGTCCTCGAGCACGGTTTCGTCGCCCGTGCCCGATCCGGAGACGATCACGCCGTCGGCCCGGCCGCGTTCGACGGTCTCGATCGCCGCCCGTTCGATATCGTCCGCGCCGATCGGGGCAGCGTGCTTGACGTGGACGTCGGCGAGGATCGCGACCGGCGCGTCGATCCGATCGCGGAGGCGAACGGTTTCGTGCGCTCGGCCCTCGATGAGGCCCTGGTCAGTCGCGGCCGCGCCGACGTGGACGTTCGCCCGCACGAACTCGGCGTCGGCCGCGGCGGCGATCGAGAGCGCCGCCGCCGCGTCGTTTCTGAGGACGTTGACCCCGACGGGGACGTCGACAGCGTCGGTCAGGTCGGTCGCGAGCGCCGTCAGCTCCGTCACGACGTGCGTCGGAACGTTGTCGGGGTAGAACGGCGCGTCGCCGAAGTTCTCGACGATGAGGCCGTCGACACCGCCGTCCACCAGCCGGCGGGCGTCTTCGAGCATCCGGGTGCGGACGGCGTCTCGATCGCCGTCCCACGCCGGCGCGCCCGGCAACGGCGGCAGGTGTACCATGCCGACGACCGGGCGATCGGCGTCGAACAGCGACTCGAGTCGAGGGATCGTGACCATACGCTCGCTGGGAACGCGATCGACATAGGCGTGTCCGGTTCCGATCGCCGGGTTCGATCCGGCCGTCGGAACGTCGTATTCGACCCAGCCGAGGCGCCGAGCCGGCAATCCCCTCCTCGTTCACGAACGTTTACCCGTCGCCGTCACAACCCCAGAGCGATGCCAGAGCTGCTCTCTCCGCTACCGCTTCGCGATCTCGAGGTGCCGAACCGCATCGCCGTCTCGCCGATGTGCCAGTACTCCTGCGATCGCGACGGCCTCGCGACGGAGTGGCACCGCGTCCACCTCGGCAGCCGCGCCGTCGGGGGCGCCGGAATCGTGATGACGGAGGCCACCGCGGTGAGCCCTCGCGGTCGGATCTCCGCTCACGACCTCGGTATCTGGAGCGACGAGCACGCGGCCGCGCTCGAACCGATCGCTGAGTTCGTTCGCGACCAGGGAGCGGTGCCGGCGATTCAACTCGCCCACGCAGGTCACAAGGCGAGCAAGACCCGGCCGTGGGAGGGGAACGTCCCCCTTCCTCCCGACGACGAGCGGGGCTGGGAAGTCCTCTCGCCGTCGCCCGACGCCTACCCGCCATTCGACGGCGATCGACCCGCGATGAAAAAAGCCGACGCGGACGATATCCAGGGCGTGATCGACCGCTACCGGGCGGCGGCCGAGCGATCACTCGACGCGGGCTTTCGGATCGCCGAGGTCCACGCGGCCCACGGTTACCTTCTCCACGAGTTCCTCTCGCCGGTGACGAACCGCCGCGAGGACGACCACGGCGGCAGCTTCGAGGACCGATCGCGGCTGGTCCGTGAGGTGACCGCGGCGGTTCGTGACGTCTGGCCCGACGACTGGCCCGTCTTCGTCCGCATCTCCGGCACCGACTGGCTCGACGATCGGGAGTCGTGGGATATCGAGGATTCGGCCCGGCTCGCGGGCGATCTCGCGGCGCTGGGCGCGGACCTGATCGACGTCAGTTCGGGCGGCGTCCACCCCGACCAGGCGCCGCCCGTCGGCCCGAACTACCAGGTGCCGCTCGCCGAAGAGATCCGCGATCGGACGGATGTCGCGGTCGGCGCCGTCGGCGGGATCACCGAACCCGAGCAGGCCGACGCGTTGATTCGCAACGGCCGGGCGGACCTCGTTCTCGTCGGACGGGAGTTCCTCCGCGATCCATACTTCGGGTTGCGCGCGAACGACACCCTCGACGGCGACGGCGAGTGGCCGATCCAGTACCGCCGTGCCGTTCGCTGATCGCGATCGATCGCCAGTAGTTTCGCTATGCGCCTACTCGTCGCGCCACTTGATCGAACAGCCCTGCGAGGGCTTCCACTCGAGATCGACTGACTCGCCGGCGAGCACGGACTCGATCGCCTCTCGGATATGGAACCGGGTCGGTTCGTCTTCGGGGTTCAGAGCGTCGTCGAGACGGCCCTGGTAGGCGAGCCGAAACTCCCCGTCGTCGTCTCGCGGCTCCGCCGGTCGACTATCCGCGGCGCGTGGCGCCGCGCTGTTCTCGAACAGGAAGGGGTCGGGCGTGCACACCGCGCCGTATTCCCTGGCGACGTCCTGGCTCTCGTCGCGCAGGTATGCGTCGTACTGGATCGTGCCGTCCTCGACGTACTCCCGCATCTTCTCGAACGAGTCGTCGGGGTACTCCTCGGCGTCGTTGGCGTTGATCCCGACGACCGCCACGTCGTCGTACTCCGCCGCGAGGTCGTTTAGCAGGTCGAACTTCGCCTTCGCGTACGGGCAGTGGTTACAGGTGAAAACCAGCAACAGCGCCTCGTTGTCGGCGAAGTGCTCGAGCGCGTACGTCTCGCCGTCGGTGCCCTCGAGCTCGAACTCGGGCGCCGCGTCGCCGGCGTCGAGTTCGGTCTCGGATTCTTGCAGGACCATATCTGACGCGTTCCGCGTCCGTTCCCGTAAGGACTCCGTTCTGCGCCCGGGCTTGCCGGGTTCGATCTGCCTACCTTCCCCGATCGACCCGCACCCGATCGCGAACCCGGTACCGACGGCCCACCTATTTGTACTCCTAGTAATATCGGTGTGGTATGAAGACGCTCGAGGTCACAGACGAACAGTACGCGTTCATCCAGCGCCTCCGCGAAGAGATCTCCGAGGAAGTGGTCGGCAAGTACGGCTTCGTCCGCGAACGGGACGCGGTCCAGTTCCTGATCGACAACCTCGCAGGGGACGTCGAGATCGACGGAGACGTCGACTCCTCGGCGACGGACGACGTCGCCGCATCCGTCGGGGCGGCGATCGACGGCGACGAGGCGACCGAACTCGAAGCGGTCTCGTACGTGGAATCGGACGAGGCGGACGACGATGATCCGGCCGACGAGATCGACGAGTCCGTCGACCCGAGCGACGACGGCGGTTCGGACGGCGATGATCCGGCCGACAGCGACGAGAGCGAAGCCGACGCGGGTGCTGCGGGGGCGGACGAAGACGATGGGAGCGAAGACGACGCGGACGGCGACGACGGCGCGGCGGACGACGACGACATGCTGAACGAGATGATGAGCCTGCTCGACACCCACGACGACAAGTGGGAGGAATCGTCCTCCGCCGACTATCGCTACAGCGTCACGCTGCCCGACGGATCGGTCGAGGAGGTCCAGACGAAAGACGACGTCCGGGCGCTGCTGTTCAAAAACTACCGGTGATCGATCGGTGTGCGAGGCCCTCGGCCGGTATCCCTACTCGTTTCGGGACTGCGGCCACCGGCTTTCGATGGTCGTCGACGGCTCGCGATCCAAGAGCCACAGGTCGTAGTACAATCGCTCCAGGTACGCCAGGGTTCGATCGACCGAGTACCGTTCGACGGCCGCCCTGGTGTCCCGATCGACGTCGAGACACGCGTCGATCGCGGCGGCCATCGCGTCGACGTCGCCGTACGCGAACCGCTCGCCGTTTCCGGGACCGATCGTCCGATCGAACGGCGGGACGTCCGCGGCGACGACGGGCGTCCCGCAGGCGTTCGCCTCGAGCGTCGACAGCCCAAGGGTATCCGCCGTCGACGCGGTGACGAAGACGTCGATCGAGGAGTAGAAGATCGGTAACTGCGATCGCGGACGGAAGTCCCGAAACCGAACGTTGTCGGGTGCGTTCCGTTCGAGGCGGTCGCGGCGCGGTCCCTCGCCGACGACGACGAAGTCGTACTCCGGACGAACGGCCGCGACGCGCAGGATCTCGTCGACGTTTTTCTCCATGCTGATGCGGCCGCTGTACCCGATCACCGTCCGATCGGGGTCGGGATACCAGTCCGCCTCGGTCGGCCGGAAGAACTCCATATCGATCCCGACCGGGAGCGGAACGTGGCGGACGTCGCGATCGATTCGGCTCGTCGAGGCGGTGACGACGTCGAAACTCCGCAGGAACGCGTTCTCCCACGGGAGGTACAGTCGTTCGAGAAGTGCCGCGATCGACTCGAGTTTGACGCTTTGTTGAACGTACTCCTCGAGGGGCGTGTGGTGGGTGTAGATCGCCGGAATATCGCGCTTGCGCGCGTAGTACCGGCCGAGGATGCCGACTGGCGCCGGACCGTGGCAGTGGACGACGTCGAGGTCGGGAAGTTTCGAGAGACGCGTCCCCAGCGGGATTCGGTAGCCGGGATAACACGGGTTCGGGAGCGACGGGACGGGGATTTCGCGGTCTCCGGGCTCGTAGTCCCCGTCCGGGTACACGACGAACACCTCGTGGCCCGCCCGTTCCAGCTCCTCCCGCCAGAGGTCGATCGTGTACGTGACGCCGTCGATCTCGGGGAAGTAACTGTCCGTGAAGAATCCGATCCGCATCAGGATCCCTCTTCGGTCGGCGCGTCATCGCGATCGGTCGGGTCCGAAGCGCACTCGACGGCTCGATCGCAATCTGTTCGCGCTCTCGGCGGGAACCCGGCGATCGGCCGCGTGGGCGTTCGGACGCGGACTACTCGACTTCCAGCCACGGAACTTCCATGAGCGGCGGAATAGGGGTCTCGACGTGGTGTTCCCAGACGCCGTTCTCCCCGAACGCTTCGCCGTGATCGGCGGTGACGACGATCGTGCCGTCGAGTTCCGGGAGCAAGTCGGCGACGGCGTCGAGGACGATGCGAAGGTTGTCCTCGTAGCGGTCCATGACGACCTCTCGGGTGCCGTTCTGGAGGATGTCGAGGGGATCGAGTTCGAGCCAGAGCCCCATCTTCTGCGCGAGTTCGATCCCTTCGAGGGTGCTCTCGAGCGCCGGCCTGATCGTTTCGGCGAGCGACGATATGGGGCCCCCGGCGGCGTCGGCTTCGCTCTGACTCAGAATTCCTTTCTGGATCTGCCTGAGTTTCCGGCCCGACCCGCGCGCGAGGTACGGCGCGTGCGGTTGCATGTAGTGAATGACCGTCCGATCGGTCCGGGCGACGAGGTCGCGGTGGACCCTGACGGACCGCGCGAGGCTGCCGGGCGGAACGGTACCGAGTTCGTCGCACCATCCACGATTCCATACGTCGATAACGTCTGTAAGGTGTTCGTTCGCAGTCCATTCGTAATCGCAACTGGCCCCCCACTTGAGTTCGTTCAGCGGAATACCGAGGTCGTTGATGAACGGATTCCCCGAGAAGTACGTAATGTCATGGGTCCCGGTAAATGTTCGTGACGCCCACTCGGGCGTCGACGACCCGGTGCTCCATCGCTTTTCTAACTTCCCGTCGAGGTAATCGTCGTATACGCCGTCGAACACGTCGTACCGGCACGCGTCCAGCACCACGCAATAGTCCCAGCTGGACTCGAGAAGGCGCTGGTTCTGCATCGGTCTCCTAACTATCGGGGCGATGCGCGTATTTTTATTGCCTCCTTACAGGGGTTCCAATCAGTGGGAACGACCCTGCCGATCGGCCGAGAGGGTCGTCACGGGAGCCCGATCGATGCGCACGGCGTTTCGGAACGGGGGTAAACCCGTCATTTCAACGTCGACCGCCGACGAGGCGGTTCGATAGCGAGCCGGCGTCGAGATACGGGCGCTCCTGACGGGTTGCGGATCGGTTCACAACGGTCGATAAACAGCGAGTTGTAACCCAAAACCGTCTCCGTGACCGACGACAACCAGACGGTTCAAGTCCAGGGACGGACTTACCTCGGGCATGAACGGTCGCCGCCGACGTGCGTTTCTCGTCGGCACCCTGGGAACGATCGTCGTCTTCGCGGTGCTGTTCACCCTCGTCGGAGCGCGCCGCGTCGTCCGCTCATTGCTGACGGCGGAGCCCTCGCTCGTGGCCGCAACGTTCGGTCTCGCGCTCTGTTGGCTAATCGCCTGGAGTCTCATGCTCCGTACCGTGATGCGGTCGCTGGAGATCGGCCTCTCCGTCCAAACGTCGTTTCTCGTCTACGCGGGCGCCGTCTTCGCGAACAACGTCACGCCGTTCGGGCAGGCCGGCGGCGAACCCATCGCGGCGGCGCTCATCTCGAAGGCGTCCGACGCCGAGTACGAAACCAGCCTCGTCGGAATCGCGAGCGTCGATATCTGTAACGTCGTCCCCTCAGTCTCGCTGGTCCTGGTCGGCGTCGGCGCCTACGCGGCGACCGCGACCGTCGGCGAGCGCATTCAGGATGCCGTTGGCCTTGCGATCGTCCTGGTCGGCGGGACCGGACTCGTCATCGGGTTCGCGTGGCGATACCGGGCGACGATCGTCGAGCGGGCACCGGCGATCGTCGCCTCGGTCGGCGGGTTTCTCGGCGGCGGCCGCCTCGATGGCGAGTCCCTCGAGGCGGAACTCGAGAAGCGACTGCACCGGATGTTCGAGGACGTCGACCGAGTCCGAACGGACAGGCGACGGCTCGCCGTCGTGATCGGCCTCTCGCTCGTCGGGTGGCTCTTTCAGGCGATCGCGCTGCTCGCGGCGTTCGCCGCGCTCGGCCACGGCGTTTCGATCGCCGTCGCCCTGTTCGTGGTTCCGCTCGGGTACGTCGCGGGATCCACCCCGTTACCCGGCGGACTCGGCGGGATCGAGGCCGCGCTCGTCGCGATGCTCGTGCCGGCGACCGGGATCGCCGCGCCCGCCGTCACCGCCGCCGTGCTCATTTTCAGGGGCGCGGTGTTCTGGATGCCGATCCTCGTCGGCGGCGGATCGATCGCGGCGCTCGGCGCCCGCGCCGTCACGTGAGCGGCGGCCCGTCCGTCGGAACCCGCGACGCTCGTCGCGACGTCGGGGTGGATCGCAAGAATTGTCACTCTGCGCGGCACAAAGACAACGTTTTTACTCGCGCTCGCGTTTCGCGTTGGTATGAGCGAACGCGAGGTGCTCGAGTTGCTTCGTGAGAACGCGCGCTACTCTACGGCGGATATCGCGCGAATGACCGATCTCGACGGGACCGAGGTCGAGGCAGTCATCGAGGAACTCGAAGCAGCAGGCGTGGTTCGCGGCTACCAGGCGGTCGTCGACTGGGACAAACTGGAAGACGAACGCGTCCGCGCCGAGGTGGAGCTCAACGTTCGTCTCGATCGCGAGACGGGCTACGGCGACATCGCGGAGCGCCTCGCACGGTTTCCGCAGGTCAAAGCCCTGCGCCTGGTCAGCGGCGACTACGACTTCGACATGGAAGTCGAGGGCGACTCCATTCGCGAGGTCTCCCAGTTCATCAGCGAGAAGGTCGCGCCCGTCCCCGAGATCACCCAGACGGTCACTCACTACGTGATGACCTCCTACAAGGAAAACGGGATCGAACTCGGCGACGGGGAGGACGACGATCGCCTCTCGGTCTCGCCATGACGATCGAGCTGTCAGACCGCGTCAAGACGGTTCCGCCGTCGGGCATCCGGCGGTTCTTCGAAATCGCCGAGGAGCGCGACGAGGTCATCTCGCTCGGCGTCGGCGAACCCGACTTCTCGACGCCGTGGGCCGCCCGCGACGCCGCGATCGCGTCCCTGGAGCAGGGCAAGACCTCCTACACCGCAAACCGCGGCACACGCGAACTCCGCGAGTCGATCGCCGACTACGTCGCCGACCGGTTCAACCTCGGCTACGACCCCGACGAGGAGATCATCGTCACCGCCGGCGCGAGCGAGGCGGTCGACCTCGCCTTTCGCGCGTTCGTCGATCCGGGCGACACGGTGGCGATCGCCCAGCCGTCGTACATCTCCTACGAACCCGGCGTGATCTTCGCCGGCGGCGAGGTCCTGCCCGTTCCGACCCGGAAGGAGGACGACTTCCGGCTCACCGCCGAGGCGCTCGACGCGGCCGGCGCCGCGGACGCCGACGCACTCGTCTGTTGTTACCCGAACAATCCGACGGGCGCGATCATGCGCAAGGAAGATCTCAAACCGATCGCCGACTTCGTCCGCGAGCACGACCTCACGGTGCTGTCGGACGAGATCTACGCCGAGTTGACCTACGACGTCGACGAGTCACACTCGTCTGCTCGGAAGACGAAGTCTTCCGTTGGCGACCACGCGTCGATCGCGACGTTCGACGGGATGCGCGAGCGGACGATCGTGTTCAACGGCTTCTCGAAGGCCCACGCGATGACCGGCCTCCGACTCGGCTACGCGCTCGGGCCCGCCGGCGCGATCGGGGCGATGAACAAGATCCACCAGTACACGATGCTGTCGGCGCCGACGACCGCCCAGCACGCCGCCCTGGAGGCGCTCGACTCCTGCGACGACGACGTCCGGGAGATGGTCGACCAGTACGATCGTCGCCGCCGGTTCGTCCTCTCGCGGTTCCGCGAGATCGGCATGGACGTGTTCGAGGCCCGGGGTGCGTTCTACTGCTTCCCCGAGGTGCCCGGGAACTTCACCGCGGAGGAGTTCGCCGAGGAGGTCCTCCGCGAACAGGGCGTCGCGGTCGTCCCGGGCGACGTCTTCGGCGCGGGCGGCGAGGGACACCTTCGGATCTCCTACGCGACGGGGCTCGACGACCTCCGCGAGGCGCTGAACCGAATCGAGGCGTTCGTCGACGAACACGTCTGAGACGGGACCTGCGTCGCGGCGGCCCGGACGGCGACGGACGGAGTCGTGACACGAGGTATCAGACCCCCGCAACGTACTTTTCGCTCCCGTTCCCCTCCACCGTATGGTCGAGTACCGTCCTGTTCCCGACGCAACGCAAGCGATCTTCCACGAGTACGTGGGCTACGCATTCAACCCGGAGGACGGTCCGCCAGAGTACGACCCGGACGACGTGCCGGACGTGATGAAACTCGGCGGCGCGCGGGGGCTGTACGGCGACGATGCGCCGCCTGACGCCGATCCGTTGTGCGTCTGCCGACACTACTGGTTCGACACCCAGGTCCGAGGGGCCGTCCACCCGACACCCGGGCTCTCGATGGTCGCGTCGCCGCCGGAGCACCGCCGCGACGGACACGTTCGGCGCATGCTCGCCGCTTCCCTGGAGGAGTACCGGGAGCGCGGCGCCCGGTTCTCGGTCCTGTGGCCGTTCCGATACCGATTCTACCGCCGGTACGGCTGGGACACCTGCAACCAGCGTGCGACCTACGAGTGCGACCCGGAGGCGTTGTCCTTCGCCGCGAACGCCATCGGCGACGCCGGCGCGTACCGGAAGATCGAAACGGACGACTACGAACGGCTCGTTCCGGTGTACGAGTCCCACGCCGCCGACTACGCGCTCTCGATCGATCGCGACGCGGACTGGTGGCGACACCGCATCTTCTTCGGCTGGGAGAAGGACCCGTTCGGTTACGCCTGGGAGCGCGACGACGAGGTGCGCGGCTACCTGCTCTACGACATCGACGGCGACTGGAGCGATCGAACGATGCGGGTCCGCGAACTGGCCTTCGTCGACCGGGAGGCGTACCTGGCGCTGCTGGCGTTTTGCTACAACCACGACTCGCAGGTCTCGACGGTGAAACTCGGCGCGCCGGCCGACTCGTCCCTGCTCGATCTCGCTCCCGATCCGGACGAGATCGATCGCGAGGTCGAAACCGGCCCGATGGTTCGGATCGTCGACGTCGCCGACGCCCTGGCGTCGCTCTCGTACCCCGAGATCGACGCACGCGTCACGATCGCCGTCGAGGACGAGTTCGTCGACTGGAACGACGGGGTGTTCGCCCTGGACGCGGCCGACGGCGCGGCGACCTGCCGGCGCGCGGACGCAGACCCCGACGCGCGGATCGACGTCGCCGCCCTCGCCCAGCTCGCGGTCGGCTACCGATCGGCGCCGGCCCTCGAGTGGGCCGGGCGGCTCGACGCCGACGCGGAGACGACGGCGGCGCTCGATCGGCTCTTCCCGGAGACGCCGGTCTACCTCCGGGACGGGTTCTGATCCCGACTCGACCCGCGTGACCCGGCCGATCGCGGAGTCGGCGTCCGTCCATCCGAACGTTCTTCGTGTCCGCTCACGCTGTCGTCCGTATGGTCGACTACCGTCCCATCCCGGACGAGCGGGACGTCTTTCACGAGTACCGGTACTACGCGTTCGCGCCGGAGACGGGAGTCCCGGCGTACGATCCCGAGGAACACGACACGCCGCGATCGACGCTCGGCGCCCGTCGCGGCCTGTACGAACGGGCCGGGGACGATCGGCCGCGCTGCGTCTGTCGCCACTACTGGCTCGAAGCGTCCGTTCGCGGGGAGCCACACGCCGCGGCCGGGTTGGCGTCCGTCGCGACGCCGCCCGAATACCGGCGCCGCGGATACGTGCGCCAGTTGCTCGCCCACTCGTTCGCGGAGTACCGCGACCACGGGATCCGGGTTTCGGTTCTCTGGCCGTTCAGGTACCGGTTCTACCGCCGGTACGGCTGGGACACCGCGAACTGGATCGTCACCCACGAGTGCGACCCCGACGTCCTGTCGTTCGCCGCCGACCGCCTCGGATCGCCGCGCGATCGAGGGCGGTTCCGCCCCGTCACGGGCGACGCGTACGAGGCGATCGAACCCGTCTACGAAGCTCACGCCGATCGGTACGCGCTCGCGCTCGAGCGCGACGCCGACTGGTGGCGCCACCGGGTTTTCGGCGGCCACGACGTCGATCCGTTCGTCTACGCGTACGAGCGCGACGGGGAGCCCCGCGGGTACGTCCGGTACGCGATCGACGACGGCGACGACGGGCCGATCATGGACGTAACCGAGCTGGCGTTCGTCGATCACGACGCGTTTCTCGCACTGCTGTCGTTCTGTGCCGACCACGACTCGCAGGTCGATCGCGTCCGGCTCCAACTGCCGGCATCGGTCCCGCTCCGGGCCGTCGCGTCGGACCCCGACGAGATCGAGACGACCGTCGAAACGGGGCCGATGGTCCGGCTCGTCGACGTCGAATCGACCCTCGCGGCGCTCTCCTATCCGGACGTCGACGAGACCGTCACGATCGGCGTCGAGGATCCGCTGGTCGGCTGGAACGAGGGGACGTACAGGCTGGCGGTGAGCGGCGGGACGGCGACCTGCGAGCGCGTCCCCGAAACGATCGACGCGGATGCCGCCGACGAGCCCGACGCGGCCCTCGACGTCGGCGCGCTCTCCCAACTCGCGGTCGGCACCCGCTCGGCACCCGATCTCCATCGGACGGGGCAACTCGACGTGTCGGGAGACGACGCCGTCGCGGCGATCGACGCGTGCTTCCCGGAGACGGACGTCTACCTCGGGGAATTCTTCTGAACGGGCGGACGAGCCACGCGGGCGCCGAGCGCGGACGCAGCCTTCGGCCGCCCGACGTCACACGACGTTCCGCTCAGTGCGGGCGACGCCCGACTCGAACCGATCGCTCGAGAGCGGGTCGATGTCGACCAGCGAGGCCGAACCGTCGACGACGAGTTCGGCGACGATCCGGCCGGTCGCCGGCGCGTGCTGGAAGCCGTGTCCGGAGAAGCCGGCCGCTGTGATGAATCCGGGAACCGTCTCCTCGACGATCGCGTTGTCGTCCGGCGTCACGGCGTACAGCCCCGCCCAGCCGCGTTTGATCCGCGACTCGGGGCCGAAGTAGGTCGCCCACTCCGCGGCGGTTCCGACGACCTCGGCGGCCCAGTCGAACGCCATCGATTTCTCGTAGGCGTCGGGGTCGCGGTCCGGATCAGCGTCCCCGAGGTGGCCGCCGACCAGCGCCGCGGCGTCCTGGTCCGGTCGGAAGTAGGTGCCCGTCCCGAGGTCGATCGTCAGCGGATCCGTCTCCGGAACCGGCGTCTCGGGGTCGACGACGGCGATCTGGCGGCGCTTGGGTGCGATCGGCAAGGATATATCGGCCATCGCGGCGACCTCCCGGGCCCACGGGCCGGCGGCGTTGACGACGAGCTCGGCATCGATCCGTCCGTCGGGCGTTTCGACGCCGGTCACCGGCCGATCGTGGTCGGACCCGGCGTCCGAGCCGGAACCGGCGCCGTCCTCGCGGAGCACGTCCGTGACCGGCGTCTTCGTCCGCACGTCGACGCCCGCGTCGGCCGCCGCCCGCGCGTAGGCCTGCAACGCGAGGTGTGGATCGGCGAAGCCGTCCGTCGGAGAGTACGTCGCCGCGACGAACTTCTCGGGGTCGATCCCCGGACAGCGCTCCCGCGCCATCTCCGGATCGAGCACCTCGCTCGGCACCCCGCGATCGTTCTGCATCGCAACCGTCTCCTCGAACGCCGCGGCGGTCTCCGCGGTTCGCGCCAGAAAGAGATAGCCGTTGCGCCGGTAGTCGATGTCGATCCCGAACCGGTCCTCGAACGCGTCCCAGACGCGCATGCTCTCGCGGGACAGCTCGACATTCACCGGCGTCGAGAACTGCGCACGGATGCCGCCGACCGCGCGATCGGTGCTTCCGCCGCCGATCGACCCCTTCTCGCAGACGATCACGTCCGCGCCGCGACCGGCCAGCGCGTACGCGCTCGAGAGGCCGACGATGCCACCGCCGACGACGACGACGTTCATGTGAAACGTTTTCACACAACGCGGGATAAGCGTACCTCCCGTTTCGCGTTCGCCGATCGGCTCGCGCGGTCTCGGTACCGAACCGATCGAGAACGCCACGAAGGCCCCCTTTCACCCACCTGTGCCGGCTTCGGGATGCCTGCGGGCGGACTGATCGGGTCAGGGGCTTTCGTGGTGGGAATGATTCCTTCGATACCGATCGCGAATCTCGTCTACTCGGTCGATCGGAACCGATCGGGCGAAAGCCGATCGCGAACCTCGGAATCGACGCTTCCATCGATCGTCTTCCGGACGACGTCCGCGACGGCCGGGGCGATCGTGATGCCCTGGCCGGTCATCCCGCAGGCGACGACGAAGCCCTCGACGCTCGTCTCGCCGACGATCGGCTGGCCGTCGGGCGTGACGGTTCGGAGGCCGACCCACTCGTCGACGATCGACGCGTCGGCCAGTGCCGGCACGACGGCGTCCATCTCGATCGCGGACTCGCGAAAGCCCTCCGGGATCGAGATCTCGGCGGGGTCGTACAGTCCGCCGGCCTCGTACGCGGTTCGATACTCGCCGATCCAGGCCCGCCGATCGCCGGCGGGGCGGACGTAGCGCTCGGATTCGAGGATCGTCACCGGGATCTCGATCGGAGCCGGGGCCTCGAGTTCCGCCATCGGCCCGAGCGTGTGACGAAGCGGGAGCGAGACGCCGGCCAGGTCGTTCAACCGCGGCGCCCACGGCCCGGTCGCGTTGACGACGACGTCCGCCTCGACGGTCCCGCCGTCGGTGACGATCCCCGTTACGGAGCCGTCGTCCGTGCGCACGTCGACGACCGCCTCGCCCGTTCGCACGTCGACGCCGCCGCGAGCCGCGCAGTCGGCGAACCACTCGGCGATCGCGGTCGGCTCGCAGAGTTCGTCCTCGGGGGTGTGGAGGGCGCCGACGGATCCGTCGGAATCGAGGCCGAGGTCGGGAAGGACTTCCGGCGGGACGAACGACGCCTCGACGCCGTGTTCGCGGAGCGTCGCCGCCGACGCTTCGAGTCGATCGGCGAACGACGCCGTCTCCGCGACGTAGAGGGTTCCGACGCGGGTCGTCTCGATCGATTCTCGCTCGAACAGCCGCCGGTACACCGATCGCGCGCGGGTCCGAAAGCGGCACCCGAACGCGTCCGGGTCGACCGCGGTTCGCATCACGATCCCCGCGGAGGCGGCCGTCGTCTCGCCGCCGATCGCGTCCCGCTCTAAGAGCGTCACGTCGCGGTCGGTCGCGGCGAGGCGAGCGGCGATCGCCGTCCCGACGATACCACCACCGACGATAACGGTGGACATACGACTCGATACCACGGCGGACCCTATACATCCTCCCCCGCGACCGCGCCGACCGAGCCGCCAGACGACGGCACACTCGCCGTTCGCAGGCATAGCGTCTGACGCACACTGAAGTGGACCGGACTCGACGGTCGCGTAACGTGCGCGTGTGGGGGTCCGTGTCCGATCGGTGCGAGGGGCGACGCGCGGCTGGCGACCGGCCATCGCGCCGGCCGTCGGCCACGAGACTGAAATACCGGGTTCGAGAACAACTTGTACACCTGTTACCAGCAATGATCTGCACGGGAGCGGGGCCGCACTGTCGCGATCGACGCGGCGGGCCGAGCCGACGAACGGGGAGCGGAGGTGGACCGTCGTGAGCGGCCGGTCGGTTCCGATCGTCGACCGCGTCACCGACGCCTTCTTCGCGCTCGACACGGACTTTCGGTTCACCTACCTCAACGACCGAGCCGAGACGCTTCTCGAGCGATCGCGCGACGACCTGATCGGGCGGGTCATGTGGGACGAATTCCCGGACACCGTCGAGACCCAGTTTCCCGACGGGTTCCACCGAGCGATGGACGAGCAGGTATCAGTCTCGTTCGACATCTACCACGCGCACTTAGAGACTTGGTTCGAAACGCGGGCGTACCCCTCAGAAGGCGGGCTCTCGGTGTACATGCGCGACGTCACCGAGCGAAAACGCCAGGAGACGACGCTGGCCCAGCACGCCGCCGTCGTCGAAGCGACCCGCGACGGCGTCGTCACCCTCGACCGCAACCGCCGGATCGTGACCGTCAACGCCGCCCTCGAGTCGCTACTCGGCGTCGATCGACGGGAGCTGATCGGCGAGCACGTCGAGATCGTGCCCGAGCTGGCCGCGATCGACGACGCGGAGACGCTCGAACTCGGCCGGGCGATCACCGACGTCGACCTCGGCAACGCCGGTCGGCGACACCTCGACGTCGCGTTCACCGACGCGGACGGAACCGATCGAATGGGCGAGCTCCGGGTCGTTCCGATCCACGACGACACGGCGACCGTCGCGGTCGTGATCCGCGACGTCACCGACCAGCACGAGTACGAGCGCGTCGTCACCTCGCTCCACGAGGTCACGCGGTGGCTCCTCGACTCGGACGATCCCGAAGAGATCTGCGCGATCGCCGTCCACGCGGGCAGCGACCTGCTCGACTTTCCGATCAGCGGCGTCTGGTTGCTCGACGACGAGCGCGGCTACCTCGAGCCGGTTGCCGGCACCGCCGGCGCCCACGAGAAGTTCGGCGGGCTCCCTCGATTCTACGCGGGCGAAGGCCTCATTTGGGACGTCTTCGAGTCCGGCGAGGTCGAGCGGTTCGACGACCTCCGGGCCGTCGACGATCTCTACAATCCGGAGACGCCGATCCGCTCCGAGATCATCGCGCCGATCGGAACCCACGGCGTCCTGATGACCGGCGCGTTCGAACCCGATCAGTTCGACGAGACCGACGGCGACCTGCTCTCGACGCTCGTCGAAAACACCCGGGCCGCGCTCGACCGCGCCGATCGCGAGCGGGTGCTCCGCCGCCGATCGGCGGACCTCGAGCGCCAGACCGAACGGCTGGAATCGATCGCTGAGATCCTCTCGAGCGACCTGAAGCGGCAACTCGAGGCCGTTTCCGAGGCCCTCGACGCGGACGGCGCAGATTCCGAGTGGGAGTTTCCACTGGCGGAAGATACCGTCGACGCGACCCTCGACAGGGCCGAACAGCTCGTCGACGACGTCCGCGAGTTCGCCCGAAACGCGTCCGACGTCAGGACCCGGAGCCGGCTCGACCTCGAATCGGCGATCGAGTCGGCGATCGGCGCGTCCCGGCTCGACGACGATTGCGTCGTCCTCGAGCGGCGGGCGACGCTCAGAGCCGACGCCGAGCGGTTCCACCGCCTCCTCGAGACCGCATTCGACAACATCGCGGCGCGCGCCGACGACGACGTGACGGTCCAGATCGGCGTCGTCGGTTTCGAAACCGACGGGTCACGGGGCTTCTTTCTGCTGGACGACGCCACAGAGATTCCGCCCACCGCCCACGAGCGGGTTCTCGATCCCGCAACCGACGACGACACCGCCATCGACGGACTCGGACTGGCGCTCGTGCGGGCCATCGCCGAAGCGCACGACTGGCGGATCTCGATCGATAACGGCCAACACGGCGGCACGCGGATCGAGATCAGAGACGTAACGACCCTCGAACTGGCGGAATCAACGCCGTCCGCGTAGCCGACGCCGGCGCGGTCCGATCGACGCGTCGAACCGTCCGCGCGACCCGGCAACTCACCGGCGCGGGCGTCGAACCGCCTGCAGTGTTCGCCGCGCCGGCTCCGTTATCCGTCGAGAAGCGTTTCGCGCGTGATGTCCTGACAGAGCCGTCGGTACCCGTCCCGTTCGAGGAGCTCTTCCATCGTGTCCGTCACTTGCGCCCTGAGCACCGCCAGTCGATCCTCGAGCCGTGCGTACTCCTGGCTCGACTTGCGTTCGGCGTCGGTCTTCTCGCCGTCGAGCAGCGCCTTCTTCGACGCGAGCGCGAAGAACTCCAGCAACTGTTCGTCGTACGCCGATCGGAGCAACAGTTGTTCGATAATCGCGTAGAGCTCGTCCTTCGAGACCGGTTTGACGAGATAATCGTCGAACCCCATCCCGACGATGTCGAAGTCGGGTTCGACCGCCGTCACCATCGCGACGCGACAGTCGAGGGCCCGGTCGCGGATGGCGTCGAGGACGGTATCGCCGGAGAGCCCCGGCATCCGTCGATCGAGCAGGACGACATCGATCTCCCCGTCGATGGCTGCGAGCGCCTCGGTACCGTCGTACGCCGTCTCCACGTCGTACTCCTCGTCGAGCCACGCCGCGTACAGGGTCGCGAGACCCGGCTCGTCTTCGACGATCAAAACGGACGAGTGGGCGGCAACCATCGAATGTGTCCTCCGAACGTACAGTTCGTTGGCTTCGAGGAACCGAGAGTATATCAAAATACCGGGCGAGTCCCGATCGATATCGTCGATTCGAGGGACGAACGGGGCGAACGAGCGCGACCCGACGGGCGCGGTACCGGTGGACCGCCGACGTCGCCCGAGAGCCGTCACTCCAGTTCGCGTTCGATCGTCGCGCGGAGGTCGCGGATCGTAGCCGCGTCGATCTCGATCATCCGGCCGTCGCCGAGGTCGATCGCGAGCGCGCCGTCGGCCGTCGCCGAGCCGAGTTCGCGGACCGGCGCGACGCCGTCGAACGCCTCGCGGACCGCTCCGGGCGATTCCGTCTGGACGAGCGCGCGACCCGGCTGTTCGTGGAACAGCGCCGCCGCCGGGTCGTCGCCCGGAACGGTTACGTCCAGGCCGGCGTCCTCGGTGACCATCTCTGCGAGCGCGACCGCGAGGCCGCCGTGGCTGACGTCGTGGACCGCGAGCGTCGCGTCGTCGTTCGCGACCGCGGCCAGCGTCTCGACGAGGGCCGCGGGTTCGGAGGGGAGCGCGGGGAACCGATCGCTGCCGTCGAAGCGCGCGAGGTACTCCGACCCGCCCAGTCGGCGGTCGCCGGTCTCGAGACCGACGTCGCCGACGAGCAGGAGCGTTCCCTCCCCGGCCGCCTCCAGCGGCGGAGCGTCGTAGCCGTCTTTCGTCCCGACCATCGCCAGCGTCGGCGTCGGCGGGATGGGGCCCGCGACGGAGTCGTTGTACAGCGAGACGTTCCCGCCGACGACCGGCGTCGACAGCGTCTCGCACATGTCCGCGAGGCCGTCGACGATCCCCGTGAACCCGCCGTAGACGTCGGGCTTTTCGGGGTTGCCGCCGTTCAGACAGTCGACCGCGGCCAGCGGCGTCGCGCCCTTGGCCGCGATGTTCGTCGCGTTCTCCAGCGCGATCGCCCGCGCGCCCTCGTATGGCGCGGTCGAGGTCCAGTTGGGCGCGGCGCCCGAGGAGATGGTGAGTCCCTGCTCGGCTTCCCTGATGGCGATTATCGCCGCATCGTCCCCCGGCCCGACGCTCGTTCGCACGCCGACCTCGTGGTCGTACTGGCGGTACACCCACCGCTTCGAGGCCGTGTTGGGGCTCGAGACGATCGCTTCGAACGCCTCCTCGAGATCGACCTCCGGGAGGTCAGTCGCTGGCTGTTCGGGTCCCACCCTCTCGAGGTCGTTCATCGGCGCGCCTTCGCCGAGGAAGTGCGCGTCGACGTCGACCACGGGTTCGCCTTCGAAAGTGCAAACGTAATTCCCGTCCGTGACCTCGCCGATGACCGAACAGCCGAGGTCGAACCGCTCGGCGATCTCGCGGACGCGATCGACGTCGTCGGGTTCGACCTCGTAGCACATCCGTTCCTGGGATTCGGCGAGCAGGATTTCCAGCGGCGACATGTTGGGTTCGCGCTGGTGGACCCGATCGAGCTCGATGCGCGCGCCGAGACCGCCCTTTGCGACCAGTTCGCTGGACGCGCCGCCGAGACCGGCGGCCCCGAGGTCGCGGGCCGACTGGATCAGTCCCTCGTCGACGAGCACCTCGTTGGCCTCGATGAGAAGTTTTTCTGCGTAGGGGTCGCCGACCTGAACCGCGGGCCGGTCTTCGGTCTCGGCGTCCTCCGCGAGGTCCTCGCTGGCGAAACTGGCGCCGCCGAGCCCGTCGCGGCCGGTGGCGTTGCCGACGAGCACGAGCTTGTTGCCGGGCTCCTGGGCTTCGGCGGTGACGAGTCGCTCCTCGTTCGTCAGCCCGACGCAGGCGACGTTGACCAGCGGGTTGCCCTCGTAGTCGGGGTGGAAGTCGACGCTGCCCGCCACCGTCGGGACGCCGATGCAGTTGCCGTAGTGGCTGATCCCCTCGACGACGCCCTCGAAGAGGTACTTCGAGTGCTCGCGGTCGAACTCGCCGAAGTACAGCGAGTCGGCGAGCGCGATCGGGTAGGCTCCCATCGAGAGCGTGTCCCGAACGATGCCGCCGACGCCCGTCGCGGCGCCGTCGAACGGATCGACGTAGGAGGGATGGTTGTGGCTCTCGATACCCATCGTGATGTACGTCGCGCTCTCTTCGTTGTCCTCGCCCGGCAGCGCGACGACCGCGGCGTCGTCGCCCGGCCCGACGACGACCTGGTCGCCCTCGCTCTCGAACGCCGACAGCAGGGGTCGCGAGGAGCGGTACGCGCAGTGTTCGCTCCAGAGGTTCTCGAACAGCGTCGCCTCCGCCGGAGTGGGCTCTCGCCCCAACTCCTCGACGACGAGTTCGCGGTCCGAATCGGCAAGACTCATTCACCTAAGTGGTGAAAGCCGGGCGGTAAAGGGGTTTCTATGTGCACGTTCGTGTATTAGTCGACTGCGTTAATCGAGTCCCGCTTCGCGCTGGAAACGTCCGTTTGTGGAGGCGATCGCTCATCGTTACTGCCTCCACAATACGGTCCCGCGATCGTCGATCGCGGCTCGGCTGCCGATACGACGTGAAGCCGCTGGCACCCGCCCACGATCGGGGCGCTTTTGATCAGCCGCACAAAACGATCACCTGTGCTGTCGGTCGAACTCCACACGCACTCGTCGCTCTCCTACGACGGCCGCGATCCGGTCGAACTCATCCTGGAGCAGGCCGAAGCGATCGGCCTGGACGCGATCGCCGTGACGGACCACGACGAGATCGACGCGAGCCTCGAAGCCGTCGAGCGCGCGCCCGACTACGGACTGGTCGCCATTCCGGGGATCGAAATTTCGAGCAAGGCCGGCCACATCCTCGGACTCGGCGTCGAAGAAGCCGTCCCGCCCGGACTCTCCTACCGATCGACGATCGACGCCATCCACGAGCAGGGTGGCCTCGCGGTCATCCCGCACCCCTTCCAAGAGGCGCGCCACGGCGTCATGGCCCGGATCACGCGCGAGGAACTCGCGATGGGCGACGCGATCGAGATCTACAATTCGCGGCTGTTCACCGGCCGAGCGAACCGGCAAGCCGAGCGGTTCGCCAGGAGCCGCGGTCTGCCGATGACCGCCGGCAGCGACGCTCACATCAGCGAGATGGTCGGCCAGGCCGTCACCCGCGTCGACGCCGAGGAGCGATCGGCGGACGCGATCCTCGACGCGATTCGCGAGGGCAAGACCTCGGTCGAGGGCAAGCGCACGCCGTGGCACATCAGCTTCCGACAGTTCGGCGGTGGCGTCACGCGCCGAATCAGGAGCGCCGTCCTGGGGTTGTTCGGATGACGCTCCGCGGCGCCGATCGGGAGGCCGTCCGCGAGGCGATCGAGACCGGCGACCCGCTGCCGGGCACGAGCGGTTTCGCCGGGAGCGTCGACGGCCGCCTCGTTCGCG
The DNA here is from genome assembly GCF_023028105.1 of Halosolutus gelatinilyticus. NCBI lineage: Archaea > Methanobacteriati > Methanobacteriota > Halobacteria > Halobacteriales > Natrialbaceae > Halosolutus > Halosolutus gelatinilyticus. Next base: position 3,360,478 of record NZ_CP095491.1, read on the forward strand.
ACGTACTCGGACGGGTTCCGCTGTTCGTCGATCGCGGGCGGAGCGGGCCGATCGACGGGACTGCCGATCCGGACGACGAGACGACCGACTCGACGAGGAGTCCGGCGTGGTCGTTCGACCCCGCCTCGCTCGACGATCCGACGCCGTTCCCCGCCGGCGCGGTTCTGGAACCCGGAGCGGCCGAACCGACCGCCGCGTGGGCGCTCCCCGACCCCGAACCGGACTCCGATCGGGGGGCGGCGCTGGATCGGCTCGCCGACGCGATCGAGGCCGCGGCGGCCGACGCGCGAGCGAGCGACGCCGCGATCGCCGTCGCGTTCTCCGGCGGCGTCGACTCGGCGCTGGTCGCCGAACTCCTCGACGCGCCGCTGTACGTCGTCGGCTTTCCGGACAGCCACGACGTCGACGCGGCCCGCACCGCGGCGGCCGCGATGGGGCGCGATCTGACCGTGGTCGAGCTCGAACCGGCCGACCTCGAGCGCGCGGTCCCGGAAGTGGCGCGGGCGATCGATCGCACCAACGCGATGGACGTCCAGATCGCGCTCCCCCTCTATCTGGTCGGCGAGCGGGTCGCCGCGGACGGGTTCGACGCGGTCGCGCTCGGCCAGGGCGCCGACGAACTGTTCGGCGGGTACGAGAAGGTCGTGCGGCTCGACCACCGCGTAACGGCCGACACGGTCCGGGGCGCGGTTCGGGAGCAGATCGCCAGCCTCCCCTCGCAGCTGCCGCGGGACGTCCTCGCGGTCGAAGCCGCGAACCTCGACCCGGTGACGCCGCTGCTCCACGACGCCGTGGTCGAGGCGGCGCTTCGCCTCCCCGACGACCTCCTCGCGCACGAGGAGACGCGAAAGCGCGGCCTCCGGCTGGTCGCGAGCGACTACCTGCCCGAGTCGGTCGCGTACCGTGACAAAAAAGCGGTCCAGTACGGCAGCCTCGTGGCCCGCGAACTCGATCGGCTGGCGCGCCAGGCCGGCTACAAGCGCCGGATGGACGACCACGTCACGAGGTACGTCGAATCGCTGCTCGAAAACTGATCTCTCGGACGCCGCGGCGTCAGTCCTCGGTCTCGGTGGGCAGCTTGTTGTCCGGGTCGCCGCCCATGTGCTCGGCGACCGTTCGGCGGTTGGTCTCGCCGACGCGATCGCTGATTTCGGCGACGAGGTCCGCGAGCGTCTCCTGGACCTGACTGTCCTCGTCCTTGACGAGTGCACCGTTGGTGCCGTCGGCCCCGAAGTCGGGGTGGATCGGGACCCGGCCGAGCAGCGGGACTTCGTACTTGTCGACGATGGTGTCCGCGCCGCCGGTGCCGAACAGGCCGTGTTGGTCGCCACAGGACGGACAGATGAACGAACTCATGTTCTCGACAACGCCGAGGACGGGCGTGTCGTGCTTGTTGAACATCTGAATGCCCTTGCGGGTGTCGTCCAGCGCCATCTCCTGGGGCGTCGTTACGACGACGGCGCCCGTCACCGGCATCGACTGCAGAAGGTTCAACGTGGCGTCGCCGGTCCCCGGCGGCAGATCGACGATGAGGTAGTCGAGGCGGCCCCACTCGACGCCTTCCAGGAACTTCAGCATGAACTTGTTGACCATCGGGCCCCGAAGGATGGCCGGGTCGTCCTCTTCTTCCATCATGAAGCCCATGCTGATGACGCGAACGCCGTCCGATCGGGGCGGGACGATGTCCTCGCTCGGGGTCACGCCGGGATCGCTCTCGACCGGCAGAATCCGGGGCACGTTCGGACCGTGAATGTCGGCGTCGAGGATGCCAACCATGGCGCCGCGCTTCTCGAGGCCGGCGGCGAGGTTGGCCGCGACCGTCGTCTTGCCGACGCCGCCTTTCCCGGATGCGACAGCGATCACGTTGCGGACGCGGGGCAGGACCTCCTCGTCGAACCCGTGTTCCTGGCCGACGTGGGCGCGCAGGTCGGCTTCGAGGCCGACTTCGTCGCAGACCTCTCGGATCCGGTTGCCGAGTTCCATCTCGGAGGGGGCATACGGCGCGTTCAGCGCGAGCGAGATTCGCGCCGTCTCGTCGTCGATGGCGACGTCGTTGACCAGCCCGAGCGAGATTATGTCCTCCCCGATGTCCGGGTCTTTGACGTCCTCGAGTTTGATCTTGAGTTCGTGTTCTGTAATACTCATAGTGCGTCGTGTGTGTTACTGGTCGTAAGGGACCGAACCGGGATACGTGTGATGGTTCGGCGATCGAACGAGCGATCGACGGGAGGGCCTTCGCGGCTCGACGGCCGGTAAAGAGGGTGTCCGTCGAGCGAGGACCGTCGGTCAACGAGGGATCGCCGATCGGGTTCGGGACGTCGATCGAGTCAGGGGACGATCGGAAGGAAGGAAAAGACCCGCGGCAGACCGCCGTAGAAGATGATACCGAGCAATAGCGTGAAGATCAGCATGCCGACCCACATCTGGGTCGCGATGCCGACGAGGTAGGTGACCCCGAGCAGGCCGGTTTTCGTATCGCGGGGAGAGCCGAGAAACCACGCCGCGACCATGATGTAGATCGGCACGAGGATGACGCCGAAGATGAGCCAGGTCCCCGTGTTCGGATAACCGGTGAGTCCTTCAGTCCCCTCGTAGCCGTGATAGAGCACGGCAGCGAGCGCGGAATGCATACCGAAGGTATGGTTGCCGTCGCGGTTGATGGTCCGCCCTGCGTGCTCAGGGGGGTTGTTAAGGCGCGATCGACTGCACCGGGGCTGATCGGGTCGGCGGTGAGCGTCGAAGAGACGAAAAACGGTGAACCGAAGCGTAGTCCGAAGGCGATCGAATCGAATCTACGGCGGACCGACCGCACTGAACGGTTCGGGGAGACCGCCGTAGAAGAGGGCGCCGATGATCATCGTCAAGATGAACATTCCGACCCACATCTGGGTCGTGATCCCGACGAGGTACGAGACGCCCATCAGCCCGGTCTTCGTGTCGCGCGGTTCGCCGAGGAACCACGCGGTGACCATGGCGTAGACCGGAACCAGGATGACGGCGAAGATGAGGTACGTCCCGATGTTCGGGAAGCCGGTGAGTCCTTCGGTCCCCTCGTAGCCGTGGTAGAGGACCCACGAGAGGCCATTCAGAAGCTCGGGCGTCAGCGTCATACTTTCACCTCCTGCTCAGCGGCGGTTTCGTGCACCGATTCGTGTTCGTGGTCGTGTTCGCCGTTCAAGTGTTCGATCGCGTGGAGCTCCACCACGGGAACGACCTTGGAGACGGTCAGGAAGACGAGGATGACCAGGCCGATCGTACCGGCCAGCGACAGCCACTCGATCGCGCTCGGGAAGTACTCGCCGGGAGTCGCCTCGTAAATCATGAAGGCGGGGTGCAGGAAGCCCTCGATGACGAACAGGAGCTTCTCCGTGAAGGTCGCGGCGAGCACGCCCACGCTGACGACGAGCGCGCGCTTCTTGCTGAACAGTGCCGGCCGGATGATCGTCGCGAAGATGTACGCGAGCGAGAGGCCGATCGTGCCGATCGCGATCCGGTAGATGGGGTTGGCGACCTTCGCTTCGCTCGCGTGGGCGCGGGCGAGCGGCGCCTTGAACAGCCCGTTCACGCCGAACTGCAGCTGGAACCAGAGGAACAGCATGCAGAAGAATCCGAGCCAGAGGAGCAGGCCGCGGAAGATGTCGTCGGTGATGATGTGTTCCCAACCGTAAGCGCGCCGGAAGCCGTACGCGACGAGGGTGACGCCGCTGATCGCGGACATGAGCGCGATCGAGAGGAACGTCGGCCCCTGGATGCCGCCCTCCCAGGCGGGCATCGCCGGGAGCAGGGAGAACAGCCACGGAATCACGCCGCCGTGGAGCAACAGCGGGGCCATGATGATGACCGCGAGCGCGAGCCACCAGACCATCCGCTCGATGATCGGATCTTCCTTCTCGGAGTAGCCGAGGGTCATGAGCTTGTAGATCGGCTCGAAGCGGTCCGGAAGCTGGTCGCGCAGTCGCGTGATGTCGTATCGGAGCGTGAGAGCGAGGTAGGTCGCCGTCAGCACGAAGTAGGCCGTGATGACGGTGACGTCCCACACCAGCGGCGAGTTGTTGACCGTGATGTGGTAGTGGCCGAGGACGCTCGTGACCATCCGATCCGGACGGCCCATGTGGACGAGAATGTAAAAGCCCGCCGCGGAGAGGCCGGCGATCGTCAGCAGTTCGGCGAGGCGGGCGACCGGCATGTACCGGTCCATCCCCAGCAGTCTGACGGACGCTGACAGGATAATCCCGCCGTGGGCGATGCCGACCCACCAGATGAACGCCCCGATGTACAGCCCCCACGTGACGCCGCCGCCGGAGCCCCAGTCGCCGAGACCGGTAACGATGAGTCCCTTCTGGAGCTGGTAGGCCCAGGCGACGAGGAACGCGCCGAGCGCCAGCGCACAGGCGGCGAACAGGGCGATGTACTGCTTGCTGATGTTGTTGATCGGCCGGAGGATGTCCGCTTCGGACGGGGTCTTGGTGCTCATTTAATCCGCACCCCCGCGTCGCCGACGGTCCCCTTGTCGAGGACTTCCTTGCGATTGTCCGTCAGGTCGAGGTCATCGTAGGCGACCGGACCGTCGACCTGGTGGGCGTGCGCGCCGGGTTCGTCACCGATGTACGTGATGTTCGGATTGGTCCCCATATCCTCGAGCAGCTTGAACTTCGAGCTCGGGTTGCCGGCGTACTCCCGCAGCCGACCGTTGGCGTCGTTCGCGCTGCCCCCGCCGAGTCGCAGTTCGGAGAGCGTATCCTCGCTCTCGAGGTCGACGTACTCCTCGAGCGCGTCGAGGGACTCGAGGATCGTCTGTTCCTTCTCGAGGATGGTGTTGTTCTCCGCGTCGCCGGGGCCGAGCCGTTCGCTGACGATGTCGATCGCCTTCATGACGCTGACCAACTCGCGATCGATCTCGAGCGCCTCGATCGCGGACTGGAGGTCGTCGTCCTCGCTGAGGGTCTCATCGACTGTGTCTGGCGACGGCACGGCGTTGTGGATGTCGATGATGGCCCGGCTCTTGCTCGGGTGCTCGCGGTGCTGGGAGGGATCGCTCCGCTTGTTATGGACGTCGCCGAACTGGATCGCGTTCGGCGGGCAGGCCTGCTCGCAGGCGGTCGTGCCGACCATCTCGTCGCCGCGATCCCCGTCCTGGTGGGACGGGCACATCGTACACTTGCTCATGACGCCGCGGGGAGCGCGAGCGTCGACCCAGCGCTCGCCGTGTTCGTACTCGGCGATCGTAGCGTTGCGTGGGTCCGAGTCGTCCGGAATGCGTTCCGACTCTTCCGGAATGTCCTCGTACGCGACGTCGGGTTCGTCCCACTGGAAGTAGTTGACGCCGTACGGGCAGGCGACCTGGCAGTAGCGGCAACCGATACAGACGTCGTAGTCGGTCAGTACGAGGCCGTCTTTATCGCGGGTGTGTCGAGCCGTCGTCGGACACACCTTCTCACACGGCGCGTCGGTGCAGTGCTGACACGGCCGTACGAGCATGTTCTGGGGCACCCCGCCTCTCACGTCCGGCGGGGTGGACGGGCTATTGGCGGTCCCGTCTTCGAAGGCCATGACGTACATCCAGTTCACCCCCTGATCCAGCTGGTTTTCCTCGGAACAGGCGTTGACGCAGGAGAGACAGCCGTCACAGCGTTCGAGGTCGATCGTCATCCCCCACTGGAGGCCGTCGTGCCCCCCTTCTTCGGGCGCCTCCGCGGCTGCGACGTTGGCTTCGCGACTGTTTTCGGCCGTGCCCCAGGCGCCGAGCCCGACGGCCGCCGCGCCGGCTCCCATCTTCTTCATCGCCTCGCGGCGGCTCTCTTCGCCGTCACCCCCGAACTTCTCGAGCATCCGGGAGACCGTGCCCTTGGCCTCCTTCTGGGCGGTCTCGAAGGCTTCGGCGGTCGGGCGGCTGTCCTCGCCGAATTCCTCCATCACGTCCTCGTGATACATCTCGTGGAATTCGGCTTCGGATAGCTCGCCCTTGGTGACGCGCATCGCGTCCTGGGCCATTTGCATACCGAGTTCGGTATCGTACTCGGTATCGTCGAGCATCGACTCGAGTTCGTCTTCCCACTCGCTTCCGAGCGGGTGGAATGATTCGTCGTCCGTACTCATCAGGTCAGAACACCTCTGTACACGGCGGTTTCGTAGAGCAGTAACTTGCCGGGGTGTACTTTAATATGTCCATCTATTCCTCTAACCCGAGACTCACGACCAGATCTAGTTGAAATATGGACCCGGTTTCCACTTCGCGAGAATCGGCGCGAACATGTTCGGTTATACATATAGGTCGCAATTCATCACCGAGAGTCCAGCATACGGATAGCTAGAAACAAGCTGGCCTCTGAGTCAGCGACCTGGGTCGATTGATCAGTTCGCGGCGAATCGCCCCTCGAGCGATTCGTCCTCGAGTCCCGGCAGATCCTCGACGAACCGCTTGATGATCGCCTCTTCGGCCCGGTGGAGCGTCTCGCTGCAGGTCGACTTCGCGATCTCGAGGTGTTCCGCCAGCTCCGTCAGCGAACACCGACGCGGCGTATCGTAGTACCCCTGCTCGACGGCGGCGGCCACAATTTCGAGTTGGCGCTCCGAGAGTAACTGACTCTCGTGGAGCCGTTCCTTGACGTGCTCGATCCGGTACCGCAGGCCGAACCGTTCCAACTGGTCGGCCAGTTCGGCGATCCGCTCGCGCGACCCGGTCACGTCGATCGTCGCCTCCCCGTCCCGAATCTCGACCGGGAGTTCGATCGGCATCCCCGGCTCCCGCGGGGAGAACTGCAGGAGCGGTTCCGTCGTCTCGAAGTGGACCGTCGCCTCGTTCTCGCTCCGCTGGACGAGCGTCAGTTCGGTGAGCTGCGGGTGCTCGCTCATGTCGTTGAGCACGTCGGCCACCTCGGGGCCGGCGATCCGAACGAGCGCGAAGCCGGACTCCGAGCCCGGAACGGCCGCGAGGACTCTGAACGTCGCGTCCGGGTAGGCCGTCGAGATCTGGTGTACCCAGACCTCCTCGGGCATCGTAATCGTGAGTGTCGCTTGAGCCATGCGAGCGTATTCCGATCGAACCTACGCCTCGGTGGCTACGAATACATTCGGCCGATTCCTACGCCGCGGGAATGCCCAGGTGGGCGACGATCGTCGCCCGTCGGTCGCCGTCAACCGGAGGGCTAGTCCGCGTCGGCCAGGTGATCGAGCAGGAGGTCCGTCAGTTCGTCCGGCCGTTCGCTCGGGACCCAGTGGCTCGTCTCGGGGAGGAGTTCGAGGCGGCCGTCGTCGCAGTACCGGCGGCTCGCGGTCGCGAGCGCGGGGACGAGCGCCTCGTCGTCTTCGCCCCAGACGACGATCGTCGGCGCCGTGACGCGATCGCGGCCGTACTCCGGCGGGTACCGGGCGCTGGCCCGATACCAGTTGAGCATGCCGGTGAGCGCCCCCTCCCGGTTCCAGGCGCGCCGGTAGCGAGCCAGCGCCTCGTCGGAGAACGTTCCCTGTGCGGACGTCTCGCGCAGTCCGCGTTCGAGCAGGGCGAAATCGCTCGCCTGGAGGACGAGTTCGGGCACGCGGGGGATCTGAAACGAGACCGCGTACCAGCTTCGAAGAAGCTGTTCGGGATTCGATCGAAGCTGGTGGCGATAGGCCGTCGGGTGGGGCATGTTGACGACCCCGACGCGATCGACGACGTCCGGGTACCGGAGCGCGAGGTCCCAGCAGACGCCGCCGCCCCAGTCGTGGCCGACGACGTGCGCTGACTCGCGATCTTCGGCGGCGACGAGATCGACGACGTCGCGCGCGAGGTCGCGCCGGCGGTACGCCCGAACGGTTCTCGGTTTCTCGCTCAGGTTGTACCCCCGCTGGTCGGGGACGAGGACGCGATAGCCGGCGTCCACGAGCGGTTCGATCTGGTGGCGCCAGCCGTACCAGAACTCGGGGAAGCCGTGGAGCAACACGACGAGCGGACCGTCCTCGGCCCCCGCAGTGACGGTGTGGAGCCGAACGCCGTTGACCACCCGGTGGTTCGAATCGACCTCGACGGTCGACAGCAGCGACGCGTCGGTCCCCGGAGCGCCCGAACCTTCGTGCATGCGTTCCCGAGGTTGTGCGGCGATCGGGATAGCGGTTGGGGAGCTGACACGGGGCGCGGTCGAGTCGATCGATCTCCGCGCCGACCGCGAGCCGCCCCGAACCAGGCGCCGGGTTCAAGTCCAGACGCGGAGACAGTCCGTCGAACAGAAATGCAGATCGACGGCCTCCTCGGAGCCGCCGTCGACGTACGTCGTAAGGGTGTACGCGATCTCGTCTTCGGAGTCACAGTTATCGCACTGCATACCGTCGACGACGAATCCTCCGATATTCATTATGAGGTAATTATCACGACGGTCGATCAGTTAGCGCGGGGATAACTGGCGTCAAGCCGATCTTGACCCGACGGGGGGAACTGGGCCGTGCCGCGCTCTCGGACGGAGATCAGACGCGGGTACCGTCTTCGGCCTCGAGCAATTCGTGATACCGATTTCGAATGGTCACTTCGGAGATGCTGGCGACCTCGCTGACGTCGTTCTGGGTGACCTTCTCGTTGGTCAGCAGCGCCGCGGCGTAGACCGACGCGGCCGCGAGGCCGACCGGTGACTTGCCGCTGTGGACGCCCTTCTCCTTGGCCGTCTTCAGGAGGTTGCGCGCGCGCCGTTCGGTCTCGTCGGAGAGCTCGAGGTCGCTCGCGAAGCGGGGGACGTAACTCTCAGGGTCAGCGGGCTGGACTTCGAGGCCGAGTTCCCGGACCACGTAGCGGTACGTGCGGGCGACTTCGTCTTTCTCGACGCGGCTGACGGCCGTGATCTCGTCGAGGCTGCGCGGCGTCCCCGCCTGTCGGGCGGCGGCGTACAGCGAGGCCGTGGCGACACCCTCGATCGATCGGCCGGGGAGGAGGTCCTCTTCGAGCGCGCGGCGGTAGATGACCGAGGCGGTCTCGCGGACGTTCTCGGGGAGGCCGAGCGCGCTTGCCATCCGATCGATTTCGCCGAGCGCCTGCTTGAGGTTGCGCTCCTTGGAGTCGCGGGTGCGAAAGCGCTCGTTCCAGGTGCGCAGGCGCTGCATCTTCTGGCGTTGACGGTTCGAGAGGGCCTTCCCGTAGGCGTCCTTGTCCTGCCAACCGATGTTGGTCGAGAGCCCCTGGTCGTGCATCATGTTCGTCGTCGGGGCGCCCACGCGGCTCTTCTCGTCTTTCTCGGCGGCGTCGAACGCGCGCCACTCCGGCCCGCGATCGATCTCGCCTTCCTCGACGACCAGTCCGCAGTCCTCGCAGACGGTCTCGGCGTGCTCGTCGTCGGAGACTAGGCGACCGTCGCACTCCGGACACTGCTCTCGCTCCTGTTCGTCGGCCTCAGCCGGACCCTCGGACTCGCGCTGGCGTCGCTCACCCGTCCGGGTTCGGATGGTGGAGTCTGTCATTGTATTGGGAACCAGTAGGAACGATCGGTGGAGAACCGTTCTAGCGTTCGCAACGCTAACGGAGTTCTATCACTTAAATTCTTCGATAGTACGGACCGATGAACGGGCGACTGCCCTCCGGACCGCGTCGAGATCGAACGCCGACGGTTGCGCCGGCGGTATCGAAACCCTTACTCTCCGGAGACCGGTGGGGTTGCATATGAGCGACGACGCCGTCAGTCCCGAGGAGGTTCGCCACGTCGCGGAGCTCGCTCGCGTCGACCTCGACGACGACGAGGTCGAGCAGTTCACGGGCCAGTTCGCGGACATCCTCGAGTACTTCGAGACGCTGGACGAGGTGCCGGAGGTCGATCGCGAGGCGACGCTTTCGAACGTGATGCGTCCGGACGAGGAGCGCGACTCGCTCGACAGCGAGGAAGCGCTCCGAAACGCGTCCGAGACCGAGGACGAATATTTCAAAGGACCGAACGTTTCCTGATCATGTCAGCGAACATCTTCATCACCGAGGAACGGATCGAGGGCGACGGCGACGGCCCGCTGGCCGGGACGACCGTCGCGGTCAAGGACAACATCTCGACGGCGGGTGTCCGTACCACCTGCGGCTCCAGGATGCTCGAGGAGTACGTCCCGCCGTACGACGCGACGGTCGTCTCGCGGCTGAAGGACGCCGGCGCGACGATCGTCGGTAAGGCGAACATGGACGAGTTCGGAATGGGGACGACGAATGAGACGTCGTACTTCGGACCCGTAGAGAACCCGGCCGCGCCCGGACGGGTCCCAGGGGGCTCCTCCGGCGGCTCCGCGGCGGCCATCGCGGCCGGCGAAGCCGATCTCGCGCTCGGTTCCGACACCGGCGGATCGATCCGCTGTCCGGCCGCCTTCTGTGGCATCGTCGGGATCAAGCCCACCTACGGGCTGGTCTCGCGATATGGGCTCGTCGCCTACGGAAACAGCTTGGAGCAGATCGGCCCGTTCGCGAACACCGTCGAGGACGCGGCGGCGCTCCTCGACGTCATCGCCGGCAGCGACGACCGAGATGGAACCACCCGCGAGGCGGGTGACGACGCGAACTACGCCGACGCCGCCACCGGCGACGTCGAGGGGCTCTCGATCGGCGTTCCCACGGAACTGCTCGACGGCGCCCACGAAGGCGTCGTGGAAACGTTCTGGGATGCGATCGCCGATCTCGAGGATCGGGGCGCGGAGTACCACGAGGTCACGCTTCCGTCGGTCGAACATGCCGTCGAGGCCTACTACGTGATCGCGATGTCGGAAGCCTCATCGAACCTTGCCCGGTTCGACGGCGTCCGGTACGGCCACTCGGCCGACGCCGACGGCAACTGGAACGAGACCTTTGCACGGACCCGCAAGGAGGGGTTCGGCGACGAGGTCAAACGCCGCATCCTGCTCGGGACGTACGCCCTCTCGGCGGGGTATCACGACAAGTACTACAAGAAAGCCCAGGACGCCCGCGCATGGGTCAAGCAGGATTTCGACGAGGCGCTCTCCGAGGCGGACGTCCTCGCGTCGCCGACCATGCCGGTGCCGCCGTTCGAGCTCGGCGAGAGTCTCGACGACCCGCTCCAGATGTACCTCGCCGACGCGAATACGGTCCCGGTCAACCTCGCGGATCTCCCCGCGATCTCGGTTCCGGCCGGCGAGACCGACGGCCTCCCGGTCGGCCTGCAGCTCGTCGGCCCCGCGTTCGGCGAAGCGCGTCTAATTCGCGCCGCGAGCGCGCTCGCCTGATCGCGACGCGGCTCGTCCGCCCGTCGTACCGGCGGATTCGGAGGTATCTTTTTATAGTGATCGTGCGAACGTTCAGCACACCGAACCAGTCGAGCGTACGTCATGAAAATCACGCGAGGTCACGAGGTCGAGTTCGACGAGTTCTCGCGGGCCTGCGATCTCGTCGAAGGCTACTTCGGCGAGACGATCGACGACGTCGCGTTGCACGCGCCGGTCTCGCGACGGCAGCTCATCGCCGTGCTCGCGCGGGCCCAGCTTACCGGTCGCCAACTGGCGATCGACGGCCTCGCCGAGCAGGGAGCGGTCGTCTACCAGTCGAGCGACGAGACGCTCCTCTGGCTCGACGGCGGGTTCTGGACCGACATGCGGGGGCTACACCACCTCGATCCGGACGAGGGTCGCGCCGCCCGCGAGGTTCACCGGCGACTGATCGAGGTGATCGACGGCGACGTTCCCTACTACAATCGAGAGCGCGACCCGTTCGTCCTCATCGAGCGATTCTATCCGTACGACTGACGACGTCGATCGACGAGCCGGCGGCGTCCGAAAAATCGATCCGACCGCGAACTCACTCCTGATACGCGAGGTTCATGATCCACTGCGAGAAGGCGTCGCTGTTCGGATCGACTTCCTCTTCGCCGATGAACGGCGAGAGCATGTCGCCCGCCATCAGCAATCTGAAATCGAGGTCGCGGGCGGTCGGCGTGATGTAGTAGGTGTTGTGCCCGTCGTAGATCGTTTCCTCGCGATCGACGAGGCCCTTCTCGACGAGCGACTCGACGATTCGACTTCCCTTGCGCGACGAAACGTCGAGGTCCTTCCAGAAGTCGCTCTGGTGAATGCCGCCGGTCTCGCGGACGAGCTCGAGTCCGGCGCGCTCGTCCTCGGAGAGTTCCGCTTCGATCGCAGAGACGCTCACGGCGACCACCTCTCCATGTACGTCGCGGCAGGCAGGAATCCGTCCATGTCTATACGAGGTGGATCGATCCGCTTAAATGTGCCTTTCGTCGGCGAGGGATCCGTCTCAGCCGACCTCGCTCGCGCCGTCCCCGAGGTCGACTCGCTCGTAGTCGGTCACGCACGGCGGTCCCGGTGCGTAGCGATACCGCGGCTCCGCGCCGATCGCGAGCAGCGACGACGATCGGGTGCCGAACCCGTCGCCGTGGATACAAACGCCGTACTCGTGGTCGCCCAGCACCTCGCCCGCGCGATCGAGCCACTCCGTCGCGGTTTCGTTCGGTCGGGCTGCGAGTTCCGCCCGCACCGCACGGGCATTCGCAGCCTGCTGGCGGGCGGCGTCCCGCCGGATCGACGGGATTTCGGCGTCGTCGTCGACCGCGACGTTGACGACGACGTGGACGCCGGGCTCGAACGTCGTTCGACGCAGGTCGCCCTCCCACCGGAAGCAGAACGCGTCCGACGCGTCGGCGACGACGAGGTAGAACCCCTCGTACTCGTATTCGTCGGTGGTCTCCTCGACGATCGTCGCCGCCTCGGCCGCGGATTCGGCTTCGAGAACGTCGGCGACGAGCAACCCTCGCGACCGATCTCCGGCGAGATCGGCGTCGGTCCAGCGGTTCGTGACGCCCGCGAAAACCCCGAACTCGTTGTAGCCGATCCAGGTTCCGCCGGCTTCGGCGTCCTGCGGCGCGATCACGAACGGGTCCTCGCGGTAGACGCCGGGGGGTATCGACTCCCGATCGAGTCGCTCGTCACGGTTCGCGGCCACGGCGATCGGCGCCTCGTCGAACGCCCGCCAGGCGAGAGTCAGCGTACACACGACTCGCTGTAGGGGCGCGAGCGCCTTAACTTCGGTTCCGGGTGGGGCGACGACGACCCGTCGGCGCCATCGACGACCGCGCTCAGTCGGACTCGGTCACGTCGACCCCCTCCGCGAGTAGCCGCTCACGAACGGCGTCCCGATCGACGGTTCCCGAGGGCGTCCGGGGAAGGGCACCGACGACGCCGATCGTCTTCGGGCGTTTGAAGCCGGCGAGTCGATCGTCGCAGTGGGCCAGCACCGCCTCGACGTCGATCGAGTCGGTCGATCGCGCCTCCGTCGCCGACGCCGATCGTCCGTCCGGCGTCGATGGTCCGTCGGCGTCGGGCGCGACGAGCGCGGCGACCCGCTGGCCCCACTCCTCGTCGGGGAGGCCGACGACGGCCGCCTCGGCGACCCCTTGGTGCTCTCGGAGGACAGCTACCACCTCGTCGGGATCGACGTTCTCGCCGCCGGTCACGATGCGATCGTCGACGCGACCCGTGATCCAGAGCCGGCCGGTTTCGTCGCGGTAGCCGACGTCCCCGGTGCGGAGGCCGCGCTCGCCGAACGCCGCCGCGGTCCGATCGGGATCGAGGTAACCCGGCGTCACGGTCGGTCCCGAGACGACGACCACTCCTCTCTCGCCCGGGTCGACGAGTTCGCCCGACTCGTCGACGATCGAGACGTCGGTGCAGACCAGCGGCCGGCCCACCGTCCCCGGATTCGAGAACGCGTCTTCGGGTCGCGCCGTCGCGATCTGGGACGCCGTCTCGGTCATGCCGTACGTCGGGTGGACCGGCACCCCTCGATCGCAGCAGCGATCGATCAGCTCTCGCGACGCGGGCGCGCCGCCGAGCAGGACGAACCGCAGCGACTCGGGCGGCGTCCAGCCGGCGTCGAGCAGCCGCGTCAGCATCGTCGGCACGAGCGAGACGCCCGAAATGTCGCGCTCGTCGATCGCGCGGGCCGTCTGCTCGGGGTCGAACTCGCGCTGAATTACGACGGTCGTCCCGTAGAGGGTCGATCGGACGACCGGCGCCAGCCCGCCCATGTGGTACATCGGCAGACAGCAGAGCCACCGATCGTCCGGCAACACGCCGAGGCGGAACGCCGACGCGGTGGCGCTGGCGACGAGGTTGCCGAGCGTCAGGCGGACGACCTTCGGTTCGCCGGAAGTGCCCGACGTGAACATGAGCAGGTGCGTTCGATCGCGGTCGAGTCGAACCGGTGTCGCGTCTCCGTCCCCGTCGGTATCCGCCCGGAGCGACGAGACGCCGTCGCGTTCGGGCTCGTCGACCGAGACGACCGGACCGTTCGCGAGTTCCGCGGCGCCCCCTTCCGTCGCCGACTCGCAGACGATCGCGTCGAGTTCGATCCGCCGCACCTTCGATCGGAGTTCGCCGACCGTCTCGCGGACGTTCAGGGGAACGACCGTCGCGCCGCGGCGCATCGCGGCGAAGTACACCGCAGCGAAGGCGGGTCGAGTCCCCAAGAGCACGCCGAGCCGATCGTCCTCTCTCACCGCGAGCACTCCGGCGACCGAGTCGACGCGCCGATCGAACTCGCCGTACGTCCACTCCGCACCGGCGTCGGCGTCGACGATCGCTGTCCGGTCCGGCGTGGTCGCCGCGCGGTGAGAGAGGAGATCGCGTGTCGGCCACGCGACCGGCTCGCCGTTCATTCCTCCCACGCTCCGTCGACGCCGAGTCCCTTGGCCTGCGGAACCACGGCGGACCCCTTTTCGAGGAGGACCGGGTCGCGAGCGAGGTCGTCGGCCAACAGCTCGCCCGTCGCGAGCCCGCAGGCCGGCACGTCGGCGATCGCCGCCGCGAGGTGGACCGCGCCGGTGCGCGCGACGACACCGTCGATCGTCGTCGTCACCAGCGGCGTGACGTCGAGTTCGGTCGCCCACGCCGCGACCTGTCGGGCGACGTCGATTCCGCCGAGCGCCATCGGTTTGAGCACGGCGACGTCCGCCGCGCCGGCCTCGCAGATCGTGTCGATGCCGTGATCGAGCAGCCCCTCGTCGAGGGCGATCGAGACGCCCTTCCCGCGGAGCGCGGCGTGTCCCTCGAGCGCGCCGGCGGGCAGCGGCTGCTCGAGGATCGAGACGTCGAGGGCGGCGAAGGCCTCGATCGCGGACTCCGCCTCCTCGTAGGTCCAGGCCTCGTTGGCGTCCGCGCGGAGTTCGACGCCCGGCCCGACGGCGTCTCTGACCCGGCGCAGCCGCTCGACGTCCTCCTCGATCGATCGGAGCCCGACTTTCACCTTGCAGACGTCGAACCCGCGTTCGTGCGCGCGCCGGGCCGCCGCGGCGGTCTCGCTCGGATCGCCGTCGCCGACCGTCGCGTTCACCGGGACTCGTCCGACGAGCGGCCCCCTGCTGAGATACCGGTACAGCGGGGTCGCTTCACGAGTCGCCTCCAGGTCCGCGAACGCGAGGGTGACCGCGTGCCTGGCCGCGACCGTCCGATCGACGGCCTCGAGCGCGCCGCGCTGGTCTCCCCGCTCGACGGCGTCGCCCGCCCGCTCGAGCGCCGATTCGCAGTCGTCGATCGATTCGGTCCAGCCGGTCAGCGGCGTCGCCTCGCCGTATCCGACGTTCCCGTCGTCGTCGACGAGTCGGACGAGAAAGCCGTCGCGGGACTCGATCGTCCCGGTCGCGCTCTCGAGCGGGCGCTTCAGCGGCAGCGAGAAGGAGCGATACTCGAAGGCGGGGCCCGACCCGCAGCCGCCTTCCTCGGGCGAACTCATACGATCAGCCCCGCGGCGAACAGGATCGCATACAGCGCGAGCAGCTTTCCGGTGCGCTCGAGCGCGGGGTTGAGCGCCGCCCCGTCCGTCCGGGTGCAGACCGTCCGCGCGACCAGCGCAGCGTAGGGGAGCGTCACGAGCGGCAGCAGGATCGTCGGGTCGAAGCCGGCGGCGAGCCAGAACCACGGCGGCGTGACGTACGCCAGCGCGAGCAGGCCGACGTACTCGAAGCGGCTCGCGCGATAGCCCAGCCGCACGGCGAGCGTCCGCTTGCCGGCCTCGGCGTCGGTCTCCAGATCTCGGACGTTGTTCACGACGAGGATCGCCGTCGAGATGCCGGCGATCGGGAGGCTCGCGACGATGGACTCGCGCGTGATCGTCCCCTCCGGAATCGCGATCGTCAGCGGCTCGAGGGCGGCCGCCGCCTGAACGTAGTATGTGCCGATTACGGCGACGAATCCGAAGAAGACGAACACGAAGAGATCGCCGAGGCCGTGATACCCCAGCGGGTAGGGGCCGCCGGTGTAGGCCCACCCGCAGAAGACGCTGACGGCGCCGATCGCGAGGACCGGCAGTCCCCCCACGTAGACGAGGTACGTCCCCGAGAGGATCGCCAGCCCGAAGGCAACGATCATCGCGAGTTTGACTCGCTCGGGCGGGATGAGGCCCGCCTGCGTGACCCGCGTAAAGCCCTCTCGATCGTCCGTATCCGCACCCTTGATCGCGTCGTAGTAGTCGTTTGCAAAGTTCGTCCCCACCTGGATTAGCACCGTGCTGACGAGGGCCATCATCGCCGGGAGGAGGGCGAACACGTCCTCGTGGATCGCGAGCCCGGTTCCGACGATAACGGGCGCCGCCGCCGCGGGAAGCGTTTGCGGACGCGCGGCCATCAGCCACGCCTTCGTCCGCGAAGTCTCGACTTCGGCCGTACTCATTTTCTCGAGTATCCCACTCGGGAGAGTGTCAACGTTGGCATTGCGCGCGACGGATCGCCGGCCTCGTCGCTGCCGACATCGAACGTCCCGAGACAGCCGGAACCTGCAGCGAACGCGGCGATCGCGCCGAACAGAAGTCGTCTTCGCGTCGAGTAGCTCATTCGAGGTGCCGTTCGCTTCGCGGACCGAATAGATCAAATCACCTGAACGTATCGCGGACTCAGTAGTGCCACGGGTAGTCGTCGAAGTCCGGATCGCGGCCCTCGACGAACGCGTCGCGGCCCTCCTCGGCCTCGTCGGTCATGTATCCCAGTCGCGTGGCCTCGCCGGCGAACACCTGCTGGCCGATCATGCCGTCGTCGGCCATGTTGAACGCGTACTTGAGCATCCGCATCGCCGTCGGGCTCTTCGAGTTGATCCGCCGGCCCCACTCCAGGGCCGTCTCCTCGAGTTCGTCGTGGGGGACGACCTCGTTGACCATCCCCATCTCCGCGGCCTCCTCGGCCGAGTAGGTCTTGCCGAGGAAGAACACCTCGCGGGCCTTCTTTTGGCCGATCTGCTGGGCGAGGTAGGCGGAGCCGAAGCCGGCGTCGTAGCTCGCCACGTCGGGATCGGTCTGGAGGAACTTCGCGTGCTCCTCGCTCGCCAGCGTCAGATCGCAGACCACGTGCAGCGAGTGGCCGCCGCCGACGGCCCACCCGGGGACGACGCAGACGACGACCTTCGGGATGTGCCGGATAAGCCGCTGGACTTCGAGGATGTGGAGCCGCCCCTGCTCCGAGGCCCGTGCTCGCGGGCGCTGTCCGCTCGAATTTTCCGAGGCGCGTTGCGCCTCGCTCTCCTCGTCACCTTCGTACTGGTAGCCGTCCTCCCCGCGAACCGTCTGATCGCCGCCCGAACAGAACGCCCAGCCGCCGTCCTTCGGCGACGGCCCATTGCCCGTCAGCAGGACGCAGCCGACGTCCGTCTGCCGCTTGGCGTGATCCAACGCGTCGTAGAGTTCGTCCACGGTCCCCGGCCGAAAGGCGTTGCGGACCGCGGGCCGATCGAACGCGATGCGGACCGTCCCGGAGTCGACGGCCCGATGGTAGGTCAGATCGCGAAAGTCGAAGCCGTCGATCGGTTCCCACCGATCCGCATCGAAGAGTTTCGAAACCATTGCCTCCAGTTTGGCGGGCAGCGCCTGAAATAGATTCGCGTCCGCGGTCGGTGCCGCGAACTTCGCACCCGGTCCGTCGCGTCGCTCTGTCGCTATCCGGACCGGTCTCCGCCGCGATCGGCGCGGTTCGCGACAACAGTTATTCACCACCCAGAGAAATGGCGGACAGATGGACCAGTCCGATCGGACGGAGCCCGAATCGTTCTACGACGAGTACGGCGAACGCGAGTGGGAACGGCTCGATCGAGACTTCTTCCACCGCCTCGAGTGGGAGGGGACGATCGATCGACTCGAAGCGCACCTTCCGCCGGCGAGCGGATCCGACGCCCCGCGCGTCCTCGATATCGGCGGCGGGGCGGGCCGGTACAGCGTCTGGCTCGCCCGGCGGGGGTACAAGGTGACGCTCGCGGAACCGAGTGAAACCCAGCGGACGATCGCCCGCGAGAAGATCCCAGAGCGCGACGTCGAAGAGGCCGCGACGGTCGTCGACGGCGACGTCCGCGACCTCGCGTTCGACGACGACGCGTTCGACGCGACGTGCTGTCTCGGCGGGCCGCTCTCGCACGTCCTCGACGCGGACGAGCGGCGCCGAGCGGCCCGCGAACTGAAACGAGTGACGAACCCCGGAGAACCGGTCTTCGTCTCCGTCATGGGGTTGCTCGGAATCGTGCTGATCACGGCCCAGTACGCCGGTCGCGACGAGGAACCCCTCGATCCCTCGTTGCTGCCCGCGATCGTCCGAGAGGGGGATCACACGGGCGACCTCGTGCGGAGTCGCGGCACGGAACCGACGCTCTTCGACTGCCACTTCTTCCGGCGCGACGAACTCGAAGCCCTCCTCTCGGACGCGGGACTCGCCGTCGAGACGATCGTCGCGCTCGAAGGCGTCGCCGCGACCCGTCGAACTCGCTTCGACGACCTGACCGCGGCCGATCGGGACGCGATTCGCGAGGTAAACGACCTGCTGCGGACCGATCGATCGGTGGCCGACCTGTCGCCGCACATGCTCGCCGTTTGCAGGGCCTGAGACCGTCGAACCGGGAGTCGTGCGATCGCGACCGATCCCGATCCGCTGCGGCGAAGCTAGCCGATCCGCCGAAAGCGGCCGCCGTCACAGTTCCTTCGTCATCTCGACGATCGTCCCAGTTACGCCGGTCTCCTCGTGGCTGGAGAACTCGTGCGATCGCTCGTTGACCCGCTCTATACACCCGTCACTTCCGCGTCTGCCGTCAACTCGGACCATCGTGCTCGACGAACCGATCGTCGAACCACCGGATTTGATATAGCACATTATAGTGTATCCGTCGGAGATGAGCCGATCCGACAACGGCCAGTTACCGACGGTAATTCCGCCTGCTAGCCGATAGTCCAGGTCTCGATCGAGAAGTCAACCGGCCCGGCACCGAGGCGCCGGCGCGTCGATCACCTCGGCTGACAGTCGCCGGATCCGAGGGATTTTTCGCCCGGACGCCTACCCAGACCCGATCGATGGGCGAGACGTACTACGACGTTCTCGGGGTCGATCCGGACGCGACGCAGGCGGAGAGCCGGGCGGCGTACCGCGGCCGCGTCCTCGAGACGCACCCGGATCACAACGACGACCCCGACGCGGCCGAGCAGTTCACGCGCGTCTCGACCGCCGAGTCGGTCCTCGCGGACGAGACCGAACGCGCGCGGTACGATCGGCTCGGTCACGAGTCGTACGTCCGTCTCGCCGACGCGACCGCCTCGTCCGCGGACGAGGCGGCCGATTCCGGGGCCGAACGAACCGAGAAATCGAGGACCGCGTCGAGAAGGAAAACCGCCCGTTGTGCGACGGGGACGAGCGATTCGCGGACGACTGGACGAACTGGACGACGCCGATCGGGCTCTACGCGGCCCCGGTGGGTCCGCTCTCGATTCGCGGCCTGCTCGCGATCGCGTGCTGCTGGATCCCGTTCGGCTACGCGATCGGGGTCTGGTGGGTATTACGACCCTGATTCGGGCACCCTGCCGTCTACGATTCGCTCCCGTCTCGCTCGACTGCGGTTTCGACCCGTCGGCGAAGGTCTTCCCGACGTCTGTGACTCGCCGCCGAGTCGAACTCGATCGAAAGCACCTGCGTCCCGTCCGCATCGAGCGACCGCCGGTACGCGTCCGGAAAGTCGGCCAGCTCGACGCGTTCGAACTCGAACCCGTAGAGGTCGGCGAGCGGTTCGAAATCGAGCCCGTGTGGCGTCTTGAACTGGCCGGTAAACGGCGGATCGAACCCTTCGATCGGGAGTTTGTGGAAGATGCCGCCGCCGTTGTTGTCGAGCAGGACGATCGTGGCGTCGACGCCGCAGCGATCGAGCGCGAGCAGGCCGTTCGAATCGTGGTAGAAGGCGAGATCGCCGGTGACGAGCACGAGCGGGTCGGCGTCGACGCTGCCGGCTCCGAGCGCGGTGCTCGTGATGCCGTCGATCCCGCTCGCGCCGCGGTTGGCGAGCACCGTGAGGTCCGCGCGACGGGGCCGGCCGAACCGATCGGCGTCCCGGATTGGCATGCTGTTCGAGACGAAGACGGTCGCCCGATCGGGAGCGTCGGCGAAGACGGACGCGAGGATCGCGCCTTCGAAGGGCGATTCGGAGGGTTCGTCCGCCGTCAGGGCCTCGTCGCGGATCTTCCAGTGTCGGCGCTCGACGGCGTCGAACCGGGCGATCCACTCGTCGCTGTCAGAGTCGATATCGCCGTCCGCCGCGTCGAGGCCGTCGACTAGGCTCTCGACGACCGATTCCGGCGTCGCGGCCAGCAGATCGGTCGCGGTGAACGTCGCCTCGCGCCACTCGCCGGCGGGGTCGATCAGGTACTGGTCCGCGTCCGCATCGCGTAGCGCGTGTCGCAGCGCTTTCGAAGTCGGCGAGGCGCCGAACCGAAGCACGACGTCAGGAGCCGGCATCGCGCCGATGTACGCGTCGTACCCTCCGTATATCGGGGCGCCGTCGACGTGGGGTCCGAACCGCAGATTCGAGAGCGGGTCGGCGAGCACGGGCGCGCCGAGTCGGGCCGCGAGGGCGCTCACGCTGTGCCGATCGAGCCCCGCGAGATCCGCGGGATCCGCCGGTCCGGCGACGATCAGCGGCCGATCGGCGTCGACGAGCGCCTCGCGGAGGGCGCCGATCGGCTCGCGATCCACGGTCGGCCGGCCGGCGACGGTATCGACGAACGGCCCGTCCCGGCCCCGTCCGGCCAGCGTGTCCGAGAAGGCGTCCGGCACGTCCCCCGGCACGTCGATCGGTTCGAGCGGCTTTCGGAACGGACAGTTGAGGTGGACGGGGCCAGCCGGGGTACCGGTCGTCTTCGCGAGCGCTCGTGCGGCGGTCGTGCGAAGGCTTCGAACCTTCCGCTCGTCGGCTTCGGGGTCGGGGAGTTCCGCGTCCCACCGGACCGCGTCCCCGTAAAGGTCGACCTGGTCGATCGTCTGGTTCGCGCCGCTGTCCCGCAGTTCGAGGGGGCGATCGGCCGTGAGCACGAGCAGCGGGACGCGCGCCCGGTCCGCCTCGATCACGGCGGGGTGAAAGTTCGCCGCCGCCGTGCCCGAGGTGCAGACCAGCGCGGTAGGCTCGGCCGTTCGCCGGGCGCGACCGAGCGCGAAGTACGCGGCCGATCGTTCGTCGAGGTGCGAAAAGACCTCGATATCCGGATGTTCGGCGAACGCGACCGTCAGGGGCGTCGATCGGCTTCCCGGGGCGATACAGACGGCCTCGAGGCCGCCGGTCGCGAGTTCGTCGACGAGAACCCGCCCCCAGAGCGTCGCGCGATTAGGTGCCGTCATCGTCGTCTCGAAGTTCGTCGAGGATCGGTCGAAACTTCAGCTGTACCTCGTCCCACTCGTCGTCCGGATCGCTGTCGGCGACGATGCCGTTCCCCGCGAAGAGCGTGACGGTCTCGTCCGCGGCGATCGCGGAGCGAATCCCGACGGCGAATTCGCCGTCGCCGTCGGCGTCGAACCAGCCGACGGGGGCCGCGTACCAGCCGCGATCGAACGTCTCCGTGTCCCGGATCGTCTCCCAGGCCGCGCTCGGGGGGACGCCGCCGACGGCGGGGGTCGGGTGCAGCGCCTCCACGAGTTCGAGGACGTGCCGATCGCCGTCGAGCGTCGCCTCGATCGGCGTCTGCAGGTGTTGGATCGTCGCCAGTCGCCGGATCGTCCGGTCGTCGACGACGAGTTCCGCGGCGACGGGGCGGAGTTGTTCGGTGATCGCCTCGACGACGAGGCCGTGTTCCCGCCGGAACTTCTCGCTTGCGAGCATCCGATCGACGTACTCCTCGTCCGCTTCGGGCGTCTCGCCGCGGGGAACCGAACCCGCCAGAGCCTCGGTCTCGACGTGCCTGCCGCGCTTGGAAACGAGGCGCTCGGGTGGCGCGCCGAAGAACGTTCCCCCGTCCGCCGCACCGATCAGGAACCGGTAACAGTTCGGGTACTGTCGTCGGAGCCGTTCGAGGGTCGCCGGCACGTCGATCGGTCCCTCGATATCGACCGTCAGCGCCTGCGCGAGCACCACTTTCGTTAGCCGACCGTCCGCGATCCGTTCGAGGGCGGTTTCGACCTGGTCGGTCCACACCGCGGGCGACGTGGTTCGGCGCGTCTCGGCGACGCCCGGACCCGTTCCGCTCGGGCGCATCGCGGCCACCGCGGTGAGTCGATCGTACCAGCGATCCAGCCGATCGGTCGCCGTCTCGTCGTCGGTTGCGACCGCCGTCAGCCACGTTCCCTCGTCGCTTCGGGTGACGAGAATCTCCGGGACGACGAACGACGCCGCGTTGAATCCGGCCCAGGGCGCCCGCGGTTCGTGGCCGTCGTGAAATGAAAAGCCGCCGAACGCGCGCGGCCGAGCGACGGCGGGGCCGTCGTGGTCGAGGCCGTCGAACACCGCGCTCGCCGCCGCGCGAACGCGATCGAACCGGTCCGCGCCGCCGGCCGTAATCCGTGCGGCGACGCCGCGACCGGCGATCTCCAATCCGTTGGGCGTGGCCCACTGGATTCGCGCCGCGTCCGCGGCGTCGACGATCGCGGCGAAGGAGACATCCTCGAGTTCGCGACATCGGCTGATAAGAGCATCCGCTGTCCGCGGACCCGACGCTGCCTCACCCGCCAGTCCTCCCTCCCCCGGCGTGTGGTCCATCGAACGCAGTTGGGAACTGACGTGCCTTCAGCCTAACTATTCGCGAAGCGACGCTAGCTGTATCGCTCTTCGCGCCACGGATTCGCCGTCTGAGAGTATCCTCGCCGTTCCCAGTAGCCGCGCTGGGGTTCGGTGAGGAACTCGATCCCGTCGACCCACTTGGCCCCTTTGTAGGCGTACTTGTGGGGCGTGACGACCCGAAGCGGTCCGCCGTGCTCCTCGGGCAGGGGCTCGCCGTCGAATTTCCAGGCGAAAAGCACCCCGTCGCGGAGGCACGCCTCAAGCGGCAGGTCCGTGGTGTAGCCGTCCAGCGCGGAGAACATGACGTGGACGGCATCCTCGTGGACGCCCGCTCGCTCCGCGAGTTCCGGAAACGGGACGCCAGTAAACTCGCAGTCGAACTTGCTCCAACCGGTCACGCAGTGGAAGTCCTGACGCTGGGTTTCGCCGGGGAGAGCGCGGAACTCGTCCCACGAGAAGCCGAGTTCGGTCTCGACGGCGCCCGCGACGGTGAACTCCCAGGTATCGGGGTCCCAGTCGGGCGTCCCGCTCTTCGAGAGCACCGGAAACGCGGTGGTCTCGCGCTGTCCCGGGGGCAGCCGATCGTCCCCGAACTCCCGATAGAGGTCCGTGACGTCTCTCATACGGATCCGTACCGGCGTCGCCGACGTAACGCTGGCGTTTCGGTCACGATCGCCGAGACCGGCGAGGGCGGTCTCGACGGCGAAAATGAGATCGACCGATCGGCCACCCGTCCAGCGTCGACCTGCGGAAGGGAAAACACAGTTCGTGATACGAGTTCTCGCGATAACGTGGCGTTTCCCGGACTGCACCGGGGTCGAAACGGTCCGGAATAGTGCGAGCGGAACCACAATTGGGCTGTTGCTCTCGAAACCCTCGTCACCCCTTAGTAACGACTCCGCGACCGTACGTCCGTATGGCTAGTAGACAGCAGATCACCGAGCGTGAAATGTCAGGACAGGCAGCGGAAGAGGTGGGCGAACAGGCCATGGGGCCCGCGTTCATCGCGTCGGCGGCCTCCGTCGGGCTGTCGTGGTACTACTTTTTCCTGCGCGGCGAGCGAGAGCGCGGGCTGTTCATCGGCCTGTGGCCGCCGACGATCCTCGCGTTCGCGAGTTACTTCAACCAGCGCAAGATGCGCCAGCAGCTGGACATGATCACCCAGCCCGGCTCGACGCTGAAGAACGCGATCGACTCGATGATGGGCAACCGGTAACTCGATCGACTGCATCGCCGCCGCCGAGCGATCGCGGGAACGCTTTTTTGGACGGGTACGACGTGGAGTCCTCCGACTGTCGGCCGTCGCCGGTCACCGGTCGCGGCGTCGCCGCTTGGATTACGGCCGACGGCGCGGACCGAGCCGATCGTCCGATCCCCGCCCGACGCCCTGCCAGACGCGGTTCCAGGCGCGTCGATCGATCGTCGGCTCGCCGACGAACGGGACGGGAAACATTAGTTACGGCCGAGAGAATTTTTCTTCCGCTTCCGTGCAGATTCCCCGTCAAAGCTAAATACCCCCTCGCCGAAAGCCGAATCAGATGCCGAAAGTAGAGATCACCATTCCGGAGCACCTCGAGATGCAGATCGCGCAGATGGTAGAGCGCGGTGAATTCGTCAATCGGGAGGAGGCGATCGAGGACCTCCTCTCGACGGGCATCAAAGCCTACAAGACCAGCGGCCCGATGAGCGAGGAGGAGAGTCCGGGAACCGGACTCGAAGACGACGGGATGATGGGCCACGACGACGAGTACGTCTTCTAAACTCAGTTAGAGCGACAGCGTCGCCAGCGGGATGCCGAACGCGATCGCCGCCCCGATCGCGAGGACGACGAACCCGACGCCGACGTCGCGCGCCGAGTAGTCGCTCATCGGCGCCGTCGTCCGCTCGGCGTCGAGATCGTGTCCCACGTCCGCGCCCGAATCGTCGTCCGCCGCGTGATCGGTATCGTCTGCCATGCGCGTAGGTTTCCGTTTCGCGCACTTAACTTCACTGAGACGGTGTGCGGGCGACCCTCGAGATCGACCGCGAAGGATCACGTTCCTTTACTACTCCCGGTTCGAACGGACGGACAGTAACCACATGGTATTGACCAAGCGAATCATCCCGTGTATCGACGTCGATCTCGATGAAGACGGGAATCCGGCGGTCTACACCGGCGTTCACTTCGAGGACCTCGAGTACACCGGCGATCCGGTCGAGATGGCCAAGGCGTACAACGAGTCGGGGGCGGACGAGTTCGTCTTCCTCGACATCACCGCGTCCGCGGAGGGCCGGGAGACGATGCTTGACGTCGTCGAGCGCGTCGCCGACGAGGTCTTCATCCCGCTCACCGTGGGCGGCGGCATCCGGACCGCCGAGGACATCAAGGAAACCCTGCGGGCCGGCGCGGACAAGGTCTCGATCACGACCGGGGCGCTCGAACGCCCCGAACTGATTACCGAGGGCGCGCGCGCGTTCGGCAGCCAGTGTATCGTCATCAGCGTCGACGCTAAACGGCGGTTCGACGAGGGGGGCGAACACTACGTCGAGATCGACGGCGAGTCCTGCTGGTTCGAGTGCACGAAGAAGGGCGGCCGCGAGGGAACCGGCGTTGACGTCGTCGAGTGGGCGCGGGAGGCCGAATCCCGCGGCGCCGGCGAACTGTTCGTCAACTCGATCGACAAGGACGGCACCAAGGACGGCTACGACCTTCCCCTCACGACGGCGGTCTGCGACGCCGTCGACACGCCGGTGATCGCCTCCTCGGGCTGTGGCGGCCCCGAGGACATGTACGACGTCTTCACGGAGGCCGGCGCCGACGCCGGCCTGGCCGCCTCGATCTTCCACTTCGACGAGTACTCGATCGAAGAGACGAAGGCGTACCTCGACGAGCACGGCGTCCCCGTTCGCCTCTAAGTTCCCGTCGAACGCCGGCCGTAGCGTTCCGGCGTCGGACGCTCGCCGAAACCGATCTCGCTGCGTTATCCACTACGCTTATGGCCTCGTAGTCGCGCACTTCTACCAGTGAAGTGGCGGTGCACGTGGTGCGGGAAACCACACGCGGACAACGATCCGCCCTGCGACAAGTGCGGTCACAACGTCTTCGAAGAGGCGATCGTCCGCGTCGACGAAAGCGAAACCGACGACGAACTCGTCCCGCGAACGGTCGACACCGGAACGACCTACGTCTGGCGGTGTCCGAACTGCGGTCGCGATCACGTCAGAAACAATCCGCCGTGCTCGCGGTGTGGCAACCCCGACCTGGAGAAGACCGAACAGCGCTACGCCGACGTCGATCGGGACCTCGACGTTCCCGGGTGGGTCGAGGTCGCAAAGCCGTACGCGCCGATCCTCGTCGTCGTCGGGATCGTCGCCCTCCTGTTCGTCACGGGCACCGTCCCGCTCTCGATCCTCCCGGGAATCGGAACCTCGTCACCTCCCGACGCCCCGGGGAGCGGGACCGAAGCCGCGGGCCTCGATCTCGACGAGACGGAACGGGAGGTCCACGATCGGCTCGAAGCCGAGCGAGACGCCGCGAACGCCCCCTCCAGATCGCACGACGACGGACTCGGCGCGTACGCTGAGTATCTAAACCGCTACGTGGTCGCGATCGAATACGAGGAGATCGATCCCGACGACGTCGACGTGCCGCCGCTGGACGAGTTCGATCCCGATTGCGGCGGCGACCGGGTCCTGAGCGCGCCGCTGGCGATCGGGACGATCTCGATCGACGAGTACGACGACGAAGGCGCCCTCGCCGACGATATCGCCGCCGAACTCCTCGGGTCGGAGTTCGGCGACGAGGTTCGAGCCGGCTTCGGCGCCGAGGGGATCGACGTTCACGTCGCCCTGGACGATCGGGTCTTCGTGATGTACGCGGCGTGCTGAGACCGTCGGTCGGTAACTCGAAACACTACAAGCGCTCTTTGAGCTAGCTGAAGGGACTTATCGCCCCGTCCGTAACGGGATCGTATGGACCGACCCACTCGACGGACGTTCGTCGCGGGAACCGGAATCGCGCTCGCGGCGATCGGCGCCGGCTGTCTCGACGAGACCAGCGACCCGGGTACGGACGCTGACGGCGAAACGGACGCTGACGGCGAAACGGATACGGACAGCGAAACCGGTACCGACGGGACGTACGGGTCGAACGGCGACCCCCGCGTCGACGAGCCGCCGCACGAGATCGAGCGGCCCGACGTCGACGACGAGGACGAGCCGCGGGAAGCGTGGAACGACGACTATCTCGGCGAACACATGGCCGCCGAACCGTCCGTCGCGTTCGAATCTCTCGAGTCCGTGCGACTCGCCGACTACGCGCTCCGGACCGTGGATTTCGATCTCGCGGGCGGCGCGTACGCGGTTCGGCTCGTCCTCGGCGAGGACGAGTTGGGCGAGGTGGTCGACCTGGAAGAGACGAACGCGGACGCTCGGTCGACGCTCGAAACCGTCGACTTCGACCGCCGGGTCGTGATCGTCGTCGAGTCGGGCTTTGGCTCCGGTTCGGTCGAGCACCGCTGGGCTCGCGCCGAAGCCGTCGACGACGGCCTCCACCTTCACGGCTACTACACGCAGCCGTACGAGCAAACGAACGATCTCACGTCCCGACACTCCGTCGTCGTGGCCGATCGCCCGTCCGACAGCGATTCGATCGATCTCGCTCGCGCGAGTCTAACGGTCGAGGAGGATCGGCGGGTCACCGTCGACTCGACGGACGGCGTGGTAACTGTCGAATAATAGGACGAGAACCGCCGTTCGAAAGCGGGCGTCGATTTCGACGGTTACGCCGCAGCCTCGAACGCGTCGCGGAACGAGACCGCCTTCTCGCGGACGTTGACCGCCGCGTCCTCCAGGGCTTCGAGCGGTTCGACGCCGCTTTCGGTCTTGATCGTGAGGATCGGCTCCGTCTGTCCACCCGACTGCTCGGGGTTGACGTCGTAAGTCGCCGCGCTCACGTCCTCGTGTTCGAGAAGCGCTCCCTTGAGGACGTTCATGAACGTGTGGTCCTCGCCCGCGATTTCGATCGAGAGTTCGTCCTCGCTGCTCTCGGTAACCCGCAGTTCCATACCCGGTATTCCGTCCGTCGGCCGCTTGTACCTTTCGAAGCCGACCCTATCGTCGCCGCCGAACGCCGCCGACTCGCCGATCGCGCGCCCCTCGCGCGATCGATGCGGAACTCGGGTCGGCGGGTCGCCCGATCAACGCTCGATCGGCCCGGCCACACGGTCGGCGAGCGCCGCCCGAACCGACCGTCCGTCGACGACACCCGCGGAATGTAAATCCCTATACGGCTCCGATCGAACCACAGGACATGGATCCGATCGCGACCGCCATCGCGGTCGTCGTTGTGGCGACGATTCTGGGTTCGATCGCAGTCGTCAAACGGCTCGACCGGCGCGGCCGACGGTGGGGCGACGTCGCCCGATCGCGGCTCGTGATGGGGGTTCCCTGGGGAACGCTCGTCGTGATCGCGCTCGTCTGCTGCGTCTACCTGTTCGTCCAGGACGGGATCGGCGATTTCGCCGACCCCGTGGTGATTCCGTTCCGAGCGTGGTCGTACTTCTACCCGCTCGGGATGCTGACGGCGGGGCTGTCCCACGCTGGACCGAACCACCTCACTGGGAACCTGATCGGAACGCTCGTCGTCGCGCCGATCGCGGAGTTCGCCTGGGGGCACTATCCGGCCGAGCGCGACTCCGAGTCGGTCGGTTCGTGGCGAACCGAGCCGTGGGTTCGGGCGCTCGTCGTCTTCCCGCTCGCCGCGATCGGGGTCGCCCTGCTCACGAGCTTCTTCGCGCTCGGCCCCGTGATCGGCTTCTCCGGGGTCGTCTTCGCCTTCGCCGGCTTCGCCATCGTCCACTATCCGATCGCGACGATCCTCGCCGTGATCGGCGTCAGGAGCGTCCTCGGGACGGTGTACCGGGCGCTGCAGTCGCCGATCTACGTCTACACCGCCGAGGCGCAGCCGCCCGCCCCGCCGTCGTGGGCGACGATCGCCATCCAGGGCCACGCCCTCGGCTTCTTCGTCGGCCTCGTCCTCGGCGTCCTCGTCCTCCAGCAACGGAACCGCCGGCCCGACGCGCTGCGGACCTGGCTCGCCATCCTGCTGTACGGCTTCTCGAGCTCGCTGTGGGCGATCTACTGGTTCGGCGAGTCGAACACCTACGTCCTCTTCCGGGGGCCGGGGGTCGTGATCGTCTCGATCCTCGCGCTCGTCGTCACGGTCGCGATCGTTGGGCCCGAGACGCCGCTGGTCCCGCCGCGGCTCGCACGCCGCCTCCCCGTCGTCGGAACGAGGCGGACCGGGGCCCTCGATCGGGCCCTCGAACTCGGTTCTGCGGCCGACCACGAGGGAGAAGACGGTGCGAGGACGAGCGATCGGTTCGATCGGATCCGGGCGATCGGCGCCGGCGCCCGGACGAACGAGTCGCGCCTGTCGAACGCGACGTACCGCGGGTCCGCGTTCCTGGCGGTTCTGGTCGTGTTCGCGATCGTCGCCGGTATCGCGATTCCGGTAAACCTACTCCTCCTCGACGGAACGACCGCACCGAGCGCCTCGGAGGCGTCGGTCGAGGTCGAAGATTACACCGTGATGTACGCCGAGGACGTCGAGAACGAACTCGTCTCGGCGATCGCCGTCGGCGGGTTCGACGACGAACTGGCGATCGAGTCCAGCGGGGTGATCGTCGTAAGCGAGGAGCGCAACCTGTGGCTGGAGGCGGTGTCCGCCCAGCAGCTAGCCTTTGACGGGGAGGAAACGATCTACGTCGGCGGGCCGGGCTGGCGGGAGGCCGTCCACGTCGAGCGAACCGGCTGGAACCCCGTCGGGAACGAGACCGTCTACCAGGTTCGAATCTGGGCGGACGGTGCCGACGAACGGGTCGCGTACGAGTCGAACACTTCGCAGGCTGACCTCCGAATCGCCGATCGGAACGTGACGATCGCGTCCGAGGACGGTGAGTTCCAGATCGAAGTCGAATCCAACGGCATCGTCGACGCCGCGGCGATTCCCGACGAGAACGAGACGGTCGAGGCGGGTGGGCTCACCTTCGAACGCGAGGGGGCGACGCTCTACGCCAGCGCGGACGGCACCGAAGTTGCCGTCGCGCGCGAAGAAACGTATCGGTAGCCGCTGGCCGTCGGGGCATCGTTCGAAGTACGCTCCGCAACCGTGCCGTCGGGCCCGATACGGACGGACGAATCAATCGATCGCGGCGGAGAGATCGGGCCCGACCGTCCCGAAGAGATTTCTCGTTCGTTGCCGTTCGTTCACGTAGCCCAGATCCGCGACCGGCCCGTCGGCGATTCCCAGATCGGCCGCGTCGTACCGCGGTGACGTCGAACGACCCGTCCGAGGCGATCGGATTGCCTACGAGGACCACTCGATTCTGAACACTTCCGCGTCGATCGACCGCTCGGCCTCGGTGTGAAACTCGAATCGTTTCGGGATGGGAAACGGCGCCTGGAACGCGTGTGTCACCGTCGCCCCGGCGTCGTCGGCGAACGACTCGACGAACTCCTGGCTCCCCGCGTTGTGGATCGTGTAGGAGACGGCGGCGACCGCCGCGGCCGTCTCGAGGAACGCCCGATCGGCGTGGCGGTTCCCGCGCTGGGCGCCGAACGGCGGGTTCGAAAGGATCGTCGCGTCCGACAGCGAGAACGGATGGCGAGTGACGTCGCCGCGGAGCCAGTCGATCGAATCAGGGACGCCGGCCGCCGCGGCGTTCTCTCTAGCCAGTGCGAGCGCGTCGGGATCGACGTCGACGCCGACGACGCGTTTCGCACCCGAAAGCGCGGCGGCGATCGCGAGCATGCCGGTTCCGGTCCCGAGGTCGAGGACCGGGCGACCGAGGTCGTCCTGCAGGCCGGCGAGGTGACAAACGTGGGCGGCGAGGTCGGCGGGCGTCAGGTACTGTTCGAGCGACGCGGACGGGCGGCGAAAATCCGCGACCGACTCCAGTCGCCGGGCGAGCGTTCGCCGTGCGGGACCCGACATGCCCGCTCAGTACTCGATCGAGACGTCGCCGTCGACGTCGAGCGTGAGGCCGTCGCGATCGGCGCGTTCGGCGCAGGCCGACAGCGCGGGGCGGACCTTCTCGGGGTCGGCGACCTCGTCGATCGCCACGGTGACGGTTCCGACGCCGAGGAACGCCCCGGCGCGGACGTAGCGTCGAATTCGATCGATCTCGTCCTGGGTCGCGAGCGAGCAGTTCTCGTCGAAACACGCGTCGACGGTCAGGGTTGCGGGCGTCAATCCCTGGTCGATCAGGGCGCGTTTGAACTCGCGGAGTTGCTGCGGTGCCGTCGATTCGAGCGCCGAGGCGTCGAGCGTCACCGGGGTGACGTCTGCGGGTCGGCAGCCGTCGATCTGGGGGTCGCGGTCGGACGCGGATGTCGTACTCATTATCGGACCATACATGGGCTGCATACAAAAAGTTTGTCCAATTCGCAGTAGTAATACGACGCCGGGGATCGAGGCGTTTCGTCGAGAACTCGGGCGGCGTCGATCGACGTCGACTCCCGAGTATCTCGGACCGATTTACTAGATTTGCGAAAATAATAGTTACGTTACAGTATCGACTAGAGTTAAGAACGTACCGTGTCAGCTACAGGTATGGAGCAGTGTCCACGGTGTCAGGGGTCCCTGGAGGAACTCTCCTTGGGCGACGTCTCGACCGTGACGTGTCCGCACTGTGGGTATGCGGACGTCCCGGTCGAACACGATCGGCCACCCGAGAGGCGAGAGAGTTGGCGAGACGCGTTCAACCGATTCTACGAGGGGTGACGATCGGCGTCCTGTGCCGATCGGACGTTGTAAGCGACGATGAGCCGCGGCTGAGAGACGAACTGGAAACGGAAAAGCGAGGGCGTTACTCGTTTGCCGCGGGCGCTTCGGCCTCTTCCTTGTGGTCGATGTCCTCGTCGGAGCGGGCGGCGACGAGTCCACCGCGGGCCACGCTGTAGAGGGGTTCGTCCGCGTGCGTGACGCCGCTGATCGAGAACGGAATATTCGCGTCCTCGAGGTGGTCGCGGAAGAGCGCCTCGAACCCGCTCGGACTCGAGGTGCCGCCGGTGACGACGACGGGGACGTCGAGGCCTTCCTCCACGTCCTCGTCGTCGACTTCCGCGACGATGTTCTCGATCACGTAATCGAGCAGGTTCTCGTAGTAGATCGAGAGGGCCCCTTCGACGCCGCCGACGTCCGTCGTGAAGTCGAGTTCGAAGTCGTCCTCCTTGATCGAGGTCACCTTGTCGACCGGCGTCCCGGTCGCGCGGGCGGCCTGCTCGTCGATCCAGTCGCCGCCGCGGGCGACGGAGAACTTCATGACCGGCACCGCGTAGTACGCCAGACAGACGTTCGTCATGCCGGCGCCGAAGCTGATCCCGAGGCCGGTGAAGTTGTTGTCCGCGAGTTCGCTGTAGATGACGGACATCCCCTCGTTGATCGGCTCGGAGTCGTAGCCCATGTCGTCGAGGAAGGATTCGATCGTCTTCTGGTGGTACAGCGTCGAGAGATCCGAGTCGATCGGATCCGCCGGAGACGAGAAGTACAGCTTCTCGTCGGGATAGGCGGGCTCGCCGACGACCTGTTCGATGATGAGTTTCATCATCGGGATCGCGCTCTTCTCGTCGTTCGAGAGGATCCCGTGTTTCATCGGTCGACGGGTCTCCTTGTTGAAGATGTTCGCGAAGTTGAGGGCGTCGTCGCCGACGACGTACACCTTGTCGTCCTTGCGGATGTGGAGTACTTCGCTTCGCGAGAGCATCTGCTCGGCCATGTCCGAGTACTCGATCTCTACGAAGGAGTTCCGCTGCTGCACGAACACCGTGTCGTTACCATCCTGCTGTGCGGACAGGATGTTCATCGTACCAACGTCTAGGCCTTTGGCCATGGTTTGCCAAGGCCACTGACGGATTATAAATCTATGTGCATTAATTTCAATTATGAGAGTAACTCGCGAAAGCCGTATTTATACGTCGTCGAGACTGTTACTCCCGGGCGAACAACGCCCGGAACCGGGACCGAAGCGTCGAGAGTAATGACCCGCTCTCGGCCCCCTCGGCGGCCGCCTCCTCCGCGCGTTTCTGTTCGCGGAGTTCTTTCAACTTCTGCGTCTGCTCGTCGACCGTTGAGCTGGACGTCGTCGTCTTCGTCTCGCCGCCTTTCAGGCCCTTGAGTCCGGCGACTTGCGCGTCGACGCCGGTCGATCGAGTCTTCTTCGCGACGGTGTCGACGTCGACGTCGATGTCGTCGAACTCGTCGTTCGAGAAGTTCAGACGCGTATGATCCGTCTTCTCGACGCCGCCCCACGAGAGGTCGACGCCCTCCATCGCGCCGTCGATATCTCGCCGGATCTCCTCGTCGGTGTACGATTCGTCCTCGGATTCGTCGTCGGCCGCTTCGACCCGTTCGACGGTGCGAGCCATGTCGAGGTAATGGGCGATCAGCGCCGCGCCGGTCGACGCCGTGATCGAGGCGAGTCCCACGGCGTAGACCGCAACGACCTCCGCGGTGTAGTCGGCGTTGTAGCCGTTCCAGTCGACCGGGTAGGCGTAGAGGAAAGCGCCGACAGCCACGATCGTCACGAGGACACCGGCGATCGACGCGTACAGGACGCGACGCTCCGAGGGGAGCAGGACGACGATCCCGAGCATCAGGATCGGAAGCGAAACCATCGCCACCGCGTACGCGGGCTCCGCCCACGTGAGATGTGCCGGTGAACGTGGCTCGAACGTGCTGCTCCACAGGTACAGGAGCAGTGCGACGATTGCAAGGCCGATCCCACCGAGGAACAGTCCGAAGCCGAGGTAGACGTCCGTTCGATCCTCCGGTTCGCCGATGTACTGGCGATAGAGATCGAAGAGGTAGCCGCTCGGGCGCCGTTCCGCTGTCATAGGCACCCGGTTTACACTCCAGTACTATGACTGTTGGGTCGAATAACGTGTTTTTCGTTCGTTATGTTATCGGAGCCGCAGCCGTCTCGCGATCGCTCGTCCGATCGACCTGATAGGCGATCTGAACTATCGGCTCGGATAAAATACTTTGATACGGAGGTAGTCGGTACGTTGTCTCACAGCAATAAATGCCGGACGACACGTACACCGTCCTCGTCGTCGCCGACGAGCCAGGCGTCGTCGAGCAGTTCGAAGGCTGGCTCTCGGATCGGTACCGAGTGACAACGGTGATCGACGGTGACGGCACCCGCGAGGACCTCGACGACGTCGACGTCGCGCTCCTCGATCGGGTCTTTCCGGCCCCGTCCGGCGACGTACTCGCCCGGGAGATCGATCGGCGGGAACGCGACCGAACGATCGCGTTGGCCGGCACCGTCGAACCGGAGACGGACGTTCTGCGCGTCACCTGTCACGAATCCCTCGACGATCCCGTCGAACGGGACGAACTCGTCGAGATCGTCGAGCGCCTTCGCAGCCGCGCCCGATACGACGATCGACTCGCCGAGTGTGCGAACCTCGCGGCCGAGCGCGCCGCGCTCGAGGCGGCTCGCTCCCGATCGGAACTCGAACGCGACGAGGAGTACCAGGAACTCTGCCGTCGTATCGCCGTTCTCCTCGACGACCTGAACGACGCGACGACGGAGTTCGACGCCGAGGATTTCCGGGCCGCCTTCGAGACGCCCGATTTCGCCGGCCGCCCGCGCGTGCAGCGGACCACCTGGCTCCCGTGACGGCGTCGTTCGCGCCGATCGTCGGTATCGAACCGAATACGGTTCCGACGCCGATACCGAGAGTCCCGAGCGGTGCGGTCCGCGCCACGGTATTCGAGCGCGGTCGGTCCCCGAAGCGTCGGCGTTATACGTCCGAGGCCATAATGTGGGCCAATGAGCCAGGAGCCGGAGTACAGCGAGGGGGACCTCAGGAACACGGGAATGCGTCTCAAGCACGATCGCGAGTGGGACTACGAACTCGAACAGATCGTCGACGCGATCGAGGAGCGAGACGCCGCGAAGGTCGGGCTCCAGTTCCCCGAGGGGCTGAAGCGACGGGGGCCGGCCGTCGCCGACGATCTCCGGGAACTGACCGACGACGTGACGTTCATGCTCTCGGGCCAGCCGTGCTACGGGGCCTGCGACCTCGACACCTACCTGATGAAACGTACCGACGTGTTCGTCCACTTCGGCCACTCGCCGATGAAGGACACGGACAAGGTGATCTACGTCCCCCTGTTCTCGAACGTCGACGTCACGCCGATCATGAAGGAGGCACTCGACACCCTCGAACCGCCCGAAGAGACCGGCGGCGTCGGCCTCGTCACCACGGCCCAGCACATGAACCGCTACGAGGAGATGCGGGAGTTCCTCGAAGAACGGGGCTACGAAGTTCACAGCCGTCGCGGCGACGATCGGCTGACCCACGAGGGGCAGGTGCTCGGGTGCAACTACGCGAGCGCGGACGTGCCCGCGGATCAGGTCCTCTACGTCGGCGGCGGGAAGTTCCACCCGCTCGGGCTGGCGATGGAACACCCCGACAAGCACGTCGTCATCGCCGATCCGGTCAACAACGTCGTCACCGTCGCCGACACGGAGAAGTTCCTGAAACAGCGCTACGGCGCCGTCCACCGGGCGATGGACGCCGAGAAGTGGGGCGTGATCTTCTGCACCAAGATCGGGCAGGGCCGCTGGGAGACCGCCCAGGAGATCCTCGCGGACAACGACGACGCCTACCTCATCACGATGGACGAGGTGACGCCCGATCGCCTGCGGAACTTCGACATGGACGCGTTCGTCAACACCGGCTGTCCGCGGATTACGACCGACGACGGTCCGCGATTCCACAAGCCGATGCTCACGCCGGGCGAGTACCGGATCGCCGTGGGCGACGAACCGCTCGACAGCCTCTCGTTCGACACCTTCCACGGCACCTGGTAAGCGACGTCGAGAACCCGCGTCACGATTCGCTGAGTTTCGTCGCGAAGTGACGGTCGTTCGAGTATGAGATTGTGTCCTTTTACACGAAACCGAATATCGAACGGGTGGAAAAACAGAGATATTAATTCAATTATCCTATTCTTCCCAGTAACTGATGGATGATCCCAAACTTCTTTGGAGGAGTACTTTTGCCCGAACCGACCCGAGCAGTAGTCGATGACTAACTCGGAAATCGCGGACCGATCGGCGCAGTCCCTGAACACGGTGTATCGGGCCATGGCGTCCCCCCGACGGCGCGAAATCGTTCGTTTCGTCGCCGAACGGTCACCGGCCCCGGTCGGGAAAGACGAGCTTAGTCGCCGGGTCGCAGCGGTACTGACTGATAGCCGTACCGACGACGATCGGCGCGTCAGGGTCGAACTCCACCACCGCGACCTACCGGCGCTGAAGAACGCCGGCGTAATCGCGGAGACCGACGATGGAGGCGTCGTCGCCACCGACCACTGGGCGTTCGAGACGACGGCCCTCACAAAAACCTTCGCCGACGAACCGCCCGGCGAGCTCGATGCGGTGTTCGGGGCGATCGCCGACGAACGGCGGCGCGCGATCCTGTGTACGCTCGAAGCCCGAGATCAGCCCGTCTCGACGCAAGCACTCGCGAGGGCGGTCGCAGAACGCGAGACCGGGGCCGCTCCGGATTCGATCCCGGCCGACCGCGTCGATCGAGTGCTCGCTTCGCTCGTTCACGTCCACCTCCCGGCGCTCGCCGACGCTGACCTCGTCGCGTACGATATCGACGAGTCCCGCGTCGCCTACGAGGGCCACCCCATGCTCCGCGACGAGTGGCCTGGTCTGGACGATCCCGAAGCGCACGATCGCTTGCGCGCGTCGCGCAACGCGATGACGGCGCTCGTCGCGCGAGTTGCGGGTTTCGCGCGATCCGGCGACTGAAGAACGAAGCGTCCACCGGTGCTCGCGCCCGCCGCGATTCGTCGCTCGATCGGTAACAACAACACTTACGCGGTCGCTGTACGCACTCCCCGGTATGACGCAGATCCAGAGCGACTGGGGAGACTGGTTGGTTCGCGACGTCGAAGACGCCGACCCGGACGGGGTGGCGATCTGGTACCTCGGCTGCAACGGCTTCGTGCTGAAAGGACGCGAGGGGACGACGATCTTCATCGATCCGTACGTCGGACTCGGCGATCCGCCACGGACCGTCCGGATGATCCCCGTGCCGTTCGACCCGGCCGACGTCGCCGAGGCGGACGCCGTGCTCGCGACGCACGAACACACCGATCACGTCGACGGCCCGAGCCAGGGACCACTCCTCGCGAACGCGGGCGCAACCCTCTACGCCCCCGACGATAGCCTCGCGGTCGCGCGCGAAGAACACTGGACCGACGAGTGGGACGTCGGCGAGGACCAGTTCGCCGACGTCGCCGAAGGCGATACCGTCGAGATCGGGGAGTTCACGCTCCACGTCGAGGACGCGTTCGACCCCGACGCCACCCACCCGGTGAGCTACGTACTCGAACACGACGCCGGGACGTTCTTCCACGGCGGCGACACCAAACCGTCCGACGAGTTCGAACGTATCGGCGAGCAGTACGACATCGATCTCGGCGTCCTCGCGTTCGGAACCGTGGGACGGATTCCGGACAAGGAAACTCGGGAACCCGAGCGAACCCGCTGGTACAACGACGAAAACCAGATCGTCGAGGCCGCCGCCGACCTGCGGCTCGATCGACTCCTTCCGAGTCACTGGGACATGTGGCGCGGGCTCACCTCGGATCCGAAAGTGCTCCACCACCACGCGAAGTCATTCGAGTACCCGCGCCGACTCGAGGTCGTCGAGATCGGCGATCGCGTCGATCTCTAGGGGCTCGAAGGGGAACCGTTCCGAATTCGAGATCCTCCGTACAATTTATAGTAGTGGTATGGTAACGTTGGGTTCATGAGTAGCACCGCCGACACGGACGACGTGATCGAGGTCAGCGCCGATGGGTTGACGGTCCGGAAAACCTTCACGGCGGATGAGTTTCCCGTCCCTGCGATCCGGTTCGAGATCCACTCGGATCACGACGACGACGTCAGGTTCCGACTCTCCGAAGATATCCCCGAATCGTTTCCGATGGACAGGGTGGGGTTCCACCCGGACTACTACAGCGAGGACTGGACCGCGTTCCAGGACAACCACGTCGAGTTCACCGGCACGATCGAGCCGGACGGGGAACTCGTCACGGTGTACGGCATCCGGATCGACGACGAAAGCGAGGCGACGGAGTTCCTCGCAGACCCGGCGATCGTCGAAGTCGACCCGGGCGAGGAGAGCGGTTCGGACGCCGACGAGGTCGACGACGACGTCATCGGCAGCATCGTCTCCGACGATCGGAACCAGCCCGTAAAGGACATGCTCTCTGGTGAGTCAACCACAGTTCCGGGTCTCGAGGACGACCCGAGAGACGACGAGCCGACTGGAGCCGATAGCGACGAGTCCGCCCTCGGAGACGCGGACGGGGAACTCGATCTCGATCTCAGCGACGTCGATCCCGAACCCGAACCGGTGGACGCCGCGGATGACGGCGAGGCGGACGACGAGACGCCGGACATCGATCTCGGGTTCGACGACGACGAGATTCCGGAACCCGGCGACGATCCGGCGGACGCTGGCGACGATGATGACGCCGGATCGGACGGCGTCGAAATCGATCTCGAATTCGACGAGTCGGACGCCCACGACGTCGACGAGACGGGTTCGGAGGAGGCCGACGAGTCGATCGATCTCGAAGCGGACGACACTCACGACGCCGTCGGCGACGAGTCGCCCGAGGACGAGATCGACGAACCCGAGATCGACCTCGATCTCGAAGCGGCAGCGGCCGACGTCGACGAACCGGAGACGGACGCGGAGGAAGTCGACGGATCGAGCCACCCCGAGGCGGACCCGGACGCCGCGTCCGAGCAGGAGCCCGAACAGACGGTCACGATCGACGTCGGCGGTACGGAACCGGAGTCTGACGGGGCGTCCGACGCCGAATCCGGCGACGGCGCGCACCCGGATGCGAACGAGACGGATACCGACGTCGAGGAATCCGACCTCGCGATCGACGACGAATCGGCGCCCGCCCCCGACTCGGCCGAATCGATCGCCGCGCGTCTCGCCGCGGAGCTCCGAAACGACGAGGTCGACGACGACGATCTCGAGGTGCTCCGAGCCGAGCTCGAGGTCGAACTCACCGGGTCCGACGTGGCGAAGGTCGATCACCTCCAGTCGCGGATCGAGGAGGTCGCCGCGTACACCGACGCGCTCGAGGCGTTTCTCGACGAACACGGTACCGGCGACCAGTTGATCGAGGAGTTCAAGGAGCGACTCGCCGATTTCGAATCCGACCTCGGCGCGATGGACGAGCGCCTCACCGACACCGAAGACCACGTTCTCGACGTCGAGACCGATCTCGTCGACCGGGCCGATACCATCGAAACCGATCTCGAAGACGTCGCGGACGACGTCGCGACGATCGACGACGACGTCGACGACCTCGAAGGCGACGTGGATACCCTCGAAACCGACGTGAACGACCTCGACGAGAACGTCGACGAACTGGGATCCGACCTCGACGATCTCGAGGGCGAACTGGAGGCGGTTCGCGAGGACGTCACCGACATTCAGTCCTGGCGCGATCAGCTCGGGTCGATGTTCTCCGACAGCTGAGCCGGTTCGCGAAACGCAACTCGTTTATCCGTCGCCTGTCGATGACTGACCGATGGGCGAGACGATTCCGATCGCAATTCCGCGGAAGGGGCGGCCGCTCGAGTCAGTGTTTGACCGCCTCGCGGGGCGACTCGACGTTTCCGCTCTCGCGGACGACGTCACTTCGACGCTCCGACACGAAAAGGCGCTTACGAAGGGGACGGTCTCCCCCGACGAGGAGGACGTCTACCATCGTCTCGCCGCCTACAGCGCCGTCGACGATCCCACCGAACCGGAGTACACGCTCGTACGCGACGCCAGGGCCGGAAAGCCCCGGCGGATCGTCTTCGACAGCGTGACGATCCCGATCGGCGGCGTCGACGGCGTTCCCGACGGCACCGAGATCCAGTTGATCGGGCGCGAGGAGCCCTTTCGCGCGCTTCGCACGCACGAGTTCGCGCTCGGATTCGACAGCGCCGACCTCGTCCTCGAAGAGGTCGTCGAACTCCGACCGGAACCGCTCGATCGGATCGCGGACGTCAACGCTCGGATCAACCCCGCGGACACGGACGTGCGCGTGGTGACGGGACTCGGCGACACGGTGTATCACACCCTGATGGCCACCCCCGAAACGGTGCCCGCGTCGACGTCGCTCGATCGATCGTTCCTCGAGTCCTACGAGGGGCCGCTTTGCATCGAGCCGCGGTACGAGCGGCTCGTTCAAGCCGTGCTCGGAACCCGAACGCTCGACGGCGTCTCGTTCGAGTACCCGCCGGAAGGGACGGAAGAGGAAGCCGCGATCGCCGACGCCGGCGCGGGCGTCTACCTGACGATGACCGGATCGACCGCTCGCGAACACGGGCTGATACTCGGCGAGCAACTCTTCCCGAGCGAGACCGTCCTGCTTGAGAGTACGCCGGAAGTCACGGAGTCGATCGCCGCGGTTCGATCGCTGCTCGCGAACGGGACCGAAGAGACGGAACTCGCGGTCG
The DNA here is from genome assembly GCF_023028105.1 of Halosolutus gelatinilyticus. NCBI lineage: Archaea > Methanobacteriati > Methanobacteriota > Halobacteria > Halobacteriales > Natrialbaceae > Halosolutus > Halosolutus gelatinilyticus. The sequence continues at coordinate 3,400,974 of NZ_CP095491.1, forward strand.
AGCTGTGAGCGATCGCCGGCCGGGTGAACCCGTCCCGTCCTCAATCGCCGCCGCAAACCTGCTCGAACGGTAGTCGCCGATTCTCGGGTTCCTCGTTACCCGCAGACGCTCCTCTCTGCTCGATCGAGTACCGAACGAAACGCCAAGATCCGAACAAACCGGAACGATGCGGAGCCGAACCGCCGGGAATCGGCCTTGGCGTGTCCGGCTCTACCCCGAAGTTAGATATATCGGAATATGGTTTATCGGTCCGATATCGGACGGGCTCGTTTTCGAACGAGACGGAACAGCGTCTGAAATCACCCAGTAATCAGGTCTCGCACGGTCGATCGACGGGTCGTCGAACCCGTAGAGAAACACGTTCTCTCGGAGCGCGAATCGTTACTCCGCCAGGGAGTAGATGTGTTCGAGATAGGTCTCGCGAACCCGATCGCCCCAGTTGTGGGTGTAGGTGTCGATCACGTCGCTCGCAACGTCGCCGCGGAGGTACTGGACGATCCCGCGATCGCCGGTCCGATCCCGGAGATGGGTCGTGAAGAAGTGCCGGAAGTAGTGTGGCGTCACGTTCTCGGACGCGCCGCCGCCGGTTCTGTACCAGCCGGCGTCCCTGGCGTACATTTCGACGGTGTGATGGACGATATTAGGCGTTAGCCGTCGGCCCCACCGATCCGCCGTTCCGAGAAATAGCGGATCGGCCGATCGACCCGATTTTGGCGGCCGATCGGGACGAATCGCGAGCCAGCGGACGAGCGCGTCCTTCAGTTCGTCGTCGATCGGAATGACAGTCTCTCGCTTTCGCTTGTTCGAGGCCTGACGGCGCTCACCGCCCGACTCGCGGCCGTAGGTGTGCTCCGACGAGACGAACAGCGAGTCCGGTCGCCCGGCGATGTGAGCGCGGGGCTGTCGCGTCTGGGCCTCGTGGTCGAGGTTGAGATCGATCAGGTCGAGATTGCACAGTTCGCCGGCTCGGATACCGGTTTTCAGCAGCGTGACGACGAGGGCGTGATGTAGCGGGTGGCGGATACCCGCGACGAACGATCGCATTTCCGGGAGCGTGATATCCCGTCGCGTCGGGTTCGCCTCGATCGACTCGGTCATCTCTTCGAGCACGACCGTCATCGGGTTCTCGTCCGCGTGGCCGACCCGCTCTAAGTAGCCGTAAAACCGGTTGAGATACGACGCGTAGGTCGCGACGGTACTCTCCGAGTGAGTCGAGCGAAGCTCGTGGATGTAGGCCATACAGTCCCGGTAACTCGCCTCCGCCGGCGCTTCGTCGAAGCGCTCCTCGAGGAACGCCTCGTAGTCGGTCAGCACCCGTTCATAGGCGGCTGCCGTCCGTTCGTTCCGGCCGTGGTGCTCGATGTCCTGGAGGAAGTACTCGACCGCATGAGTCCGCTGTGCGCCTTCACTCATCGTTCGTGAGCACGTATCCGCCGTCTCGGCCGCTGTACCGGACCAGGTTCTCGTCCTGGAGCCGCTGGAGCGTTGCGTCGAGTTCGTCTTCGACGTCGTCGATCAGCGCGTCGACGAGGTCGTCCCAGCCGAGTGCACCCCGTCGATCGAGCACGGCGAGGATTCGGTCGTCGAACTCGTCGTCGCCGTCGGGCTCCGGCGCCGATTCTGTCCGGGTCGACTCGCCCGCAGACGGAACCTCGAACTCCCGGCGTCCGGCCTGGACCATCGTCCGAACGAACTCGCTCTGGCTCATCTCGAGTTCGTCGGCGTGCTCGCGCCAGTGCTCTTTCTGGTATCGCGGGACGTACGTCTTCACCGCGACTCGATCGTCGTCGGTCATACGAACGTCCACGCAGTCGAGACACTTCACTGTATCCCACATTCACAAATAAGGGCATTTATTTCGCTGGATGGGCCTGCATATCCCGCCCGGTTAATACATTATTTGTGTATCTATCACCATCAAACCGCCATTTTCAGTACTATAGAGGGATATAATCAATTCCCACGGCAGCGTTCGACCAGCCTCCCGAAACGAGATCTCTCGGCGGATGGTGTCATCTGGTTACACTCTTTTCCCGTACGGCCTGCCCATGATGTAGGAAGATAGACACCTACGGTAGGCCAATACCGCAATAGTTGACAGGAGTGCTATAGATCTCCGCACCCGTTTTCGGCGGCCACACCCTAGGGGTTACGGCCGGAAAACGGGGTAGTCGAATTCGACTCCCGGGGAGCCGAACGTGTCATATAGATATTACGAACGCCGCGTCCATCACTCGATCTTCGGATCAATCGCCGCTACCGTCGAACCGATTCCTTCGAACCGACCCATCGTCCGACCCCGGATCTGGGGCCGACCGAGGCGTCGGTACCGACCGTCAGATCCGGCTCTGTTGTTCGCCGATTTCCTCCGTCGCGTCGGATCGGACCGATCGATCGGTGCCAGGCGAGACTGCGGGCTCTCTTCGTTCGTCTCGGTCGATGGTACTCGTATCGATGCCCACGTGAACGTCCGATGGGTGTTTGCAGGATGACGCCCTGACGTCGCCGGTTATCGTATCGGTTCCGACTCCGACGATGTGGCTGTAGACGGTTGCACCCTGAAATCCGTGCTCTGTCCTTCGTGCGTGACCACATCTTTCCTATCAGCAGGTTCAGAACGCCTTCACGCTGTGGGGCTCGTCATATCGATACTATGGGCCACCTTGCCGTCGACGCGATCGTCCACCGCCTGCGGCGCTTCGGGGGATCCGTAACGTTCGTCCGCGAAACGCGAGTGCCCGTTCGAGATCCGGTGAACGGGCGTAACCTGCGATCGACGTGATCGAGAACCCACCGAATACGGACGGAAACGACGACCGGCGACCGATCACGGTCCGTTCGAAGTACTCCACCTCGCCAATTCCGGAGAGAGGTACTCTCACCTGGAATAGTAATTCAGGACGTGTTCGGCCGAGATCGGACTGGTAAATCTCATATTGCTATATCCAAACGGGGAGTTCCGAACTCGCAGATCCGGTCCGCCGACTGAGAGTTTCGGTTCACCGGATGGTCGCTAGGAGCGTATGAGAACAGTTCAAGCCGTCTCGGTAACTATCCTTGAGCGAAATCCCCGACGATGACCGATACGAAGCCCCCGTCGATTCCAGACGAGACGTACGAGGAACTCATCTGGGCGACGTTCGTCGCACTGTCGAAGAACGGTTACACGAACGTGAGAGTCAGGCACATCGACGACGAGTTCGAAAAGAGTCGGCAGCTGATCAACCACTACTTCGACGGGAAGGACGAACTGATAACGGAACTCCTCTCGTTCCTCATCGAATACGGCGACGATCACTTCGATCACGATCCGGACGCCGATCCGTTGACGAAGTTGAACCACGAGATCGATTTGATTCTCCTGGGATCGGGAATGGACGAAGTCGACTTCTGGGTGTTCATGACCCCGATCTACGAGATCATGTCGCAGGCGCACCACAATCCGGACCATCAAGAACAGCTCGATCGACTGTACACCAAATTCGTCGAACGGATACGCGACATCATTCAGGAGGGAATCGACCGAGGGGAGTTTGAGGAGATCGACCCGGTTCGGACGGCGAACTTCATCGACGACCTCGTCACCGGCGCACACGTGAAGAAGATCTTCCTGGGGCACGACGACGCGCCCGCCGAGACGCGAGCGATGATCGATCGGATCGTCATCCCGCAGTTGGTCCGATCGCCGGAGGATCGGTCGCCGAGCTAGCGGTTAGGGGTTCACGGAGTTCTGGAGGACGATTGCATGCGAGAGGGGCGCGGAATCGTCCGGTGGAACAGCTAGACGCGTGCTGGCAGCGTTCGTGCCAGCATCGAGCAGCTCGCGGTCTCGATAGGAGAGCTTATGCTGTTTGCCATCTGGAAAATAAACGATCAACCGTGCCAGCAATACAGACGAGCGCGCTCGCCCGGCAGTTCGGCGACGTCACGGCCGTCGAGTCGCTCGATTTAACCGTCCACGACGGCGAAATCTACGGCTTTCTCGGCCCGAACGGCGCCGGGAAGTCGACGACCATCAACATGCTACTCGGGTTCATTCCGCCGTCGTCGGGAACGGGAACGGTCGTTGGATACGACATCGAACGCGAGTCCGTCAACGTTCGCCAATCGATCGGGATCCTCCCCGAGAACTTCGGGATGTACGGGCGGCTGACCGCCCGCAAACACGTTCAGTTCGCCATCAACACGAAGGGGACGGACGACGACCCCGACGCCCTCCTCGAGCGGGTCGGCATGACCGACGCGGCCGACCGGAAGACCGGCGGCTTCTCGACCGGCATGCGACAGCGCGTCGCCCTTGCAATGGCGCTCGTCGGCGAACCCGAACTCCTCATCCTCGACGAGCCCTCCTCTGGCCTCGACCCGAACGGCGCCAGGGAGATGCGCGAGATCATCCGCGAGGAGAACGAGCGCGGCGCGACGGTGTTCTTCTCGAGTCACATCATGGAGCAGGTCGAGGCCATCTGCGATCGCGTGGGGATCATGCGATCCGGTCGACTCGTCGCCGAAGACACCATCGGCGCGCTGAAAAAGCAGTTCGACGCGGACTCCCGACTGACCGTCACCGTTGACGCCGTCAACGACGACCTCGTCCCCGCCCTCGAAGCGCTCGACGGCGTCGCCGATGTGTTCGTCGACGGCACCGAGATCTCGGCGGCGCTCGCCGACTCGAGGCGGAAGGCGGTGATCATCAACGCCGTCGAGGAGACCGGTGCGGTGGTCACGGACATCACGAGCCAGGAGCCGTCCCTCGAGGACCTCTTCGCCGCCTACACGCGCGACGATCGGTCGGAGGCGGCGAGTGAACCGAAACCCGCGGCGACCCCGGAGGGATCGGACGCATGAGCTGGGCACACATCGCCCGCAAGGACTTCGAAGACGCGGTTCGCTCGAAGGTGTTCTGGGCGCTATCCGCGCTGACGGTCCTGATCGTGGCGGGCATCTCGGCGATTCCGAACCTCATTCACGTTCCCGGCCAGGGGCCCGCTCCGGGATTCGACGATGCGATGAGCTTCATGTTCACGTGGATCGTGCTGATGGCCTCGATCATCGGGCTGGTCGTCGGGTATCAGTCGATCGTCAAGGAACGCGAGTCGGGAAGCATCCGCTTCCTGCTCGGCTTGCCGAACACCCGCTTCGACGTTGTCGCCGGCAAAGTGGTAGGACGGACCGCCGTCGTCACCGTTTCGACGGTGATCGGCTTCCTGGTCGGTGCGGTCGTGATCGTTGCGCTCTACGACGGGTTCGACGCCGCCGATTACGTCGGACTCCTGGCGCTGACGATCATCACGGGGCTGGTGTACGTGTCGGTCGCCGTCGGCGTGTCCGCGTCGGTCAGCACGCGCTCGAAAGCCGTCGCCGGTGTCCTCGGCATCTACATCGTCTTCGATTGGCTCTGGACGTTGGTTCCGATGGCGATCTATCGGCTTCTCGAGGGGGAGTTCCCCGGCGCGACCGGGCTCCCGACGTGGTACGTACTCGTCGAGCGGTTCGGCATCTGGGAACCGATCGGCGCGATATCCTGGACGCTCGTCGACATCGGCGGCGTCGAGCCGGTTCCGACGGCCGATCGCCTCGCCGGCGACGTTCCGTTCTACCTCGAGACCTGGTTCGCCTGGGTGTTCGTCGTCGCGTGGATCGTGCTCCCGCTCGGCATCGGCTACTACCGATTCAGCCGGGCCAAGCTGAGCTAACGCCCCGGCTCGCCGTCCGTCCTCGATCGTTCGACTCGATTTTCCCGATGCTCGACGCGGTCGATGATCGGAACGACCGCCGCGAGCGGAACCAACGGTGTTACAAGTGGGAGCGGGAGTGGAAGAGCGTCAAACCGATACCGAAGCGAGAAGAACGGCCGGCCAGAGACTACTGCGTCGTCGCTTTGACGTCTCGTACCTGGTACAGGTCTTCTTGCAGCCCGGTGCCGTCGCAGCCTTCGTTCGGACATTCGTAATGCCACCCGTCCTGCGTCGCGTCGCGTTCGCGAAATCGATCGCCACATACCTGACAGAAAAGCTGTCCCTTTTTGCACGTATCTCGGTGTAACTCGAGGGCGAGCTCGGTCTGGAATGACTGGTTACAGTTGCGACAGGTGTGCATATTTCGTCTGACGACACCCTCCTTCAAAACTGCTTGGGTTCTTTTATTCCGCGCTGAGTGGCACTGATTCGGCGCTACTGCCCCGATTTAGGATCAACATTCCGGCAAGAAAGAACCACAGTATTTCCAGTTTACTCGAAACCGTGTTCTACGTTTCCTGTCAGAACTGGGTCGATCGAGAGCGCGGAACCGTCGTCATCGAACCAGTGTCAAAACGGTGGTAGGTGTTCGACGGAGTGGGTCGGCTATCGGGTCAATCGGCAGTCGATGGAGTAGCGATCGGCGGCGACGATCAGTCGTCCCGGCCGAGGATGCCGCGCTCGGTCATCTTCCGGGGGTCGAGCACCTCGTCGGCCTCCGCCTCGGTGAGGTAGTCCTTCTCGATGGCGACCTCGCGGACGGTCTTGCCCTCCTTCAGCGCGGTCTTGGCGACGTCGCTGGCCTTGTCGTAGCCGATGTGGACGTTGAGCGACGTCGCGAGCGCCATCGACTGCTCGACTTCCGTCTCGCAGTGCTCGCGGTTGGCCTCGAGCTTCGCGACGAAGCGCTCGGCGAAGACCCGGCTCGCGTTCGAGATGAGTTCCGCCGACTGGAGGAAATTGTGCGCGAGGACGGGCTTGTAGAGGTTGAGGTCGATCTGGCCCTCGGCGGCGCCGGCGGAGACGGCGGCGTCGTTGCCGACGACCTGCTTGTGGACCTGGTTGACGGCCTCGGCGACGACGGGGTTGATCTTGCCGGGCATGATCGAGGATCCGGGCTGGTTCTCGGGCTGTTCGATCTCGCCCAGGCCGTTCCGCGGACCGGAGGCGAGCAGTCGGAGGTCGTTGGCGATCTTGTTGAGCGATCCCGCGACGACGCGGAGCGCGCCGTGGGCCTCGCTCATCGCGTCGTGGGCTGCCTGGGCCTCGAAGTGGTCGTCGGCTTCGCGGAACTGGACGCCGGTCTCCTTGGTGATGTACTCGGCCGCGCGGCCGGGGAACTCGGGGTGGGTGTTCAGGCCCGTCCCGACGGCGGTGCCGCCGAGGGCGAGTTCCGCGAGGTGCTCGCGAGTCTTATCGACGCGGGCGAGTCCCTTCTCGACCTGAGTGCGGTAGCCGCCGAACTCCTGACCGAGGGTGACGGGCGTGGCGTCCTGGAGGTGCGTCCGGCCCGTCTTGACGACGTCGTCGAACTCCTCTTCTTTCTCCTCGAGCGCCTCGCGAAGCGTGTCGAGAGCCGGCGTAACGTCCTTCTCGACCGCCTCGAGGGAGGCGACGTGCATCGCCGTCGGGATGACGTCGTTGCTCGACTGGCCGTAGTTGACGTGGTCGTTCGGGTGCACCGCTCGATCGCCGATCCCGTGGCCCATGATCTCCGCGGCGCGATTGGCGATGACCTCGTTGGCGTTCATGTTCGACGAGGTGCCGGAGCCGGTCTGGAAGACGTCCACGGGGAACTGATCGTCGTGTTCGCCGGCGATGACCTCGTCTGCGGCCGCGACGATCGCCTCCGCGACGTCCTCCTCGATCAGTCCGAGATCGCGGTTGGCCTGCGCGGCGGCCTTCTTGACGACGCCGAGGGCGCGGACGAACCGCCGGCCGAAGGTGATCCCCGAGATGGGGAAGTTCTGGATGGCGCGCTGGGTCTGTGCGCCCCAGTAGGCGTCCGCCGGGACCTGCATCTCTCCGAGGCTGTCTCGTTCGACTCTGAAGTCCTCGCTCATGTCCTCTGGGTTGGCGATCGGGTGCGTAAAATCCACCGGTCCGCCGCCGGGGATCGATCCGACGCCGACGGCCGCGAGCGACTTTCCGGGTGAGCTCCGGAACGGTGGGAAAACAATTCATTCGAAGGCGAATTAATAACCGAAAACCATTAGGTACTGTCCTCGGTATACGTCAACCGGAGTACAATGACCAAGGGTACGTTCTCTCGGCGAAGACTTCTGAAGGGGGCCGGAATTACTGGAACCGCGAGTCTCGTCGCGCTCGCGGGGTGTACGGGCGGCGGTGACGACGACGGTGACGGGGGCAACGCGCTCGAAGTCCTCCACGGATGGACCGACGGCGACGGTGCCGATGCCGCCGACGCGCTCTTCGGCGCGTTCGAGGACGAACATCCCGACGTCAACCTCGAGGAGAAGCCGATCGCCGGCGGCGGGAACCAGAACCTCGACGATACGGTCAAGAATCGTCTCCAGGGACGCGATCCGCCGAGTTCGTTCGCCGGCTGGCCCGGCGCGAACCTCGAGCAGTACGGGGACGCCGTCGGCGACATCGAGTCCGAGGTCTGGGACGAGGGCAACCTGAAGGACGCCCACGCCGAGGAGGCCGTCGAACTCTGCCAGTACAACGACGGCTTCTCGGCGGTGCCGATCGGCTCCCACCGGATGAACGACCTCTTCTACAACGTCGAGGTCGTCGAAGCGGCGGGCGTGGACCCCGAGTCGATCGACAGCGCCGACGCGTTCATCGACGCGCTGGACGCAGTCCAGTCCGAGACCGACGCGACACCGCTCGCGATGTCGCTCGAGCCGTGGTGTATCCTCCAGACGTGGGCCCAGACGATGCTCGGCGAGCACGGCTACGACGCCTACATGAGCTTCATCGAGGGGAACGGCGACGAGGAGCAGGTGCGATCGACGTTCGAGACGCTCGAGGAGATCCTCGACAACTACATCAACGCCGACGCCGTCACGGTCAACTTCACCGAAGTCAACCAGGACATCATGAGCGGCGACGCCGCGTTCATCCACCAGGGGAACTGGGTCGCCGGTGCGTACATCGCGGAGGAACTCGAGTACGGCGAAGAGTGGGATGCCATCCGGTACCCGGGCACGGAAGACTACTACACCCTCCACATCGACTCGTTCATCTACCCGAGCGACAACCCGAGCCCCGAAGAGACGGCCGCCTGGCTGCGATTCGTCGGCAGCGAGCGGGCGCAGGTCGCGTTCAACCAGTACAAGGGATCGATCCCGACGCGGATGGATACGCCCACCGACGACTTCAACGCCTACCTCACGGACACGATCGACGACTTCAACAACGCCTCCGAGAAGCCGCCGACGCTCGCCCACGGCCTCGCCGTCGACCAGAAAACTCAGCCCGATCTCGAAGGAGTGCTCAGCAACAACTTCGCGGATCCGTACAACGTCGACGACGCGACGAACGGGTTCATGAACGTCTTCTAACCCTCAGTCCATTTTATGAAAGACGTCCTAGAACTACTGCGTAGCGTCCGGCGCGGCCGGGGTACGGGGCGAGGCCGTCCCGAGGGCAGTTCCGACGAGCGCCCGGTCAGAACCGACGGCGGGGCCGTCGACGAGCGATCGACGCTCCGCCGCTGGATCGACAGCGATCTGGTGCAGTCGGCGCCGTTCTGGCTCCCGCCGTTCCTCCTGATGGGCTTTTTCGTCTACGCCGCGATCGGGTGGAACTTCCTGCTCTCGCTGACGGATCACTCTGGGTTTAGCGACCCGGACTACACGAACCTCGGCTTCCACAACTACTGGGCGATGCTGGACGACCCCGAGATGTGGTCGGCAACGCGGAACACGTTCGTCCTACTCGTGGGCTTCACCGTGGCCTGTCTGGTCGTCGGACTCGTGTTGGCGCTGTTGCTCGACCGAGAAATCCGGTTCGGCAGGTCGTTTCGAACGATCTACCTCCTCCCGTTCGCCCTGTCGTTCATCGTCACGGCCCAGTTCTGGCGGTGGATGTACAACTTCGACAACGGCATCATCAACCAGTTCATCGGACTCTTCGGCCTCGGTCCGTACAGCTGGTTGGGGAGTCCGCGGCTCGTGCTGGGATCGGTGATCTTCGCGCTCGTCTGGCAGTTCAGCGGGTACACGATGATCATCTACCTCGCCGCGCTCCGGGCGATCCCGAACGACCAGTACGAAGCCGCGCGGGTCGACGGTGCGAGCGCACTCCGGATGTACTGGCGCGTGATCATCCCGCAGTTGCGGCCCGCGATGGTCAGCGCCTCCGTGGTGCTGATGCTGTTCGCGCTGAAGGCGTTCGACTTCCTGTACGCGATTTCGGGCGGCTACCGACCCCGTCGCGGGGCCGACATCCTGGCGACGAAGATGGTTCGCGAGTCGTTCAGCCGCTCCGAGTGGGCGTACGGCTCGTCGATCGCAATCCTGCTGTTCGTGCTGTCGCTGGCCGTCATCGCGCCGTACCTGTACAACCAATACAAGCGAGGGAACCTATGAGCGAGAAGTCAGTTACGACCGAGACGCCGACGGCGGCGGACGGAACGATCGAGGGGATCGGACTCCGAACGATAGGGTTGTACGCCACGCTGCTCGGCCTGATCGCGTTCTACCTCATCCCGATCGAGTCGGGGCTCGTGACGTCGATCAAGACCTCGGAAGCGCTGCGCGAGACCTGGCCCTTCCTACCGCCGGGACTCAGCGGGATCACGTTCGAGAAGTGGCAGGTAGCCTACGAGTTCCTCGCGCCGGGGATGGTCAACAGCCTCCTGTTTACGATCCCGTCGACGATCCTCTGTGCGATCTTCGGCAGCATGGCCGCCTACGGCCTGACGCTGGTCAAGTGGCGCGGCCAGATCGCCGTCCTCGCGCTGTTCATCGCGGGCATCTTCGTTCCGTACCAGGCGGTGATCGTTCCCCTCTACGAGTTCTGGGCCCAGTGGGCCCAGCTGGACACGCGCCTCGCGTTCCTGTGGGGCCTGCCGCTGCTCGACGAGCACCACGCGACGATCCTCGAACTGATCATCACGCACACGGCGTACGGCATCCCGATCATCACGCTGCTGTTCCGCTCGCAGTACAAGACGATGTCCGAGGAGATGATCGAGGCCGCGAGACTCGACGGCGCGTCGGTCTGGCGGGTCTACCGCCGGATCGTTCTACCGCTGTCGGTCCCGATGTTCGCGGTGGTGTTCATCTTCCAGTTCACCCAGATATGGAACGAGTTCCTGTTCTCGCTGACGATCATCGGGAGCGTCAACAACCCCGCCGCGTCCGCCACCCTGATCCTGTCGGGACTGGGCGAGGCGCTCGAGGGAACCGACTACCCGCTTCGCATGGCGGGGGCGTTCATCACGGCGTTCCCGACGCTGCTCGTCTACGTGCTGTTCGCCGACAAGTTCGCGGAGGGCGTGCGAGTATGACCGATCGACGACCGACTTCACCAAACCGGAGGCTCTGACGATGGCAGAAACGCAACTCCACGACGTAACGAAAGTGTTCACGGACGACGACGGCAGCGATATCGTTGCCGTCGACGAGGTATCGATCGACATCGAGGACGGGGAGTTCCTCGTTCTCGTCGGCCCGTCCGGCTGCGGCAAGTCGACGACGCTGCGGATGATCGCCGGACTCGAGACGATCTCGGGCGGCGAGATTCGCCTCGACGGCCGGGTGATCAACGACGTCCCCCCGAAGAGCCGGGACATCGCGATGGTGTTCCAGTCGTACGCGCTGTACCCGCACATGACCGTCCAGGAGAACATGTCGTTCGGACTCGAGGAATCCACCGTTCTCTCGGACGACGAGATCGCCTCTCGAGTCGAAGAAACCGCCGAGATGATGGGGATCGGCGACCTCCTGGACCGCAAGCCGGGCGAGCTCTCGGGCGGCCAGCAACAGCGGGTCGCGCTCGGTCGGGCGATCGTCCGCGAACCCGCAGTGTTCCTCATGGACGAGCCGCTGTCGAACCTGGACGCGAAACTCCGCGCGCAGATGCGCACCGAACTCCAGCGCCTCCAGGAGGAACTCGGAACGACGACGGTCTACGTCACGCACGACCAGACGGAAGCGATGACCATGGGCGACCGCATCGCAATCCTCAACGACGGCCGGCTCCAGCAAGTCGGGACGCCCCTCGAGTGCTATCACGAGCCGGCGAACACGTTCGTCGCGGACTTCATCGGCGAACCCGCGATGAACTTCTTCGACGTCACGCGTCGCGACGCGGACGAGGGCGCCATCCTCGGCGGCGACCACCTCGAGTACGCCGTCTCGGCCGACGTCGCGGCGGCGCTCGACGGCCGGACCGACTTCGTGCTGGGGGTGCGCCCGGAGGACATCGGCATCGAGGTCGCCGAAGAGGAATCGCGACGAACGGACGGGCGCGTCGTCTCCGCGACGGTCACGGTCGTCGAACCGATGGGCGACGAGAACGTCGTCTACCTCGCGCTCGGCGACGGTGAGAGCGACGCGACGGCCATCGCCACGATCGACGGCATGAGCCGGGTCGAAGCCGGCCAGCGCGTCGTCGCTCACATCCCCGAGGATGCGATCCACGTGTTCGACGCGGAGAGCGGCGAGGCGCTCCACAACCGCCGCGTCGAGAGCACCGAACCGCGAGTACCGAACCTCTGAGCGTCGGTTTCGACGCCGACGGAGATCGCCGGATTCGAGCGACTCGTTTTTCGACGGTCGATCGTCAGGCCGACGGTCACCGCCGTCACGCCGTGTTCGAACAGGACGGTCTCGCGTCGGTGCTCGCGGTCTGAACCGCCGTTATAACCGTCAGCGGACGGACCGGCGGCAGCTACGACGGCGGCCCGGCGGCGGTACGGGCGTAGCCCACGCCGACCGCGCGGGCGCCCGCCACGAGGAGATAGGCGGCGACCGCGGCGGCGACCACGCCGAGGACGTCGCCGCGATCGATCGTCGCGATCGTCAACCACGTCGCGAGGACGGCGAGCGAAAATCCGACCGTCCAGCGAAGGAAGTACCCCGGGTCGGTTACCGCGGGAAGCAGGGCGTCGGCGTCGGCGGCCGCCCGCACCCGTCCGGCCGCGGCGCTCGTGGCGACCGCGGTGGGATAGACGTACGCGCACGCGAGAAAGAAGAACACCGCCGCGGTCGACGAGACGAGCGAGAAGAGGGCCGCGTCGTCTCCGGCCAAGAGCCCCTCGAGTGCCGCCGTCAGCGACCACGCCAGCAGGACGATCGAGGGGGCGAGCACCGCGATCGACAGCGCGAGCGCGCCGAGACCGGGACGGAGCAGCGTCCGAGCGGACGGGCGCGAGTGGCGGTCGGCCGGGACGAGAACGAGCGCCGTCGTTCCGAGGAGGAAAACGAGGCCGACCAGCGCGACGGCCGCGGGGACGAGCGCGACCGACGACGGTGATAGCGCGGCCGCGTACCGAACCCCGACCGCAACCGCGACGACGGTGACGACGCTCCTGAGCAGCGCCGTCCGCCCGAACTCGTCGGCGATCGGGTACCGAAGCGCGTCGACGATCACGTTCGCCCCCGACACGTTCCCGGCAATGGATTGCCCCGTTCCGAGTTCATGTGCGGCGAGAGGGACACTCGAGGCAAAAACGTCGCGGTCTCGGCCGTCACGCCCTGATCGGTCGCGGGCGGGGCGGAATCGGTCACGTGAACTCCACCGAGAGATCCGGGCCGTCGGAGCGAGCGCGCTTTCGAAGCGCCGTTTGAAGCTTCTTCCGTCCCGTCTCGTGGACGTCGCGGGCGTCGTCGAGTTCGATATCGTAGATCGTCGACGCGTCCCAGAAGAACGATCGGGAACTGGCGGTGTCGACGACGACCGACGCCAGCCCGAGGCGGCGCTGGAAGATCGATCGACGGGTGCTCACGGTCTGGATCCGGTAGTACGGGATCACGGTCGTCCGCCGCCGCCAGAAGCCCCGCCGGATCACGAGGTGGTCCTCGCCGACGTAGTAACCCAGGTGGACGTACCGGAGGTGGGCCGCCGGCGGCACCGCCGCGAAGACGATCGCGGCCAGATACCAGCGATTGATCGGCGTCACCTGCGCGACGCCGTAGGCGATCGCGACGATCGTTGCCGCGACCAGCGAGAATCGAACGAGGTACCGTCGTCGTGCGAGCGTCGGCGGGCTGCGAAACGACGGGGCGTCGACGCCGGTGAGGTTTTCGGCGAACCGGTGGATTCGGGACCCTTCGGCCAGCGGCACCGCCGACTGGCTACCGCCGTCGCTGTCGGGACCGTAGCCGGCGGTTTCGACCCACAGGCCGGCGTAGCCGATCAGCCGCTGGAGGGGATTGTCGGTGATCGTGACCGACTGGACCTTCTCGGCGGGGATCGAACCGCTGTAACGCTGGAGCAGCCCGCGCTCGTAGACGAAGTCGTCTCCGACTCGTCCCAATCGGAAGTCGTAGTAGGTGGCGAACGTGTACGCGACGCTGACCGCGTACGTGATCGCGATCCCGTTGACGAACGAGACGAGGGTGAAGACCCCGTAACTTCCGGCGTCGCCGCTCGCGAGATCCGACGGTCCGCCGAACGGTTGTGCGGTGGCCACCAGCAGCTCGACGACCCGATCGGTCGCGAGGAAGAAGAGGAACATGACTGCCGCGACGGCGGCCGGACGGAACGAGGTAAACGAGTACAGGAGGAGTTCGCGCGGCTCGAGCGCGAACAATCGCTGTCGGCGTTCCCGCTCACGATCGAACGATCGCTCCCGCCGGTCCGGCTCCGCGGGGCTCGCCGCGTCGTCCGGTTCGGCGATCGATCGATCGCGAGCCGCGTCTGCCCCGGCCGTCGCCTCGTCGGTGGTCGGCTCCGACTCGATCGCGTCGGCTTCCTCGGGATCCGAGTCCGTCGTTCGGCTCCGGCGGCGATCTTTCACCTCGGCGGTGCGTCGGCGAATCTCGCGCTGGAGACGCGAGGCTTCCTCCTCGCTGACGAAGTTCAGGGTCGCCTCGGTGTCGCCGCCGCCCGCCGTCTCGATCGAGACGACGGCGAGGCCGAGCAGCCGCTGGACGACGCCCTGCGTGACGTCGACGTTCTGGATGCGGCGGTAGGGAATCTCGCGGGAGCGACGCGAGAGCACGCCGGAAGCGACGTCGACCGTAGTCGACGTGACCTCGTACTCGAACCGGTAGTAGTGCGCGATCCCGTAGGCGACGCCGACGATCAGCCCGATCGGGGCCAGCCAGAACACCCAGCCGATGTCGATGAAGTCGAACACGCTCGACAGCATCATCACGACGAAAAACGGAACGGAAAAGCCGGTAACGCCGCGCTGGAGGGCCATCATCGCCGCGCTGAGTGGATGGAGTCGGTTCATGTTAGACGGCGTCGTCGGCCTCGCTTTCGACGGCGAGTTCGCGGAGGGTATCCTGCAGGTCCCGCGCTCGACCGGGTCGCAGTCCGGGGATGCGAACGTCGGCGTTTCGCGAGCCGGCGGTGTAGACGACGACGCTCGAGAGCCCGAGCGCGCGTTCGACGGGGCCGAACTGGGTGTCGACGTGCTGGACGCGGACGAACGGCACTGCCGTCTCGACGAACGTGATCACGCCGCGCTCCAGGTACAGTGCGTCCGGTTGGAGTTCGAACTTCCAGACCCGGTAGAGCCGGAGGGCGTAGGCGATGCCGAGGCCGACGCCGATCGCGATCACGCCCAGCAGGATCGCGGTCGGGACGTCGGTGAACCACCGATCGATCGCGACGAGGGCGGCACCGACGACGAGCGCGGCGATCGCGGCCTGCGCGATCCAGAGCACTCTGATGCGGGGATGTAGCGACTCCATACTCGAATCGTATCAACAGCGTACGATAAAACTCCCGTTCCTGGCGACGTCCGAGTCGGGATCGGATCTGTCCCTCGACGGCGCGACGGGCGCTACCGAGATTTGCTTTTTACTGGTGATCTTCGGGAACGGCCACGGAGCGGCAGTACTCCTTCGCTGTGGTCGGCGGATCGCGTTCGGGAAGGAGCCTTCGCGAACGGAAGCGGTTTTAAATAGAATGAACGTTTATTTACAGGCGTCAATGGAGTAGTCTGTAAGAAGTACAATACCATTTCCTAATATTTTTGTTATATATTTTATAGCGTCAATTTCTCGCCGTTCGTAGAAGCAAGGTTCTCTCAGCTACGGGCGTGGTTCAGCGGCCGATAGCTGCCGGAGATCACGGCGGCGCTGGTGCCGTGCTTCTCCAGGATCTCTCGAACAGACAACCCGCAACCCTCTTGTTCTCAATCAGCACTCCATCGTTTCGGGCGATTCAATCGTGGTAGATCGCCAGCGGGTACAGCCGGTACCGTCCGTCAACGAGCACGGTTTGCGGTTTCGCCGATTGTGGCGCGCTTCGCGTCCGGTACTGATCCGTAGATCAGCTCTGTGGCACCGATTCGTAACCGTGACCGTGTCCGACCGACGATACATATCTGATATTTTTATAGCATTCTAAAATTAGATATGAGAAGATTAGATAGGATACTGAAGATGTAAACACCAATCTCGTTTTCAAACCGGATCCCAACTCGAGCTGGCCGGTGCGAGGACAGTCCCGAACCGATCGAACTGGATCGCCGCGCCTGATCGGTTCGTTTTTCCATTTCATATTGAAATTCGATTAATACAGATATTTTCCTCCACTGTGAAATGTTGTTCTCCATGTCGGAGTCCCACCTACGCGCAGCGCGTCCCTCCACCCGGACGAGCATCGGATCCGTGACGGCCCATTCGCAGTGAAGGCCCGTGCGGCCGGTTCCGATCGCCGAAACTCGACGATTGGAGTTCGTCGCGGCGAAATGGGATCAGAAGGCGCTGTCGGCGAACCCGCCGTCGACGGTGAGTACCTCGCCGGTGACGAACGACGACGCGTCGCTCGAGAGGTAGATCGCCGCCCCGATGAGTTCCTCGCGTTCGCCGACGCGTCCCAGCGGCGTTCGATCGTCGATCCGGTTTCGTTTCTCGGTTCCGTCCGCGTAGGTGTCTGCGTTCTGCGGCGTGATGAAAAAGCCGGGCGCGATCGCGTTCACTCGGATCTCGGGCGCGAGTTCCTTCGCCGAGGCGCGAGTGAACGCTTCGACGCCGCCTTTGGCCGCCGAGTACGCGGGCAGGTTCGCCATCGCCAGCCGAGCCGAGAGCGAGGAGATGTTGATGATGCTCCCGCCGTCGTCCACCGCCGGGGCGAACGCCTGGGTCACGCGCCGAACGCCGTCGAGGGCGACGTCGGTGACGAACTCCCAGTCGTCGTCGATTCCGAGGACGGTCTCGCGAGAGATCGCCCCCTGTGAGGCGACGACGACGTCGATTCCTCCGAGCGTCTCCTCGGCGACCTCCCGAGCCGCCTCGAGCGACGCCCGGTCCGTGACGTCGCAGGTGACCCGGGCCGTCGCCGCGCCGTGGTCCTCGAGGAGGGCGGCGGTCTCGTCGACGTTCTCCTCGCCTCTGCTCGTCGCGATAACGTCCGCGCCGTCGGCCGCGAAACCGACCGCGATCGCCTGGCCGAGTCCGCTGGTTCCGCCGACGACGACGGCGCGTTTGTCTGCGACAGTCACTGGCGCGTGCGTATACTCGTCCATACGCCAGTCACGCTCTCGCGACCCCAAGAACGTTTTCATCGGCGCCGGAGCGTCGGCCGACGGGCGACTCGGCGGTCCGAATCAGGAGTAGTTGTGTTCGAGTTCGATCACGTTCGCCGCGCCAAGCACGGATTCGGGGAGCTCCTCGTAGAACCGTTCGTCATCGACGCGATGGACGGGGCAGGCGACGCTGATCGCGGCGATGCTTCGATCCGAGTCGTCAGTGATCGGTGCCGCGATACACCGCAATCCGTGGAGTCGTTCCTCGCGATCGATCGCGTACCGCTGCTCGCGAACCGTCTCGAGTTCCGCGTGCAACGCCTCGTGATCGGTGATCGTGTGGGGCGTGAGTTTCGCCAGTCCGTGTTCGTCGAGGATCTCGTCGATTTCGGCTCGGGATCGAAACGCGAGTATCGCCTTGCCGAGCCCCGTACAGTGCAGCCTGACGCGCTTTCCCTCGTGGGTGTCTAACTCCACGGCATTCTGCCCTTTCGCCTGATACAGGTAGATCCCCATCCCGTTCTTTTCGACGAGGAGGTTCACCAGTTCGCCCGTTTCGTCGGCGAGTTTATCGGCCTGCATCTGACCGGTATCGTATATCGACGTCCGATCCCGCGCGTACGCGCCGAGCCCCAGAAACGAGAGCCCGATGTGATACTCGTCGCCGTCTTTGGTGACGTACTCGTCGTTCGCGAGCGTCGTCAAGTGGTTGTGCACCGCACTCTTTCCGATATCGACGCGCTCCGCGATCTCCGAGACGCCAGCGCCGTCGAGTTCTTGGATGGTCTCGAGGATCTCGAACGTCCTGCTGACGGTTTGGACCTGTGGTTTCGGTGCAGCCATGCGCCCAGATCACACCGGTCACATATATAGGTTGGTCCGCGGTTACGGATCGAGTCGTCTCCTGTTCGGCAGTCCGCGTGCGATGGAGATCTTCGAACGGTGCACAACTGGATTCTTCATCACAGAACGCGATCTACCTCCACGGAACGCGACGCGTACAATAATCCGCGTGACTCCGTGGCGCGCCCGGCTCGCGCCGGACACCTCGCCGAGTGGGCGGCTGACGGACTACGAATCGGTTTCTCTCGTCGTCCGATCGGGCCCGGTCGAAATACGCGAGCAATCCGAAACGCGCTCGCGGAAGAGTTGTTTACAACCATATGATCGTAAACTATCGAGCCGCTTCGAACGGGCCGCAATTACGACTACGCATCGAGAAGTCGTTTTCGCGGGTCCGTCGCGGATTCACCGAGCCGAGAGCTCGCTATCGCGGGTGCTGATTCCGTATCACGCTCCCCACTGAGAACAATCGTGTCGAGATTCTGTTCGAGTGTTCTGTAAAATAGAACAGGATTCTCGAAAGTCGTCCGGCCTCGGAAGCCACGGTACAGACCCCGGTCGACGAGAACGAGCGATCGGCCCGTACAGGGCCGCATCGAACGCGTATCATCGGGGTCAAACCGCCTCCTTCAATAGAATTATAATCGTCGGTTAAAGAGTCGGTGTATGCGCGCGCTTGCGAAAACGAGCCGAGAGTACGGCGCGATGGAACTCGTCGATCGAGACCGACCGAAACCGGCCGCCGGAGCGGTGCTGATCGAAGTCGAGTACGCCGGACTCTGTGGCAGCGACGCGGGAATCTACAAGTTCAAATCGGCGTTCGAGCGAATGTCGCTTCCCACCGTGATCGGCCACGAATACACCGGTCGCGTCGTCGACGTCGGCGAGGACGTCACCGAGTTCGAGCGAGGCGACCGCGTCGTCGAACGACCGATTCGCGCTTGCGGCACCTGTCACCAGTGTCGGATAGGCGACGAAAACGTCTGCCGGGACGCCGTCATCACCGGCGTCGATCACGACGGCGCGTACGCGGGCTACATCTCCGTGCCGGAGACCGCGCTCCAGCACGTTCCCAACGACGTCGATCCGCGACACGCCGCGCTCGTGGAACCGACGAGCATCGGCGCTCGGGCCGTCATCCGGAACTCGCGCGTGGACGCCGGGTCGCGCGTCATGGTCGCCGGACCCGGCCCGATCGGCCTGCTGACGGCCCAGATAGCCGACGCGCAGGGCGGCGACGTGGTCGTCGCCGGCGTCGGCAACGATACGAGCTATCGACTGCCGCTCGCCGAGGACCTCGGCTTTCGGACGCTCAACGTGGAGGAACACGACCTCGAGGCGGCCCGCGATGAGATGACCGGTGGCGTCGGATACGACGTCGTTTTCGACACGACGGGCCATCCGTCCGGCCTGACGATGGCCGTCGACGAGGTTCGAAAGGGCGGCCAGATCGTCGTGGTCGGACAGACCGGCGAAACGACGATGGAGTACTCGCCGCTCGTCCGCGCGGAGATCGACCTCCAGTGTTCGTACGCCTCGACCTGGAAGGACTTCGAGCGATCGTTCCGGCTGGTCGAATCCGACGATGTCGATCTCGAGACGCTTCTCGACGACCGATACTCGCTGCTCGATACCGACGAGGCGTTCGAGGCGTTTCTGGCCGGCGATACCTGCAAGCCGGTATTCGACGTTAGCGAACTCAGAGCGTAACGCGATCACCGGACGTTCGCTATTTGCCGGCGTAGGCGGCGCGGGTTTACGCTGAATCCAACCGTGACGCGTGGCCAGTACGGCCAGCGACGCGTCCATCACCGACTTCTTCAGCGCCGGTTCGGCTGCACGCTACTCGGCGTCGACTCGCACGTAGCACGCCGACGTCGCACGGATTCACGCGCCGTGGAAGCGCGCAGTTTTCGTCGCGGCCGGAACGGTTCTGGTTACTCGTCGTTAGTTCGACGATCGTCGTAGTAATGTTTTAGTGATTAGCGATGCTCGTCCGCGGTATGGAGTACGAGTGTGCTCGTTGCTCTCGAACGCTGTCCGTCCGAGAGTTTCCCCCGACCTGTCCGCACTGTAGACACGTCCCTAAACAGGGTGCCGACTAATCGATCCACGCGTCTCAATGCTGACTCGGCCGACAGACCGGCCGCAGCGCCAGCCGACGGGCGAAATCGACGCCGTCAGAACGAGGGGACCGGAACCGAATCACCGTCTCGAAACGGGCGAAGCGAGAGGTCGCCTCTCGTCCCTCGCGCGTCGACGCCTCCCGCGAGTTTGGATCGAATCCCGGTACTCGTATCCGAACCTCCGCGTAACGGGAGTCCGCAGTATCGATCGATCGTTTCCTCTCCCCCGCCCTAGCGGAAGAGCACGAAGGTGACGCCGGATCGGCGGACCGAGCTCGAAGAAGCAGGTTCCGCGCAAACGGAGACGGTTCGAGAAATCGTGAGGAGAACTTTCGTTGCGCCCGCATATATCAACATAACCTCGTAAAACGAATAACATCAGTTAATTTATTAATTCTACCGAACAGCGTTCACACCGGTTGGCTGTGAAATCGAAGTCGTGTCGGTCACCGGGCAAACCAGTGGACGACCGACATCGACGGGATACGCGATGGCGACGATATCGCGTTTCTCCCGGATTTTCGGTCGATCGTACTTGCGACGACCACCGTTCGAGACGAATTTCGTTCGGATCGAATCAGTCGACGCGAAACCGTCTCAAGTGTACGGGCAGCGCTTCTCGTTGTCGAATCCGAACTCGGACGCGTTAACTGAGGTGCGATCCGGCACACGATCGTCGATCAGCGTCGTGAACGCAGGTATCGGCAGTCATCCGCTTCCAGCTACGACATCGTATCGAAAATAGATACAGCATTCAAAAACGATATTTCTGTAGAGAACGGAATCCGAGATTATGAAGGCTCGTGGGTGTTCTCGCCTCGCAATAGACCGCTCGAGCCGGTCGACATCGAAACCGGTTCGTGCAGTTCGGGTGCCGAGCGCGCAGGGAGCGATACGGCTCGCTCCTCGATCCGTAGCCAACCGCCGCCGACCGTCAAAATCCTGCGGAATGTCGTGCTCGTGACGAGCGGTGCGTACGGGACCGGACCTGCGAGCGGCAGAACTCTCGTCCTCGCCGGCAGCGCGGAGCTCGATCGCCGTAGCGCCACGGACGGTCTGACCCGATCCCGGGATCGGGAACGGGTCACGCCTCGTAAACTATTCGCGCGTCGCGTCGTACTCCTCGGGCGTGTACGTCGAGAGCTCGAGTGCGTGGATATCGGTCGTCATGTGATCGTCGAGGGCGTCGTAAACCCGCTGGTGTTGCTGGACCAGCGGGAGCCCCTCAAACGAGGGTGAGACCACCGTTGCCGCGAGGTGATCGTCGTCGTGCTCGTCGCGCGCGTGCGTGACCGTCGCCTCGGCGTCCTCGAGTTCCGATTCGATGAGTTCCGCGACGTCTTCCGGCTTCATACGGAAGAGGTTGCGCGCTCGCGCCAAAAACGCCGCGGTCCCGAGAGCGTCGATCGCGGCGTTTATACCGCAGCCATCCGGTGTCGACGGTATGTCACTCGCGAGCGAGACGCGCCGGGCCGTCGACGAACACCCCTTTCTCGTAACCGCGCTGCGCGCCGGCGTCGTCAATTATACGGCCGCCGCGCGGTTTCTCGACGTCGACGGCGAGACCGAGGCGGTCGCGACGGCGATCCGTCGCTACGCCGAGGAGTTACCGGTGTACGACCCCACTACGCGCGAGGTTCGCGTCAGGATGGAAAGCGGGATCGGTCCCGTCGAAGAGACTGCGGCTGCGCCCTCGGCCGACGGGCTACTCACGGTCGGGGGCGTCACGCTCGCTCCCGGCGACGGCGATCGGACCGCGATCGTCGCGACCGGTGACGTCGAGCCGACCGCGCTCGCCGAAACGCTCCGGGCGCTCGCGATCGCGGACGTCTCGACGACGGCGGCCGCGGTCGCCGATGGGACGATGATCGTCGTGGTCGACCGGCTCGACGGAGCGATGGCCCTTCGGACGGTCGAGTCGGCGCTCGAGCGGATTCCGAGAGCCTAACTGCGCGGCTCGCCGTCCGACGCGACGACTGGCGTTTCTCGCCCGGTCACGACCGGCCGCGCTGGTTCTCGAGGAGGATCACGGCCCCTCCGGCGTGTTCGTACACGATCTTGTCCGCGTCTTCGAGCCACGGGAGATCGACGTGATGGAGGTGTATCCGCAACCGATACCGCTCGTCGGACCCGTCGGCGGTCGACAGCGCGGCGACGAGCTCGTCAAGCGTTGCGACGCCGGACCGGGATTCGAGGTGCTCGAGTACGCGATTACGGCGTGTTATCGGATCGCTCCGGTCGGGCGACGAGGACTCGCTGCGCAGTACGATCGACGGGAGGTGGTCGTCCTGGATCATCGTCGGCCGACTAGACCGACACGGCGTAAAAAGGGGTTCTGACCAACGCGTCCAAGGGTGCGATCGAATCTCAGTCGGCCGGGTTCGTCGCGGGATGCGACGCTTCGGCCTCAGCGACGCGACGAGCGAGCATCGCACGCGTCTCCCCGGAGAGTCGATTGACGACCGCGCGTCCGTCGCGTTCGCGTTCGACGAGTTCCTCCTCCGCGAGTCGCGAGAGGTGGTGGGTGATCGTGCTCGGATCGCGGTCGAGCGCGTCCGCCAGTTCCGAACCGGTGGCCGGTTCGCGCTCGGCCAAGGCCTCGAGCACCGTCGCCGTCGACTCGTCTCTGAGCGCCGCTGCGAGTATTCGTTCGTCCTCGTCGGTCACGACGGGGTACAATCGCCGTTTCCCGCGAACCTTCGACGAGGCGACCAGCCGTTCGTATTCGAGGACCCGCAGGTGATACCGGGCGGTCGATCGCGAGACGTCCGCGTCCCGGCTCAACTCCGCGAGGTTGACGCCGGGCATCGATCGAATCGAATCGTGGAGGGTGGCGCGAGTTTCGTTCTCGAGCGGGTCCGTGTCGTCGTATCGGCTGTATCCGATTCCGAGGGCCGACCACGGAAGGGTCTGGAAGCAGCGACGTGCGGCCGCGACCGTCGTCTGGATCTGGAACCAGAGCGACTGCAGGAGGAGCCAGACCGACGACGACGGCGTCGCGACGACCACGGGCGAGGTGCTGGTCAGCGATCGACCGACGGCCACCCCGCTCAGAGTCACCAGGGCGACGATGCCGGCGGTTTTCCCGTCCGGCGTCGGCAGGCCGCTTCCGAACGAGCCGTCGAACGCGGAGGGTGGCTCCCCGCCGGATCCGACAGGGCGGGTTCCATCCGGTTCTGACGGCGGCCCGCCGACGCGGTCGATCGCCCCTTCGGGCGGCGTGAACGCCGGTTCGACGGCGTCGGTGCCACGGCCGTTGAAAGCGGCCGATTCGTCGTCCGAAAATCGGGCGGAATCGCTCAAGACGACGTCGGACGACTGGACGGCGTTCGGTCGTTCCGAGCCAGCGTTCGAGGTCGGCGTTTCCGCCGTGAGCGCGGTCTCGCCAGGGGTGCTCGAACTCGTACCGGAGTCGCTCGAACTCCCGAGAGTGCCCGACATGACTCCCGGTTCGGGTGCCGGCGCGGTGGTCGTGATCGACGCGTCGGAACCGCCGGTATCGCTCGCCGCGATCGGACTCGAGGAGCGGCGATCGAGCCCCGGGGATCCGGCCGTCGCGGCTCCGAGTCCGGCGTCCGAGTCAGTCGCTGCCGCCGTGACCGACTCGGGTTCGGCGACGGAACCCTCGATCGAGCGATCGGCGCCGGAGGCGGCGGTCGTCACGGGGTCTGATCCGTCCGGTGACGGCCGTAATACGGGTGCCGTCGTGGTCGTGCTGGTTCCGGACGTGCTGGGCGTGTCGACCGTCGGGTCGAGCCCGCGATCGATCGGTCCGGCGGTTCTGTCGTTCGGCCCAGTGGTTCCGTCGATCGGCCCCGTGGTCTCGTCGACCGGCCGATCGGTAGTCGACTCGATCGAAGGAGTTCGGACTGCCGTCCCGTCGAGGACACCCGATCCGTCGTGAGCTTCCGATCCGTCGCGAACGCCCGCGCTGGGAGCGGCGGTCGATGGTGACGCCGACGGTGCGCCGCCGATAACGGGTTCGGTGATCGGCTCCGACTCGAGCCCTCGCGCCGAATTCGGGGGCGTCGGAGCCGATTCGACGTGCGTAGCGCTCCCGTCGATCGCGGAGGGAGCGTCGCGAACGGCGGGATCGTCGAGCGCAGAGGATTCGCCGCGAGCAGTCCCGTCGATCGACCGGATCGATGGCGAAATCCCGACGAACGAATCGTCGTCTTCCGCGGGATTCTGCGGGGGCGTCTCCGTTCGGGTTGACGGCGAGGGATCGTCCGTCAGATCTCGAACGTCAGTCGCGTCACCGAGCGACTCGCCGGCGACCGCTCCAATCGGTTCCCCGGATTCGCCGACGGACTCGGGTGCGCGCAGCGAGCCGCGATCGGTCTCGGGCGCGTTCGTGGCTCCGCGGGCGGCGCTTTCGAGCGGCTCGGTCGCCGGTACATCGTTGCTCGGACCGCGCGGGTTCTCGACGTGGGCGGCTTCGTCGAGACCGGCGGACGGAGCGGCGACGGCGGCTCGCTCTCCGGGGAGCCCGCCGTTCTTCGGAAGCGAACTCGCCTCGGCCGGTCGTTCGCGATCGATCGGACCGGCGCGTCGGTCGATCGACTCGCCGCCCGCGCGGTCCGGCTTCCCTTTCGCGCGGCCCGCAGCCCCTTCTGCCCGGTCCGACTTGCCGCTGACGTCCGCCGGTTTGCTTTCCACGCGGTCCGGCAGTTCGACGTGGTCCGGTTTTTCGTCCCTCTCTTCGAGCGCGCTTCCGACGTTCGCCGGCTTCCCACCCGCGTGGTCCGGCTTGTCCCCGGCGCGATCCGGTTTCGGTCCCGCCTCGATCGGCCCCATTCTGGCGTTTTTCGTGTCAGCGCCGAGATCGCCGGGCTCGCCGTTCGTATCAACCGGGGCGGTTCCGTCGGCGGGGTCCGCGCGATCCCTTGGGGGGTGCCCGGCGCGTCAGTTCCCGGCTCGTCCGCGACACCGGCTCGTCCCGGTGCGTTCCCGGCGCTCGAGCCTTGTGACGGCACCTTCGGTTCGAAATCCGCCTCGACGGGCGTCGACTCGCGGGGTTCCGATACCTGGCTCGACGGCGTCCCGTCGTCCGAGTCGGTCGGCGGTCCAGTGCTGACCGGTCCGTCGGCTCGCTGCTGACCGATCCGATCGGGACGATCGTCGGGTGCGGGCGACGATTCGGACGATCCGCCGTCGGTCGCGCCGGACTCGGGGGCGGTACCGACGGGGTCCGGTCCTCTCGGCGATGCGTCACCGTTCCCGTCTCCGGCGGGCTGTCCACCGCCGTTTGCTCCGCCTGTAGAATCGTCCTCGTTCGCTCCGTCAGCGGACTCGTCGTTGCCGTTCACTTCGCCACCGCTTTGACTGGCCGGGTTTCCGGTATCGGCGGCGTTCCCGCCGGTAGCCGTAGCATCGTCGCTACCGCCCTCGCCTCCGTTAGCGGCGGGCCTTTGCCCCGGCGAGGGATCGGCTTCGGCATCGGGTGGCCGGCTCTCCCCGCTTTCGGCGGACCCTGCGTCGTTCGCGGGGCTCCGATCGCCGGGAGCCGGGGTATCACCGCCATCGGGAGCAACCGGAGAGTCGGCTGGAGCGGCAGCCGCCACCGACGTGGTCAGCAGACATACCATCGCGAGCGCGACCGCGACCAACACGAACCGACGCGGAAGTCGAGACCGCGTGCGCGTAACCCGGGCGCTTCTCTGCGGTGTGGTGCTGTCAGCGTCAGCGGAAGATGGGAGTGTCCGAATCATAGGCGACGGGATCGTGGATCGGATTGAACGGGCCAGCCGAGCGCCGGCGTAGCGGACGCGGAGAGTGTAGCGGAATTGTCGATCCACGCAGGTCGCCAGCCCGTACCGACCCGCCTCGAATAAATGTAGCCGCTCATTTCTCAGACTTAGCCCGGGTTTTCGATCCGTAGCGCCGCGTTACCGCGAGAACAGCAGCGTAAATCGTCATTACCGCCGTCGGGCGTTTATCCTCCGCTTCCTCCGTCCGGTGCAATTGATCATTACCGATCGGAGTATCCTCGCAGTCCGTGTTGGCGCCCGTTTACGACCTCTCGGTGCGGACTCGATACTCGGGGCGCCGTCGGTTTGAGCCCCGGAAACCCCATCACACCGTTTAACTTCCGTCCGCGAGAAATTAGCGCCATGACCCTGCACGTAACGAACACGCTGACGGGCGAGAAAGAGGCCTTCGAGCCACAGGACCCCGAGAACGTCCTCCTCTACTACTGTGGCCTGACGGTCTCGGACCCGCCGCACCTGGGCCACGCTCGATCGTGGGTCCACGTCGACGTCGTGCACCGCTGGCTCGAGCACCTGGGGTACGACGTCCGTCACGTCGAAAACTTCACGGACGTCAACGAGAAGATCGTCGCCCGCGTCGGCGAGGACGACCTCGGCGAGGACGAAGCCGAGGTCGCCCGGACGTACGTCGAGCGAACGCTCGCGGACATGCGATCGCTCAACCTCCTCCGGGCGGAGGTCTACCCCCGCGTGTCCGAGCACGTCCCCGAGATCATCGACCTCGTCGAGACCCTGGTCGAGAGGGGCTACGCCTACGAGTCCAACGGGTCGGTCTACTTCGACGTGACGACGTTCGACGAGTACGGCAAACTTTCGAACCAGGAACTCGACGAGATCGAGTCCCAGGGTGACCCGGACGAGCGATCGGAGAAGCGCAATGCCGCGGACTTCGCGCTCTGGAAGGCCGGGGGCATTGACGCGGACGCCATCCGCGAACACCGCCACGAGGGCGCGGCGGACCCCGAAGCCGCCTGCGAGACGGCGCTGACCTGGGACTCGCCGTGGGGCGAGGGACGGCCCGGTTGGCACATCGAGTGCTCGGCGATGAGCACGACCCACCTCGGCGAGACCATCGACGTCCACGTCGGAGGCCGGGATCTCGTCTTTCCCCACCACGAGAACGAGATCGCCCAGTCCGAAGCCGCGACCGGCCGGACGTTCGCGAGGTACTGGCTCCACTGTGAACTGTTCCAGATGGACGACGAGAAGATGTCCTCCAGCCTGGGCAACTTCGTCACCGTCGACGAGGCGGTCGATCGGTGGGGAACGAACGTCCTTCGGATCTTCCTCACGGCGGGCTCGTACAATAGCAAACAGGTCTACGGGGACGAGCCGATCGCCGAAGCCGAGGAGCGGTGGGATCGGCTGCGGCGAGCCCACGAGGCCGCCGTCGACGCGATCGACTCGCCGGACGCGTCGTCGAAGGCCAAAGACGAGGAGCTTCGAACCGGCGTCGAACGGGCGCGCGAGGCGTTCGCGACCGCGATGAACGACGATTTCAACACGCGCGAGGCGCAGTCGGCGCTGCTATCGATCGCGACGGCGATCAACCGTCACCTCGAGAGCGCGGCGGCCACCGGGGACGGAGGGGCGGACGGGTACGACTACCGCGGCCTCCGCAATGCCCTCGACGCGCTCGAGGAACTCGGCGGCGTCCTCGGCCTCTCCTTCCGGGGCGAGACGACGGGGACGGCGACGGTCGCCGGCGACGTGGTCGAACTCGTCCTCGACGTGCGCGAGCGGGAGCGGGCCGACGGCAACTACGACCGGGCCGACGAACTGCGCGACGAACTCGAAGCGCTCGGGATCGAGGTTCAGGACACGGACGACGGGCCCGCGTACCGACTGCCCTGACGGCCGAGTACGACCCACGGGTTCTACTCGATCGACTCGCACCTGACCGTAGAACGTTCCTACACTGACTCGTCGGTCGAACGGACCCCGCGAAACTTATGCGTGGAGGGAGGGTCTCCACGCGTAGCATGAATCGACGACCGTTCGTCGCCGCGCTCGCCACGGGGTCGATCGGCGCGACCGCCGGCTGTTTCGGGCTGTTCGACGACGCCACCTCGTTCGTCGCGTCGCCGGCGATCGTCGATCCCGATCGGGCGGCCGACGCCGGCTACGAGTACCAGGGGACCGTAGAGCGGGTCGAAACTAGGGAGGTGCCCAGAACCGACGAGACCGTCGAAGCCACGAACTACATCAGCGAGTACACGCGGACGATCGAGGTGGGCCTCGACGTGCTCGACGAGAACAGCCCCGAGGCGGGGGCGTTCGCCGTCATCACCACGCCGCAAGTCCAAATCGCGGGCCGGGATTTCAATCCCGTCGGCGACATGTCGAACGCGGAGATCACAGAGCGCATCCAGAGCCAGTACGAGGATCTAACGATCAACGGCTCGGTCGGGACTCGAACCGTCGACGGCCTCGGGCAGTCGATCGACGTCGAAACGTTCGCGGGCGAGGCGAAGTTTCTGGGACAGCAAGACGTCGACGTCTTCGTCGACGTCGCGCAACCGGACGACGGCGACGACCACCTCGTGATCGTCGGCGCGTACCCGGACGACTCCGGCCTGCTCGCGGGCGACGAGGAGGGCCGGATCGACACGATGATCGGCGGGTTAGAACACGGCGACGACGTGCCGGTCGAGATCGTCGACGCGGACGAACGGTAAGGCGGGCCGTCGATCGGAGCCGGACTGCCAACCGGAGCGGACGCGAGGAGTCCGATTCTTAGAGTCCGAGCGCCGTGACGAGCGAGACCCCGCTCGCGACGGCGCCGAGGAGATAGCCCCCGATGGCGCCGCCGTTGAGCAGCGGGAGTCCCGCGTGGGGTCGGCCCTTGAGAACCATGTACATGAGGACGAGCAGACCGGCGATCGTGCCGAGGAGGGCGCCGAGCGCGGGCGCGTTCAGCACGATTCCGGGAACCGCGATCGTCCCGGCGTCGAGGAAGAAGGCCGCGCTCGCGACGAGGATCGTCGGGATGACGGCGTCGCCGAGGCCGATGAACAGCGCGTCGCGACCGAGTTCATCATCGTCCGCCGGCTCGGCGTCGTTTCGATCGTCGTTTTCGGCGCCGGCTGCGCCGTCGCCGTCGTCGGCTGCCTTCCTGCCGCCGTCTTCGAGGACGTCGTCGGTGCTGCCCGCAGCGAGATAGGAGTACGAGAGGGTCGTCGGGACGACGAGCACGACGGGGATCTTGAGGTCCATGACGCCCTCGGCCAGGTCGAGCATGTGCTCGGTGCCGTAGACGCTGATCGCGTCGTAAACGGCGAGTACGGTCAACAACAGCAGTGCAGGAAGCAATCCGAAACTGATCCCGAACAGCGCGGCCGCACCGGCGCCCATCAGGACGCCGGTGGTGTCGATGACGTACCACTCCGGATACCACAGCAGGGCCGCGCCGACGCCGATCGCGGCGACGGCAGCGGGGACGTTGACGCCGGCGATCTCGGCGACCGGCGGGAGGAACTCGGTGAAAACGAACCAGGCGAGCATCACGCTGACGCCGATGATCAGGAGCCTGATGAGCCACTGGAGGTCGAACTTGAACGCCGCGAGCATGATCCCGGTCGCGACGAGGATGATCGCGAAGTAGACGATGCTGTTCGTCGGATTCTCGGGGTCGTCGACGGCCTGGCGCTCCGAGGCGTCGAACGGCTCGACCAGCGCCAGCGCGCCGAGTTGAACGCCGAGAAACAGCAGGACCGTCAAGCCGACCGCAGCGAGTACCCGTGTCCGATCGTTCATAGCCCGGCGTTCGAACCCCGATCCTATGGGTGTTTTCGTTGGCGTCCGATCGGCCGGGCGAATCGCGACCGTCCGCCGACGATCGATCGCCGCGTCGGCCGTCGTCCGAGCTACCGCGCGTACAGCGTCGACGTGACCAACGACGGGAGGTGGACGCCGTCGTCCGGCGTCACCGCCAGATAGGGACGATCGACGGGCCCGAACACGTCGACGACGCGGCCGACCCCGTCGAGCGACTCGTCGAGGACCATCGTGCCGATTTCGTCGCTCGCGTCCTCGCCGTCGTCCGCCCGCAGGATCGCCAACCCCTGTGCGGTGCGGACGACCTGTCCGACCCGGCGCATCAGTCTCGCATCGCGACGACGTACGCCGCGACGGCTTGCACGAGGTCGTTCTTCGTCGAGTCGTCGGCCCCGCGAACGACGACCCGGCCCCGATCGGCCCAGTGCTCGCGCGAGTAGGCCTTGTCTCGCTCGATCGTGGCGTCGTACCCGATCTGCTGGACGGCCTTCGCGATCTCGTCGACCGTCGGCTCTTCGACCGCGAGGTCCTGCGATACCCGTCGCCCCTCGGCCCGCGAGAGGGCCGCATCGAGGTAGGCGGGCCAGATGACGTTCTCGACCATGCGGTCACCTCGGTGGGCCTGCGGGTAAACACTTTTCAAAACTGTCGCGTCACCCCGTGGGCGGCGACTCGCTCACGAGGCGATAGATCCGCCCGAACGACGGGCCGTTACGGTCGTCGCGAGACCGCGCCGACGACCGCGAGCAGCGCGGCGACGGCCGCGGGAGCGCCGAGTCCGGGGATCGAATCGTTCGCCTCGGCGCCCGCGTCGGTCTCGTCGTCTGCGTCGGACGCGCCGGATTCGTTGCCGTCGTCGGATGTCCCGGATCCGTCGGCGTCCTCGATCGCAGCCTCGGCCTCCTCGTACGCGTCGGGGTGTACCTGCTGAACGATCTCCTCGATGGCCTGGACCACGAGGGGCCCGGGCTGATTCATGAAGTTGGCGTCGACGGCGACGAACTGCTCGTTCTCGTACGCGGTCGTCCCCATCGCCGCCTCGCCGACCGGCGGCTCCTCGAAGGAGTCCCCGTAGATGATCCACTCGGGATCTTCCTCGACGACGACCTCGTCGCTGATCTCGGCCCAGCCCTGGATTCCGGCTTCCGCACCGAGGTTCTCGACGCCGGCGGTCGTCAGGATCTCGTGCTGGAACGTCGCTTCGCCGGCGGTGTAGCCGCCGCCCATCGCGTAGAGCGCGAGCGGACGCTCCACGTTCGCGGTCGCCTCCTCGATGATCCCGAGGCGCTCGTCCATCCAGTCGAGCGTCTCCTGGGCACCCTCGCACTCGCCGACGATCTCGCCGGTCAGCCTGACGTTCTCGGCGACGCCGTCGAGCGACTCCTCGGTGGGGAAGACGTAGACGGTCAACCCGGCGTCGCGGAGTTGATCGATCACGTCGTCGTCCGCGACGTGGCTCGCGGCGAGGACGACGTCGGGATTGCGATCGACGACGTCCTCAGCGACGGGAACGCCGTTGCCGTCCAGCTGGAGGGCGAGGTCCTCGTCGGGGTTGAGGTACGCGGTGTACTCGTTGACCGGCATGCCGGCGAGCTTCCCCTCGGCGCCGATCTCGAACATGATCTGGGCGTCGCTCGGCTGTAGTACGACGACGGACTCGGGTTCCTCCTCGATCGTCACCTGTTGTCCGGTCGCGTCTTCGCCTTCGAACGGGTACTCGCAGGTCGGTCCCTTCTGTGCGATGGTCGTCCGCTCCGCTGCGTTCGCCTGTCCCGCCGCGACTGCGGTCGGCGCGAACGCGGCTGCCGCAACCAGCACCGCCACGAACGCGATCAGTGATTTTCGCATCGCTGGAACACTCGAACGCTCTCCAACAAATATTTGCCTACTGCAAGCGAGATTTCAGTCGTGTCAGACCGAGGTCGCATCGTCTCGTGGTCGCTCGCGCTGACGGGAGTGCTCGTCTGCGTCGTCGTCGCGAGTGCCGCGCTCGGCCCGGTCAGAATCGATCCGGTGACGGTCTCGAAGGCGATCCTGAACCTGGCCAGGATCGGCACCTACGACGTGTCGACGCCCCACCAGACGATCGTCGCGGACATTCGCCTCCCGCGGATCGCGCTCGCGGCGACGGTCGGCTTCGCCCTCGCGACCGCCGGCACCGTCATGCAGGGGTTCTTCCGGAATCCGCTCGCCGATCCGTCGATCATCGGCGTCTCGTCGGGCGCCGCGGCTGGCGCCGTCGCGGCGATCGCGTTCCCCGCGATCGTCCCGTTCGGAAGTCTCCACCTCGCCGCGTTCGTCGGCGCGATCGTGACGGCGTTTCTCGTCTACGGGATCGCGACCGACGGCGGGCGCACGCCGGTGGCGACGCTGTTGCTCGCCGGTGTCGCCATGCAGGCATTCCTGGGCGCGCTCATCTCGTACATGCTCGTCCACAGCGGCGACAGCCTCCGACGAGCCGTCGTCTGGATGATGGGCCACCTCAGCAATACCACCTGGAGCGACGTCGGCTTCGCGCTTCCGGTCACGATCGTCGGCACGGTCGTCCTCGGGGCGTACGCGCGCGACCTGAACGTCCTCCTGCTCGGCGAGGAGGACGCCTACCACCTCGGGGCGGAGGTCGAACGCACCAAGTTCGTCCTGCTCGCGCTCGCGACCCTCGTCACCGCCGCGGGCGTCGCCGTCGCGGGCGTCATCGGCTTCGTCGGACTCGTCGTCCCGCACGTCATGCGGCTGCTCGTCGGCCCCGATCACCGGATCCTCCTGCCGACCAGCGCCCTCGCCGGGGCCTCGTTTCTCGTCCTCGCCGACACGATCGCCCGGGCCGGTCCCGCCGAGGTCCCGGTCGGCATCGTCACCGCGTTCGTCGGCGCGCCGTTCTTCCTCTTCCTGCTCGTCCGCCGGGAGGTGCATTCGGTGTGAGACCGTTCGATCGATCCGGCCACGACGATCGCCGCGATCGGCACAATCACAGCGGAGATCGTGACGGCGACGGCCGCCGTGGCGCCGATCACCATCGCAACACCGATCGAGGCGATCCCATCGATCCGGCGTCGGTTACCGTCGAAAACTGTTCGCTGTCCTTCGACGACCTCCGGGTGCTGGAGGAGCTCTCGCTGACCGTCGAACCCGGCGAGTTCGTCGGCGTTGTCGGTCCCAACGGGGCGGGAAAGACGACGCTCCTGCGCACGATCAGCGGGGCGATCGAGCCCGACGCGGGGGCGGTGACGATCGGCGGCGTCGACGTCCACGAGGTCTCCTCGAAGGCTTCGAGCCGGCTGGTGGCGGTCGTCCCGCAGGACACGACGCTCTCGTTTTCGTTTCCCGTCCGCGACGTCGTCGAGATGGGGCGCCACCCGCACCGATCGCGGTTCTCGTCGCCCGCGCCCGCGGATCGCGCCGCGGTCGAGCGCGCGCTGGAGCGGACGCGCACGACGACCCTCGCGGATCGACCGATCGACGAGATCAGCGGCGGGCAGCGCCAGCGGGTCGTCCTGGCCCGCGCCATCGCACAGGAGACGCCGGTGCTGGTGCTCGACGAGCCGACGGCCAGCCTCGACGTCAACCACCAGATCGAGACCCTCGAGTTGATCCGAGAGCTGGTCGCCGACGGCCGAACCGCGATCGCGGCGATCCACGACCTGGATCTGGCCGCCCGCTACTGCGATCGGCTGGCGCTGCTCTCGGACAGCACGATCAGTCGGGTCGGGCGGCCGTCGTCGGTGCTCACGCGGGACGCTCTCGCCGACTCGTTCGACGCGAACGCCGTGGTGACGCCGAACCCGATCACCGGCGCTGAGACCGTGACCGCGCTCGCGACCGGCCGCGTCGCGTCGTCGCTGCCGGATCGAGCGCACGTGCTGGGATCGGGTGCCGTAGCGGCCGCGGTTCTCGCCCGCCTCGAAGCCGCGGGCGTCGAGACGTCCCTCGGCCCGGTGTCGCGCGGGGACGCGGCCGCCGAGACGGCCCGATCGCTCGGCGCCACCGCGCTCACGGTCGATCCGTTCGCGCCGCTCTCGGCCGCGGATCGGACCGACGCCGAACGGCTGATCGAAATCGCCGACGTGACGATCTGTACGGCCCTCGAAGATCAGACCGGGAACGTCCTCGATCGCGTCGACGGATCGGTCCCTCTCGTCGTGGTGAAGACGGGGCCGTTCTCCGAACGCAACGACGCGCGCGATGGGAGTCGCGCGAAGCGTCCGAGGGACGCGCTCCGCGAGCGGGCGACCGAGACGACGCCGGAGGCGGTACTCGACGCCGTCGCGGACGCGGCGGCGAACGGGTCGCAGTCGTCGATCGAGGCGGACGACGACTGATAACGGTCGCATCCCAGCCGACTCCGCACCGAACTGCCGGCCGAATCCGCTCGGCCTCGCGTAATCCACTTGTTATCGCCTGAATCCGCTCGTCCCGCTCCCGTACGTCGCTGTGACGTCGTGCTGGACCGATCTGCTGCGCTCGTCCGCGGTTCTCCGCCAACGCGTACACCTGCCGACGCGAACGAACGTAATCGTCCGCTACCGAAACGGGAGCGGCGCTAGCGCGCCGTAGCCGCAGCAGTTCCCCGTCGGATTCGGGCGGCAAACCTCGCTCTGCTGGGCGAAACGAGCGGTCGGGTTTTTCCCCGATCTGTGCATCGATCGAAGCGATATGCCCGGAAATCGATACACCAGACGAACGGCGCTGGAACTCGTCGGAACGGCGGCAGTGATCGACCTCGCGGGCGTGGCGACGGCGCAGAGCGACGAGAACGGCGAGAGCGGCGAGCAGCTGCCGATCGTCCTCGCCGGTCGAACCGAGTACTGGTACGGCGTCGCTCCGGAGGAGATCGAAGGCGAGGAGAACCCCGCGTTGAACTTCGAAGAAGGACGGGAGTACGAACTCGTCTGGATCAACGTCGACGGTGCAGAGCACGAATTGATCGTCGAGGACGAGGACGGCGGGGAACTGGAGGCGTCCGACTCGTCGGAGACGGCGGGAGAGGCCGTGTCGATGTCGTTCGAAGCGAGCGAGAACGCCGCCGAGTACTACTGCGAGTACCATCCCGAAACGATGCGCGGCGGCGTCGAGTTCGACGGCGGCTTCGACCTGTCGTCCCACGATCACGCGGAACACGAGCACGAACACGACGGAGCGGGGAACGAAACCGACGAGGACGATGGCGACGCCGGGTACTGAGGAGAACGCGAACCACGGAGCCACGAAAGCGGTCCCGTCGTTGCCTGGGGTCCGGAACGTCGGACTGCGGCGATCGGTGCCCTCGACGACCGAGCGACGGCGTTCGCGATCGGTCCGTCGCCCGCCGGCCTGTGTCTGAACGGTCAAAGTTGTAATAATTGTGTCAGTCGATGCGCCGTCGTGTTTCGGGCAGATATACCATGGAGTGCTATACAGAATCAGGAGCGAACCAGTAGTTGAGACTGGCCTTCTCAATGCACATGGGACGAGCTACCCGGAGTTCTGTTCAAGACGGTTAGTACTGAAACAGATAGTAGGATGCTGTGTGAGTGTCTCAGTTCGTGAACAGTATCTTGCACCGGCGGCACGTAGTTTCAGGTACGGTGTGCAAGACGCTCATACTTGACGTCGGGTAGGATACTGCTCGACAGACCATTGCTGAGCGCGTCCCAGATGTGGAGTTCCGGACAATTGAGGTGCGGACGAGAAGTGGTGTTCTCCTTGCTGTGCTTTCAGACGTGACTCTCCCATCAGGTGAGCAAAGGGTGAAGTTCCGCTACCGTACAACATTAATTAGCCCTGCGTTCAGCCATGCTCGGGCGCAAGCGCAGGTGATCTACCGTGCCCTCGAACAATACCAGTTCAATGCTTCCTCCATCGATACGTAGAGAGCGTGTATTCAACACGTGAACTTGGGGTCAATTCGCTGGTGTTCTGGATTGCAGAGAGACGACTCTCGCGGGATCGCGTTCGGCGTAGCAGTCGATTCTCTTATGATCCGGCATGGAATCCCGAAGGGGAGAACTCAACAGATCGCGGACTGGGGCAGTAATTGATATAGTCCCGCGGAAACCCTTTTTATCTATGGATGCCATTTCGGTACGATGAACCAGAACCAATCCGTGTGGAAGGGAGTGTTATCTGACCCACAGGTCCAGAACGCTATCATCTGGGCAGTGCTGATTATCGCCGTTTCGATTGTATCGAACGGATCAGAACACTTCGCACTTGTATTTTTTATCCTCATCGTTGCTGCCGGAATGAGCAGTACCGTCGTGACACAGGCTGTTCGACGACCAGAAAACAAGGAGAACAAGTAATCACTGAGCTGGATTCTGAGAGGTTCCACAGCTATCCACGTGCTATATTTCCGTTGGTAACATCGATAACTTGGGCATCAACAGCGCTAAATTTCGAAGACTAGACTGAAGATTTCTCGATGCGCGTCGGCGGACCGTCGATCGCAAGGGACGCCGCGGACGGGCGGAACTGAACGGTTTTTTACCCCTCGGCCACCGAGTGGCCGGCAATGAGTGCCACCGAGTACGACTACGACGAGCTCGGACTCGTCGCCGGGCTGGAGATCCACCAGCAACTGGACACGGTGACGAAGCTGTTCTGTAACTGTCCGACCGAACTGCGAGAGCCCGAGGCGTCGACGCGCCGGTTCGCGCGCTACCTCCACCCGACCCGAAGCGAGCTCGGCGAGATCGATCAAGCCGCCCTCGAGGAGAGCAAGGTCGATCGGGAGTTCGAGTACCTCGCGTACGATACCACCTGCCTCGTCGAGGAGGACGACGAGCCGCCGCATCGACTGGACGACGACGCCCTCGAGACGGCCCTCGAGATCGCCCAGTTGATGAACATGTCCCCCGTCGACCAGGCGCACGTCATGCGGAAGATCGTCGTCGACGGGTCGAACACCTCGGGCTTCCAGCGATCGACGCTGATCGCCACCGGCGGCGAGATCGAGACGAGCGACGGTGCGGTGGGCATCGAGGACCTCATGCTGGAAGAGGAGAGCGCGCAGCGCGTCGCCGAGACCGAGGACGGCGTCCGGTACAGCCTCGATCGCCTCGGGATTCCGCTGGTCGAGATCGGAACGAGTCCGGACATCTCCACGCCCGAACAGGCCCTCGAAGCCGCCGAACGGATCGGCATGCTGCTGCGCTCGACGGGCAAGGTCAAGCGCGGCCTCGGGACGATCCGACAGGACGTCAACGTCTCGATCGCCGACGGTGCCCGCGTCGAGATCAAGGGCGTCCAGAGCCTCGACGACATCGACGACATCGTCCGCAACGAGGTCGCCCGTCAGGTCGAACTGGTCGACATCGCCGAGGAGTTGGCCGATCGCGACGCGTCGATCGGCGAGACGCGGGACGTGACCGCGGTGTTCGACGAGACGGACAGTGGCGTTATCCGGGGTGCGCTCGATTCCGGCGGAGCGGTGGTGGCCGTCCCGCTCTACGGCTTCGACGGCCTCGTCGGCCGGGAGATCGCCCCCGATCGCCGCCTCGGCACCGAGTTCTCCGATCACGCGAAGCGCCACGGCGCGGGCGGCATCTTCCACACGGACGAACTCCCGGCCTACGGCGTAACGGAAGACGAGGTGGCGGGCCTTCGGGATGCAGTGGGGGCCGGTCCCGAGGACGCGGTTGCGATCGTCGCCGACGACGCGACCACGGCGGAAACGGCGATCGAAGCCGTCGCCGACCGGGCGACGACCGCGATCGAAGGCGTCCCCGAGGAGACCCGCGGCGCGAACGACGACGGGACGACCCGCTACCTCCGGCCGCTGCCCGGCGCAGCGCGGATGTACCCCGAGACGGACGTGCCGCCGGTCGAACCGGACCCGAGCGACGTCCCCGAACCCGAACTCCTGACCGAGAAGGTCGAGCGCTATCAGGACGAGTACGATCTCGACGCGGGACTCGCGGAGCAGGTCGCCTACGGCAAGCGGATGCCGCTGTTCGAGCGCCTCGTCGCCGACGGCGTCGATCCCACGCTGGCCGCGACTACGCTCGAATCCACGCTGACCGAACTCAGCCGGGACGACGTCCCCGTCGAAAACCTGACCGACGACCGCCTCGTGGACGTCTTCGCCATGGCCGAGGGCGGCGATCTCGCCAGAGAGGGGATTCCGGACCTGTTGACCGCGCTGGCGACCGATCCCGATCGATCGGCGGAAGCGGCCGCGGAGGACGCGGGCCTCGGATCCGCCGGCGAGGACGAGGTGCGCGAGACGGTCGTCGAAGTCGTCGAACGGAACGAGGCGCAGGTCGAAGAAGAGGGGATGCAGGCGTTCTCGGGGCTCATGGGCGAGTGCATGGGTGCTCTCCGCGGGAAAGCGGACGGCGACCTCGTGAGTCGACTCCTTCGCGAAGAGATTCAGAAGCGCGCCTGACGGCGGTCGATTTTCCGGACGCGATCGACGATTTCGGTGGCAGCGAGAACGCGAACCGAAGCTTCGGTTCGTCGGCGGACCGCGAGGGGTGTGACACGTCTTGTCGAAAACATTTATCAGTGGAAACGTTGCTCGCTCACCTACCCAGATGGTGATCCCCCAATGAGCCCGCAATCGTCCGACGTGACCGTGGTCTGCCACGTGCGCGCGCCCTTGCTCTTCGAACCGATCGACAGCCAGGTCGAAACGCTTCGAGCGTGCGAGATGGAGGGGGCGGTCGACGATCTCCTGCTTCGCAGTTGGCCCAAGGAGGTTGCGCTCGATGGAACCCCGCACCAGGAGGTGCTCGAAACCTACGAGCGGTTCGCCGAGTGGGCCGATCGGCGGGGCGTGCGCATCGAACCGCCGTTCCGGAAGCGGACGACCACCTCGCAGGTTACCGGGGAGACGACCGAACTGCTCGTGACGCCGCTGCTGTGTCTGGAACTGTACGCAGACGACGAGCTGGTCGGCGTGTTTCCCCACTCGTTGGGCGAGGAGACCTACACGACCGACGACGCGATCGCGAAGCTTCGGACGGGGGAACTCCCCCGGCCGCTCGCGCCGGAGCGGCCGATCGAAGCGACGGATTCGGACGGCTGTC
Organism: Halosolutus gelatinilyticus; assembly: GCF_023028105.1. Taxonomy (NCBI): domain Archaea; kingdom Methanobacteriati; phylum Methanobacteriota; class Halobacteria; order Halobacteriales; family Natrialbaceae; genus Halosolutus; species Halosolutus gelatinilyticus. The sequence continues at coordinate 3,439,857 of NZ_CP095491.1, forward strand.
CGGATTGTGGCGGCTCGCTGGTCGACGGACAGGGCCTGTTCGCCTGCGGCGACTGCGGATGGGTCGGAACGCTCACCGAGGCGGGAACGTACGCGCCGCACCCACAGGGATCGAAACGGGACGAGGTGCGCCGGCGACTACCCGTCGAGGGCGAACGCGCCGGACCGCGGTAGCGGCTCCGGAGAGCCGGTCGGAGGTACCCGCTCCGAAGCGACGGCTCGCGAAGAATCGGTCGACCGGACTCAGTTGTCGACGGTACCCTCGTACTCGGCTTCGACCAGCACCGCCGCTCCCCGCCGATCGAACGCGATCGCATCGGCGTCCGTCCCCAGGTTCGATTCCAGCCGATCGTCGTCGATCCGATCGGCGTTCTCGTGTGCCACGACCGCCGAATTCGTCGAACGCTCCGGATTCGGCGTCACCGTCGTCAGAATTGTCGTTCGGTTCGTCGCTTGACGACGAACAGCCCGCGAGCAGCGCTAGTCCCGCGCCAGCCCCCAGGAGGTGGAGGGCAATCCGTCGGTCTACGTCGGTCATCGAGTAGACGTGGCCACTACCCGGCTAGTACTGTGATAGGCGAAATCAGTTCGAGTCGCTGCCATCGGGCAGCTGAGACCCCGTCGTCACCGGTACAGAAGTTACTGCCATCGGTCAGTCCGAAACGTACTGGTACAGCTGATCCGAAACGTCGTCACCGGGCGGCTTACCGCTTGTCCGGCCGCTCCGTCGCTCGCCGCAAGATTCCGAGCAGCGTGTTCACTTCGCGTTCGGTGAGGTCAGCGCGACCGAAGACCCGCCGGAGCATCCGCATCGTCTTCTCGCGTTTTTCCGCTGGATGGTTGAGTTCCGCGAGCAGCGCACCCCACTGGTCATAGAGCCGATCGATCGCCGGTTCGGGCGCCCGGACCCGCTCCAGGTCCGGAAGCTGGGTATCGTCGGCGTCCAGCGCGAGCGATCGCAGTTCGTACAGCGTCACCGTCGCCGCCTGACCGAGGTTGAGGACGGGGTACTCGGCGGCGGCCGGAATCGAACAGATCTCGTCGATGCGGGCGAGTTCCTCGTTGGTCAACCCGACGCGTTCGCGTCCGAAGACGAGCGCCGTCGGCGCCTCGACCGTCGGTAACCGCACCGCGAGATCGGCGGGCGTGGAGTACGGAAACCGGACGTGATTGCGATCGTCTTCGTTCGTTACCGCCGTACAACCGATCGTGTGGTACTCCTCGGCGAGTCGATCGAACGTCAGTTCCGTCGCGTTCGGAAGGACGTCCTCGCGCGCGTGACCCGCGAAGCCGTACGCCTCACCGTCGGGGTCCAGTTCCGGCGGGTCCACGAGCAGGAGCTCCTCGAATCCGAAGTTCTTCATCGCCCTCGCGATCGTTCCCACGTTTCCCGGCGTCTGCGCGTCGACGACGGCGACTGCCGGCGGCGTGCGATCGGGACCGTTCGAGTCGACGGATTCGCTGCTCATGATCGTTGAGGGACCTTCGTCCGGTTCGTTCGGCCTTCTGGTGTCCGTTCGTCGATCCCGCTCGGACTGCTCATATACTGGAGTTCGACCCGGAGGGCAAAAGTGACGTGTTCGCCCCGAGCCGAGATGCGTGATTGGGAAGTCAATTCGAGGAGCGATCGAGGGCCAGTTCGGAGAGCGATCGTGCGTATCCGATCATGAAAACGCTTTCCGATCGACGAACGGGGTGGAGGGCTGCGTAGATCTTCTCGTCCCTTCGGTGTCGTGTTACACTACTCTTCTCTCGTACACCAGTCTCCTACACTACTCCTACACTAGTAGTGTGACTAGACTAGCACTACTAGTCTAGGGAGGTGGACTCGATAGATCGGGGTTTCCCTCGTCTTTTCCGGTAGCCATGCTAAACAAATGGTCCCGAACAGGCGGATCGTCGAACGGGTTCGGTGCTGATTGATAGGTCTGAGAACAGATAGGGTGAAAAACAGGTAGTGATCGCTAGATACCGATCGAACCGCGTTCTGCGCCGAAATGGGCCGTTATATGCGGTAACCCGTCTGACTCACGTCTGATGTGAACGTCGAGTGAGTAGTGAGACGGGGGCACACCCCCGTCGCGTTTGTAAGACCAATTGTGTGCGGAAGTACTGGACGGATACACACCTCCGCCGCGGATGTAAAATTCCGCGATCGACGGCCGTTCGAGCCCGAATTTCGCCGATCGGTCGAACACCACCCCGCCTCTTTTCCGTTACATCCGCGACGGAGGTGTGTGCGCCGTACTCGCGGCGGTTGGCCCGTCGTCATAACGCGGCGGACGATCGATGGCATGATCCACATTCGATCCGCGCGGACCGATGTGCTCTCGTTTCGAATCGTGCGGATCGGCGTTGCCGATCCTGTTCAACTGGTTCTCTCGGCCGTTTCGGCGGCTGTATAGTGGTTTTCGGATCGACGGCGGCATCGTTCGTCGCGTCTTCTCTCGTCGGTATCGAACCCGGACCCGTGACTCCACACTGAAATGCGTATCGGTTCCGTTACATCCGCGAGGGGGGTGTCCGTCCCCCGCTCCTCGAGCGGATGGTTCCGGAGATCCGTCAGTTAGAAACGCGATGCCGGCGGGTCGTTCGAATACTTACCAATACGGGTCCTCAGGGGCTGTTACGGCGCTCGAATACCGTATTTACACCCGCGATCGATCTCCATAGCTTTATTTCAATCGAGTTGGAAGGGACGGGGTACTGCAATGTCCGTGAACGACGATCGTGATCCACTCTTTCGGTACGACGATCCGGTGTTTGCCGACGAGCGGTTGCTCGAGATCACGCACCTCCCCGGCCCGGACCGGATCGTCGGACGCGACGAGCAGATGCAGCGGGTAGCGGACGCCCTGAACCCGGCTATCTTCGGGAGCGAGCCCAACCACCTGTTCATCTTCGGGAAAACCGGCACCGGAAAGTCGCTCATCTCGCGGTCGGTCACCAAGCGCGTGATCTCCGAGGCCGAGCGCGACGACATCCGGGTGAAGTACGCGTTCATCGACTGCGGCGAACAGAACACCGAGGCGTCGATCGTCAAGACGATCGCCCAGCTCGTCAACGAACCCGACAGGAGCGGGATCACCGTCCCCGATCGGGGGCTGGGTACCGGCGACTACTACAAACGGCTCTGGGAGGCCGTCGACAACTGCACCGACGTGACCATCGTCATCCTGGACGAGATCGACATGCTCGAGGACGACGAGGTGCTCCGAAAGCTCTCCCGGGCGGGCGAGAACCGCCGGATCTCGAACTCGAGCATCGGAATCATCGGCATCTCGAACAAGATCGACTTTCCGGATCACCTCTCCGAACGGGTCAAGTCCAGCCTCTCGCGGGATGAACTCGTCTTCTCCCCCTACGACGCGAACCAGCTCGTCGAGATCCTCGAAAAACGCCGCGACGCGTTCCACGACGGGGTGCTGTCGGAGGACGTGATCCCGCTCACGGCCGCCCTCGCCGCCCAGGAACACGGTGACGCACGGAAGGCGATCGACATTCTCCGGAACGCCGGCCGGATCGCCAAGAAACGAAACGAGACGCGCGTCACCGCGGAGCACGTCCGCGACGCGAAGGAGAAGACGGAGGCCGATCGATTCAACGAGTTGATCGAGGGCTCGCCGCAGCAGGCTAAGGCCATCCTGTACTCGCTGACCCTGCTGACGGAGAACAGCTCCGAGAAGGAGTTCCCGACGAAGATCATCTACAACCAGTACAAGGAGATCGCCCGCCGGCTCGATTTTGACGTGCTCTCGGAGCGGCGCGTCCAGGAGATCCTCCAGGAGCAGAACTTCCTCAACGTGATTCAGTCCGAGCGCGAGGGACGCGGGCGCGGGCGCGGCGCTCACGCGAAACACCGACTGCTCGAGAACCCGTCGATCGTCAAGAAAGTGCTCCTGCGAGACTCGCGGCTGGCGGTGCTCGAAGACGACGGCTGATTCGATCGACCGGAAGCAACCCTCGCGACGGTTCGCCGGAACCGCGGCGCCTTTTTGTCTCCCTTTCCCAGCACCAGTATGAACAGCGTCGACGCCGCCGGACTGGGGATCGGCGACGAGTACCCGCCCCGGATCATGGGCGTGTTGAACGTCAGCGAGGAGTCCCCGTACGATCCGAGCGTCTACGACGATCCCGGGGAGGCGGCGCAGTACGTCGACGAGGAACTGATCGGCGAGGGCGCCGACATCGTCGACGTCGGGCTCGAATCCGCGAACAAGCGCTTCGACGTGCTCTCGGCCGAGGAAGAACTCGACCGGCTCCACGTCGCGCTCGAGACGATCGAGAGCGTCTCCGGCGATGCGGTCTTCTCGATCGAGACGCGCTACGCCGAGGTCGCTGAAGCGGCTCTGGACGGGGGATTCGACATGGTCAACGATATCTGCGGCTTCGCCGATCCCGAGATGCCCCGCGTCTGCGAGGAGTACGACGTCGCCGTCACGAAGATGGCCAGTCCGCCGGATCTCGAACGACCCGGTGCGGTCGAGGAGACGCCCTGGGCCGAACGGAAGTCCGAGGAGTGGGCTGTGCGGGCCGACTACGTCGATCGGGTGTACGAGGCGTTGAAACAGAACGGCATCACCGACAAAACGATCGTCGACCCGGCGTTCGGCGGCTGGAGCGAGGCCCAGACGCTCGCCGATGACCGCGAGACTTTCCGCCGATTACGGGAGTTCCGCGCGCTCGGCCAGCCGATGCTCGTCTCGATCAACCGGAAGAACTTCCTCGGCGCGATCGCCGGCCGCGAAACCGAGGAGCGACTGCCGGTCAGCCTGGCCGCCACGTCGATGGCCGTCGAGCGCGGCGCGCACGTGATCCGAACCCACGACGTGGCCGAAACGCGGGACGCGGCGCTGATCGGCGAGGCGTTTACCGACCGGCGGTCCGTCAGAACCGACTCGCTCTCCGTCGCCGACGTGAACGTCCGATCGAATCGGGAACTTCGGCGGTACCTCGCCGAGCGGGGGATCGACCCGGCGACGGCTGACGACTGGCGGTCCCGCGTGCTCGAGATCGAGGGACTCGACCCGGTGGCCGGCCGCCGTCTGGCGTCGATCGCGACCGAGTCAGGGGTCGACGAGCGCCGCGTGGACGCCGATCGCGTCGTCCTGTCGGGGTCGACGACGACGCTATCGGACGTCTCGACGCGTCTGGACGGCGAAGACGACGGTCTCGATCGGATACGCGTCATACTCGCTGAAATACTACAGTAAGAGAAAGCTTATGGCGAAGGCATCGAAATGAGAGAGTGGACGCCGGGCGGCCTCCCGGGTAGGGGTACTTTGGAGGCGACCCCCGGCCCACAACTCGGAATTATTGCGGTACTACGTTGCCCAGCGGCGGCGCCATCGATCGAACCGGCGGACGGATGCCGACGCGGAGAGGCGGTACCGATCGGGTGAGCCGCGCGAACTCACACGGGAACCGACGGGACTCTTGTAGCTTCGCATCGGTGTCTTGGACGATGGAGTTCGACGAGTGGGAACCCGTGTACGAGGCGATCCGTCGCGACTTCGGCTACGACCGGACGGGCGACGAGCGCGCGCGGGACGTCCTCGCGTCCGTGACCGGCCCCTTCGACCTCGATCGGCTGTCGGCGATCGAGGACGCGACCGTCGCGATCGCGGGCGCGGGACCGTCGCTCGACTCCGAGCGCGATCTCGACCGCGCGGCCGGCGCGGACGTCGTCGTCGCAGCGTCGACGGCGGCGGACGTCCTCGAGGATCGCGGACTCGGGGTCGACTGTCTGGTGACGGACCTCGACAAGAACCCGGAGACGGTGGTGCGATTCACCGATCGCGGGACGCCGGTCGCGGTCCACGCCCACGGCGACAACGTCCCGGCCGTTCAGGCGGTCGTTCCCGACTGCGACGACGCATACGTCTTGCCGACGACGCAGGTCGCTCCCGCGGGGCCGGTTCGGAACTTCGGCGGGTTCACCGACGGGGATCGGGCCGCGTTCCTCGCGGATCACCTCGGAGCCGATCGGCTCGTCTTCGTCGGCTGGGACCTCGACGATCCGTCGGTCGACCCGGTCAAAGCCCAAAAACTGGGGTGGGCGGAGCGGCTCCTCTACTGGCTCGAGACGCGCCGCGGCGATCGGTTCGACCTGCTGGACGGGTGCCGCGACGGGATCGACGCGAGCGCGCTGCCGATCGAGTGAGATCCGGGTATCGATCGAGAATACGCGACAGGCGATCGGTGTCCACCCGACCACGGATGAACGACTCGTCAGTATGGGTGCTCTCCGCTCGATCTCGACCTTCCCGAGCCGGTGCCCGACGGCCGAGGATCGCGCGGACGCTCGGTCTCAGGTCTCGGGTGCGAACGCTTCGATCGTCGACTCGATCTCTTCCCGCGTCGCGCCGCGCGGAAACCCGATCGCGACGTCGTCGACGCCGTCGACGGACTCGAACGCGCGCAGTTCCTCGCGGGCGCGTTCGGGGGCCCCGGCGGCGCCGAGATCGTCGAGCAGGTCGTCCGAAATAGCGGCCAGCGCGGCCTCTCGGTCGCCGCTGGCCCACCTCGCGGCGATCTCGTTGGCTTCTTCCTCGTAGCCCTGCCGGGAGAGCGATTCGCGGTAGTAGGTGCCCATCGCCCCGACGTAGAAGGCGAGGTGCTGTCGGGCGAGTTCCCGGGCCCGATCGCCGTCTTCCAGGGCGCAACCGGTCAGCGAGAGCGTTACCCGGACATCATCGGGGTCGCGATCGCCGAGTTCCATCCCGCGGCGCAGGTCGTCGAGTCGGTCCTCGAGCCCCTCGGGCGTGAAGACGGTGGCGTGCCAGCCGTCTGCGAACCGACCGGCGAGTTCGACCGACTTCGGACCCATGCCCGCAGCGTCGATCGGAACGGGCTCATCGGGCGGATCGCAGCGCAGGCGGAAGCCGGCCAGCGAGAAGATGTCGCCGTCGTAGTTCACCGTCTCGCCGCTCATGACGGTCCGCATGATCTCCACGTACTCGCGGGTCCGCCGGAGCGGCCGATCGAAGTCGACGCCGTGCCAGCCCTCGATAACGGCGGGACCGCTGGGCGCGATGCCCATCCGCAGGCGTCCGTCGGCGACCTCCTGGAGGGTGGTCGCGGTCTGGGCGAGCAGCGCCGGCGATCGCGAGTAGACGTTGACGATGCTCGGCCCGAGGCCGATTTCGTCGGTCTCGCGGGCGATATCGGTGAGGACGGTCACGGCGTCGCGACCCCACGTTTCGGGGAGCCAGGCGTACTCGTAACCGCACGTTTCGCCGAGTTGGGCGAGCGCGGTGAGCGAATCGACGCTCGGCTGTGCAGCGACCGGCAGGTGTAGGCTTCGGGCTGTCATTGACGATCACGCCGCGTCGACGGCAGCGGTCGGTCTCGCACGGTCGACGAGTTCGGGTGGTGCTGACGTCCTCGACGGGTTCCGATCGGGACGCGCCGATCGTGCGAGACAGTTCCACTCGTAGACACTCACCCAACGCTATTAAAGTTGTCTGATAGTATTGCGCCCGTCGGCGCCGACTCCGTCGACGGACGGTTCGCACCCGATACCGCGATCAGGAAACGGAGATCTGCGAGTGCAGATCGGGCGGACGGGGATCGCGAGACGCGGTTTCCGAGGACGAGGTGTGCAGACACAGATCGGGCGAACGAGGCCGTTATCCGACGATTCTCGATCGGCGGCTAGAAGAGCGCGTCGAGTTCGCCGCTGGTATCCATCAGCGAGTCGAAGTCTCGGTGCGCGGTCGTGCGGATCTGTTCGGTTCTGTCCTGCGCTTCGATCGCGACCTGCTGGAGTTGCTTGATTCGCGGAACCGCCGTGACGCCCGAGAGGAGGACGATCGCGCCGACGTCGTCCGTCGGGGGGTTCGGGAAGTCGCCGCCGCGGATCTCCATGCTTCCCGTCTCCTCTTCGAGCCACTGACGGCCCCGTTCGACGCCTTTCCGATTGAGGTGGTCGGCAGGACCGGTGGCGACGACCAAGCCTCGGTCGGCACTCGAGACGTCACACGGGAGGGTGAGACGACCGAGGGTCGCCTTCCGGACGAGACTCGTCATGCGGTTGACCGACTGGCTCTCGTCGAAGTCGTCGCCGTCGATGAACGACGAGAGCAGACCGCCGCCGGTGTCGACGGTCTCGCTGGCGTAGCCGATCGTCGAGACGCCCCCGGAGAGCGTGTTGATGATCTCCGAGGAGTCGACGACGCTCTCGGCGACGTGATCGCCCTCGTCGACCTCGCCGGCGGCGAACAGTAGCCCGAACCGTTCGACGATCTCGCGGTTGATCCGATCGTAACCGCTCTTGACCGATTCGCCGGTGCTCCGCCAGACGTCGTTGTCGAAGACCAGCAGGTTGTCCACCTCACGGACGAACGTCTGGAACGATCGAGCCGCGTTCAGCGTGTAGATCCCCCCTTCGTCCGTTCCGGGGAGGATTCCGAGGCCGTAGACGGGGACGGTGTAAATTCGCTTGAGGTGTTTCGCGAGGACGGGGGCGCCGCCCGAGCCCGTCCCGCCGCCCATGCCGGCGGCGATGAGAAACGCGTCGATCTCGTGGACCGGGATTCGATCGATCGCGCCCTGGATCTCGTCGACGTCCTCCTCGGTGATCTGCGCACCGAGTTCGTTGTCGGCGCCGACGCCGTGTCCCTTGACGCGCGCCTGTCCGATGAGTACGCGGTTCCGTTCCGGAACGTTCTCGAGCCCCCGGAGATCGACCGTCGCGGAGTTGACCGCGATCGCCGATTCGACGAAGCCGCCGTCCGTCCGCTCGTCGAACGCCAGGAACTCGTCGACGACCTTCCCGCCTGCCTGACCGAAGCCGATGAGTGCGAGTTTCATAACTGTCTCACGTGGCCGTTCTCTCGGCCGACCGGCAGTCAGCGAGGACTCGCCCGTTCGGCCGTGACGTGAACGGATTCCACATGAGGACCGTTACCGAACTCGGGTATTGTTATGGGCCTCGTATACGCGGATGAAAAACTGTCGTTGGCGAAAGACATTCGGTAAAACCTGACGTTTATCGGCCGACGACGGTACCGAAATCGAGACTGTTTTAGTTCGATGATATTCACGGATGATTATCGATGGGCCCGGGTGGAACGACCGGTATATCGAGATGTCGTCTCAAAAGTAAGTCCTATACCCGATGGAGGCATACCCCGGGCACATGGACGAGGGCGAGTCGTTGAGGCCGCGACGCGAGGTGCTCGCAGGTGCAGGTGTCGTCGGCGCCAGCGCCCTCGCCGGCTGTTCGGAGTGGTTCTGGTCGCAGGCGGAAAACGCCGGCCCGGAGCAGGTGTCGCTCACGATCAAGACGGTTCCCGCGGACGACGACGTCATCGCCTCGACGATCCAGAGTCAGCTCCGGGAGAACTTTCTAGCCGCCGGGATCGACGTCACGCACGAACCCGTCTCGGAGGCGGAACTTTATCGGGACGTGCTCCTCGAGGGCGATTACGACGTGTTCGTGCTGAAACACATGGGGTTCGACGAGGTGGACGCTATCCGCGGGCTGCTCCACTCGCAGTTCGTCAGCGAACGCGGCTGGCAGAACCCGTTTCACTTCTCCGACGTAACGGCCGACGAACTCCTCGAAACGCAGCAAACGACCGACGGCGAGTCCCGCGGCACGGCGCTCCGGGAGCTGTTCGAATATCTCGAGGATACGAGCCCCTACACGACCGTCGCATTTCCCCACCGGTTCGGCGGCGCACGAGCGTCGCTCGAGGTCGATCGGCCGCCCTGTCGGACGGTCGATTACCTCGACGTGCTCTCGAATCGGGAACACGGCCCGGAGGATCGCCCGCTCAAGGTCGGCGTCTTCGGCGAGGGACTGGGACAGCGGCTGAACCCGATCGTCGTCGATCGAGTGCGGAGCGACGGCTTGCTGGACCTGTTGTACGATCCGCTCGTGCGCCGCTGGAACGGCGACGACGTTCCCTGGCTGGCCGACTCGATCGAGTGGGACGAGGAGAGTTGGCTCGGTGCGCGAGTCGAACTCCGCGACGGGCTCTCGTGGCACGACGGGACCGACCTCGACGCGGAGGACGTGGCGTTCACGTACCGGTTCCTGAAGGACACGTCCTCGGGCAAGATCGACGGCGGCCTTCCGGCACCGCGGTACCGAAGTCGCCAGACGCTCGTCGAGTCGGTGACCGTCGTAGACGGGCTAACGGTCCAGTTCTCGTTCGACACCACCGCCCGTCCCGTCGCGAAGCGCGTCTTTTCGATTCCGCTGCTCCCGGAACACGTCTGGGCGGACCGATCGGAGGTCATCGCCGAACGGCAGACGGCAGCGCTCGTGGACGACAACAAACAGCCCGTCGGTTCGGGACTGTTCCGGCTCGAGGAGCAACCGACCAACCACGAAATCCTCCTCGAACCGTTCGACGACCACCCGTTCAGAACGGGTACGGGCGATCGGCCGGCGGCTATGGACGGCTTCTCTCGGTTCGACGGAATCCGGTTTCAGATCGCCCCGAGCCCCGGCCCGCTCGTCGAGTTACTCGTCGACGGCGAACTCGACGTCACGGCGTCGCCCATCCCGCCCGATCGAGCCGACGAGATCCACGGCTCGTCGGACGTCCTGCCGATCGTCGGCTCGAGCGACGCGTTCTACATGATCGGGTACAACATCCACCACCCCGAACTCTCGAACCCGCACTTCAGACGGATCCTCTCCCGACTGATCGACCGCGAGTACGTCGTCGAACAGTTTCTCGACGGCCGCGGCGATCCGGCGTCCTCTCACAGCCAGTTACTCGGCGTTCGCGACAGTCGCTGGGAGTCGCCCACCGAGCCGAGCGTTACCGACTTCCCCGGCGCCGACGGCGAGATTTCCGCCCCGCGGGTGCGGACGATGTTCGAATCCGAAGGCTACCGGTACGAGAACGATGCGCTTCTCAAGTGAGCGTCGATCGCTCGACTCCCGACCGAGTGGCGATCGATCGACGTGCGGCGGATCCCAACCGGTCGCTATTAATGTCTCCCGCCGAGTAGTGTAATCAGCATCCCATGACGCTGGCCGGAGTCGTTCTCGAACTGTCACTCGTCGTCGCCGCGATGTTGCTCACCGCGACGTTCGCGATCGTCGGCCCTCGACGACTAGGTGTCGCAATACGCGGATTTCGCTGGCGGCTCCGGGACTGCGCGCTCCCGATCGGCGCGCTGATCGTGGTGTTGGCCCTCCGGTGGTCGACCCAGGACGTGTTCCGGCGCCTCGAACGCCGCGTGTTCGGGAACAACATCACGCAGTACCTGTTCGAACTCGACGAATCGTTGTTCTTCGGTGAACATCCGGTGACGCTCATCCAGTCGCTGCAGTCCGAGACGCTGACGACGTTTTTCGTGTTCATCTACATTTACGGCTACGCGTTCTTGCTCCTCTTTCCGTTGGTCGCCTACTTCTCCTTGCCGGAGATGGACGACCTCTCTAATCTGCTGCTCGCCTACGCGACGAACTACGCCATCGGGCTGGTGTGTTACGTGCTGTTCGTCTCTTTCGGCCCCCGAAACTACGATCCGCTGTTGTTCGAGGGATTACTCTACGACAACTTCCCTGCGTCGAGTTTTCTCACGAACACGGTGAATCAGTACACGAACGTGTTCCCGTCGCTGCACACCTCGCTCTCGATGACGGTGTTCTTTCTCGCCTGGACGACGCGCGATCGCTATCCGCCCTGGACGCCGATCGCCGGCTTCCTCGCGATCGCCATCTCCGTGTCGACGATGTACCTCGGGATCCACTGGTTCGCCGACGTCGTCGCCGGAATCGCACTCGCACTCGTCAGCGTCTACGTCGGCCAAAACTACACGGTCGAAGGGGGCATAGCCGCCGTCCGGCGACTCGTCCCGACCGCTCGCGATACCGGGGGTGAACCGGACGGCTGAAGGGGGACGGCCGCCTCGAGCGTGCCCGTGAGGCTCCTCGCCAGATCGCCGCCCGGCGAACGCGTGCCGGTCGCCCCCTTGATGGCCCGACTAGATCGTGTACCGGACGATCTCGTCCGAGCCGCAGGTCGGACACGTATGCTCCGGCGAGGAAACCGACGTCCCGCAGTGTCGGCACTCGTCGACGATCGTTCGGTTCCTGCGCTTGAGCACGCCCTCGATTGCGGTCCGTAGCAGTCGGTTCGACGACCGGTCGTTCAGTCGACGTCGATCGGTCATATCGCACCGATCCAGCATATCACAATTTGTTACGGTGTTCATACCGCGACTCTCACGGCGGCTGACCGATAGACGACCCGTCGAGCGGGTGCGACGGTACGGTTACGGGACCGCTACCGCTCGATCGAGATCGTCTGTCCGGCCTCGCTTGACCGGTAGATCGCGTCGATGATCCGCTGGACCTGTAGCGCACGATTGATGCTCTCTTCGAGCTCCGTTCCCTCGACGATCGCGTCGAAGAACGCGCGCTGCTCGGCCGTGTGAGTGTCGTTTTGCCGGGTTTCGATGGACGTGTCCTCGAGGTGGTCGGGACCGATCGTGCTCGCGGAGTGGACCGACAGGTCGCCCTCGAGCAGGTCGAACCGGGCGGCCGACTCCGTTCCCCGAACGACGAACTCGTGGTTGGCCGGCCGGTTGGTCGCCCACGCGACCTCCAGCGAGATCGTACAGTCTTCCGCACAGCGGATGAACGCGCTCGCGGAGTCGTCCACGTCGAAGCCGGCGGGTCCCGCGTCGTTGCCCCACATATCGAGGTAAGCGTACTCCTTCCGAGAGCCGAATTCGCCGCGGGCGACGCCGGTTACTTCCGCCACCGGCGGATAGCCGAGCAGGTAGAGAGCGAGATCGATCGCGTGGACGCCGAGATCGATGAGCGCACCGCCGCCGGCGATCTGCTGTCGCGTGAACCACGATCCGCGGCCGGGGATCCCCCGACGACGGACGTAGTTGGCCTCGATGTGCGAGACGGCACCCAGTTCGCCCTGGACGATTCGATTTTTGACGATTTGGACCGTGTTGGCGAAGCGGTTGTTGAATCCCACCATACAGACGCCGTCGCTGTCGCCCGCAGCGTCGGCGATTCGCCTGGCGCTCTCGATCGAGTGCGCGAGCGGTTTCTCGAGGAGCACGTGGAGATCGCGCTCGAACGCATCGACGGCGTACTCTTCGTGGAACTTGTTGGGCGTCGTGATGATGATTGCGTCGACGGTGTCGTACAATTCGGTGTGATCCTCGTAGACGTCGACGTCGTATCGGCGGGCGAATCGCGTCCGTGCTTCGGCGGCGACGTCCATCCCACCGACCAACGACACGTCGAGGTCGAGGAGGCGTTCGGCGTGGTACTGGCCGATGTTTCCGAGGCCAACGATACCGGCTCTGATGTCGGATCGATCGAGTGTCATCGGAGGTCTGTCGGGCGGGGGTAACTCATTTCAGATCTGTACACCTGATTCAGCTATACAAAACTTTGTGCTCGAACGTCTTTGCTCCGTTGCCAACGAAAAGCCGATCGGCGCCACCGCGTCCGTCCTCTCAATCCGCCTCCGTCGGGGCGGTTCCCGGTTCTCCCTCGGGAAGATCGGTGATGCCGTGGATCAGCGCCTCGCCGGTAGCCGTATCGAAGATGTGGATCTTCGATCGATCCAGCACGACGTCGATATCCTGGTTTGCCTCGATGTCCGTGTCGGGCGTGACACTCATCAGCAACTGGTCGGGCGACGTCGCGGGGTCTTCTTCCATCGATCCGGCGGCGGCTTCGGAGAGCATCAGGTAGACGAATATCTCGTTGCCCATCGGCTCCAGGACGTCGGTCCGAGCGTAAATCGGCTCCGTCGACGATTCGAGCGAGTCCGCGTACTGCGAGAGGTGGACGTCTTCGGGCCTGATCCCGAGGGTGACGTCGTCGCCGACCGTCACTCCCGGGATATTGGTCGGATCGAGATCGACGGTGAAGTTTCTCGTTTCGAGGCCCTCTTCGACGAGTTGGCCCTCAGCGAAGTTCATCGATGGCGAGCCGATGAAGCCGGCGACGAACAGGTTCGCGGGTTCGTTGTAACAGATAAGCGGCGGGTCGATCTGCTGGAGTCTCCCCTCGTTCAGGACGGCGATCCGGTTGGACATCGTCATCGCCTCTGCCTGATCGTGCGTGACGTAGATGATCGTCGTCCCGAGTTCGCGGTGGAGTCGCTGGAGTTCCGTCCGCATGTGGACGCGCAGCTTCGCGTCGAGGTTGGCCAGCGGTTCGTCCATCAGGAAGACGTCCGGATTGCGAACGATCGCGCGGGCGATCGCGACGCGCTGGCGCTGGCCGCCGGACATCTCGTCGGGCATCCGTTCGAGCATGCCCTCCAGTTGAACGATGTCGGCGGCCTGCTCGACGCGGCGTCTGATCTCCTCGTCCTCGTACGTCCGGAGCCGGAGTCCGAACGAGATGTTGTCGAAGACGTTCATATGCGGGAACAGTGCGATGTTCTGGAAGACCATCGCCACGCCCCGGTCTTTGGGTGCGAGGTTCGTCACGTCGTCATCGCCGATGTAGACTCGGCCCTCGGTCGGCTGGGTCAACCCCGCGACCGTTTCCATCGTCGTCGACTTGCCACAGCCCGACGGGCCGACGAAGGTGACGAACTCGCCGTCTTCGATTTCCATGCTCACGTCGTCGACCGCGCTGACGTCTTCGTAGCGTTTCGTGATGTTCTCGAGTTTGACTCGTGCCATGATTGTGATCTCCTTTATTCTTTGAGCGCGCCCGCGGTGAGTCCGCTGACGATCTTTTCCTGTGCGACGATGACGAGGATCGCGACGGGGATCACCCCGATGATGCTCGCGGCGGCCATGAGGTGGTAGAGCACTTCGTACTGACCCTGGTAGGCCAGGATGCCTTCGAGGATCGGCGCCCAGTTCTGCGGCTGGCCGTCGGTCATCAGGAACGAGAAGAAGAACTCGTTGTAGACGGCGATGAACGTCAACACGCCGGCGGTCGCGACGCCGGGCGCCGACAGCGGGATGATGACCCGGAACAGCGCGCCGAGTCGGGTCGTCCCTTCGACGCGAGCCGCGTCCTCGAGCCCGTCGGGGATCTGCGAGTAGAAGGTGGTGAGGATGAAGATCGCCAGCGGCATGAAGATCGCCGACAGCGGCGTCACCATCGCGAAGGGTGTGTTGTAGAGGGTGCCGTCGCCGGTGATCGGTTCGAGGAAGAAGAACTGGGTGTTGAACAGGTCGTTCAGCGGAATGAAAAACGCCGCTGGTGGGAAGAACGAGATGATCAACACGAGCAGCATGAGCGGCGTCCGTCCGCGAAACCGCAGTCGACCGAACGCGTACCCCGCGAGGCTGCCAACGACGAGGACGACGATCGTCGACCCCAGCGCGATCACGAAGCTGTTGAACATGTATCGGTGGAACGGGATGACCTGGAACACTTCGACGAACGCGCCGGGATTGAACCCGTTGGGCGTAAAGAGGATGTCCTGGAGTTGGCCTTCCGGCGTCAGCGCGACCATGAGCAGCCAGTAGAACGGGAACAGCGTCGTGAACAGGAAGAAGATCGCCGCGACGTAGAACATCGCCCGGTACACTCGCTCCGGGCTGGAGATGGAGTCCGCGACCCATTGCTGGAACGGGCCGCGATCGAGCTCGGCGTCGTCTCCGTCTATCAAGGCGCCGCTTCGCTCCGTTCCGGTCGTCTGTCCCCCGTCGGTCATCCGGCGCGCGTGCTTCCAGTGGTCCGGCACGGACCCGGCGGCCTCGCTCGCGTCGCGCTCGGAGGAGCGATCGTTCGCCATCCGGTCGTTCGGTGGATCGTTTTCGTGCGTCATCAGTAGGGCCCTCCTTCGGTGTCGCGGAAGAGCAACACGTACACGCCGATTATCAGGCCGATCACGAGTGCGGTCGCGAACGCGACGGCGGCGGCCGTCGCGAAGATGCGGGTGCCGCCGAACATCGCCTCGACGACGAGACACGTCAGCGACGGCACGGTCGTACAGCCCGCGGTCGACTCGATCAGTCCGAACACGCGCATCGCGTCCATCGTGCGGAACAGCATCGCCACCAGCAGCGCCGGCAACACGAGCGGTAACGTGATCATCTTGAATCGCTGCCACGGCGATGCCCCGGCGACGCGTGCGACGTCGTACAGGCTCCGATCGACGCTCTGGAGGCCGGCGAGGATGAGCAGGGCCATGAACGCCGAGGACTTCCAGATGTCGGCGACGAGGATGATGATGAACGCGTCGCGGCTGTTCGCCAGCGGCGCGGCGCTGAAGATGCCGAGTTGCTGCATGATGTTGGTCCCGAACCCGACTTCCGGCTGGAAGATCAGGAAGAAGATCATCCCCTGGATCACGATCGGCACCGCCCACGGGAGGATGATGGCGACGCGAACCCAGCGCCGTCCGCGGAAGTCCTGGTCAAGGACGTAGGCCTGACCGAAGCCGATGATCGTCTCGAAGAAGACGCTGATGATCGCGAACGCCAGCGTGACGAACAGCGCCTGCTGGAAGAACGGGACCCCGAGTTCGACGAACGGGAACGACCCCGACAGCGAGACGTCGAGGAACTGCCTGGCGAGTCGCGCGTTCCCCGTCAGGATGTCGACGTAGTTCTCGACGCCGACGAAGCCCCCGAGCGGATCGAGTCCGCGGGTCTGGTCCGCGCGCAACGACATGATGAACGTGCTGATCAGCGGATAGAACGCGATCAGCGTCAACAGGGCGAACGCCGGAAGCAGGAGGAGATACGCGTACGCCTCCTCGCTCAGGTTCTCCATCCAGTTGACGACCGCGTTCCCCGTCCGATCGTGTTCAGTTTCGGTTTCGCCGCCGATCAGGGTGTCCGTATCAGCCGCCATTCTGTTGTGCCACCTCCGTTTCGCTTCGTTCCAGCCGATTCGCCAGGTCGCTCATCGCCGCCTCGGGCGATTTCGCGCCGCGGTAGGCCGCGTTGACCTCCTGGTAGATCAGCGCCGACTGCTCCGGCCAGACGTCAGTCACCGGTCGCGGGATCGCGTTCTCGCTGGCCTGCTGGATCTGGTTGGAGTACCGGGCGAGCGGGCCGACGTCCTCCTCGCTGGCCTCCGTCACGAGTTCGATTTTCGGCGGCAGGAACCCCTGCAGTTCGAAGATCGTGAGCATGACCTCCTCGGTCGCGAACGCATCGAGCACCTGGAAGGCCTCCTCCTTCCGTTCGGTGTACGGGCTCACGACGAGGTTCCAGCCGCCGAGTGCTGACGCCGTGCCGCCGACACCCGGATACTCGGCTTCGTCCTGCGGAACCCCGATCGGCGTCGTCGTAACGCCGAGATCCTTGCCGAATGCGTCTTCCCCGCCGGTTTCGGCCATCGCGAACGACCAGTTCCGGTGTGCAACCGCGTTCCCGTCGGCGAACGGACCGAGCGACTCCTGTTCGGTCCACTGGACGATCGACGTCGGGCAGATCCCGTTGTACTCGTCGAGCGCGTTCGGGGCGTTCTCGTCAACGAACGTCCGCATCATCCGAACCGCGTCCACGGCGTTCTTCTCGTCGACCGTGATCGGTCGATCGCCAGCGGTGAACAGGTTGTCGACGCCGCCGAAGTACGCCCCACCCCAGCTCGTCATCGTTTCGTTGAACGTACAACACGACAGTCCCTCGTAGGTGGCCGCCTGAGTGGTGTATCCGTAATCGAGGCCGGCCTTTGCCTTCGCGTCGCTCACGGCAGTCGAGAACTCCTCCCACGACGGCGGTTCCTGGCCCCAATTTTCGGCGTTGTGACCGGCGTCCTTGATGAGATCCTGCCGATAGAGCGTGAACCCGAGGTCCGTGAACAGCGGCACCCCGTGCAGGTCGCCCGTTTCCGGATGTTGCGCCGTCCGTACCAGCATCTCGAGATACTGGTTTTCGACGCGGTTGGCGACGTCCGGAAGTTCGTCGGACAGGTTCGTCGTTTGTTCCCGCAGGATGAACGGAACCGTCCATCCGGTATCCATCATGTGGATGTCCGGCGGTGATCGGCCCGCCTGCAGCGTCGATTGGGCCTCCTGCATCCGCTGGACTGAATCGCTGACGACAGTCTGTACTTCGACCGTGATGTTTTCGTCGAGCCCGGCGTCCCACAGCGCCTGTTGCACCGATGGTTTGTCCCCTTCAGTGTGGAGAATCCCCTCGAAGTCCGTCGCACCGGTCATCACAACGGTGTTCGGCTCTCGCCCCTGCCCCACGCAGCCGGCGACAGCGATCGTCCCGCCCACCGTCGATGCTGATGCGGCCTTTACGAACGTCCGACGGGACACCCCGGCACGGGCGCCGGGATTTGTATGATCTTGTCCCATCCGACGTAACTCAATGCTGCTCGCGCCCTTAATTGGTCGGCTTGCACGAATGTAACTAACGCGAACAGTCGTACTGCCGTGGGTGTACAATGGATGCTTACTTCGTTCACGAGACGCAACCGATCAAAGATCGGTCGAACCCTCGATCTCTCGCGGTTCTACCGGAGAAAGGGAGACGAACGTGCGGAATCGCACCGTTAGGGGCAGTCGTCGGAACGATACCCGAGATCGGAAATCGGTCGTTGGCCGATCGTCGCCCGGGCCGGTATACGGACGATACTCGCTCCTCGAATTCCGATCGAGAGACGGTCCGCGTTCGGTTCGAGGGATCGTCCGTCGATCGGCGTTACTCGTCGATCGTCGGCGGTTCGTGGCGGCCGATGTGGATCTCGTGGGCCTCGACGTCTTCGAGCGCGGCGACGCGGCCGCCGACCGTGACCACCTCGCCGTCGCTGGTTTCCAGAGTGAGCGCGGCGACCTCCTCGGTGACTTCGAAGGACACGTCGGTGATGCGGCCCTTGACGATACGCGGGCCGCCGGCCGTCACGTCGCGTCCCTCGATGGTCGCGTAGAACTCGCCGCCGCCGTCGATGACGTCCTTTACGCACCGACGGATCGAGGCGTACTTGCGGGGATAGGGGCGGGCGCTGCCGTCTTCGGCGAGCGTTCGCTCTGCGGTCGTCCAGAGGACGGTCCCGAAGAAGCCGGATACCAGAAAGCCGAGCGCCGATCGGTTGAAGATGACGCCGTACCGGTCTCGATCGTCGCGGAGCGCGTCCTGGGTCGCATACACCGAGTAGTTCCCGTCGGCGACGGCGACGACGGGCGTGGTGATCCCGCGGCGGGCCCGGGCCGTCGTCGCGACGTCGAAGTACTCGAACTCGCCCGGGTCCGGCGCCTCCTCTCCCGGCGTCACGATGAGATCGACGCTCACGCCGTCGTCGATGGCGCTGCCGAGCTCGTCTCGGAACCGGGTCAGGAGTTCCGGCGTCAGCGACAGCGAGAGCTCGTACTCGGCGGCCTCGATGACCTCTTCGAGATATCGTAGGATCGTCGATCGGGATTTGACGAGGGAGACGGCCTCCGTCTCGCGGGCCGGCGCCGTGTACCGGGCCTCGAGTTCGTCGATCATCTGTTCCAGGGAGCTCTGGACCTCGTCGAAGGCTTCGGCGGGGTCGATCGCGACGACCTTCATCGGGCGGGATTCTCGCAGTTCGACGAGGCCGCGATCGCTCAGGCTCCGTACGGTGTCGTAGACGCGAGGTTGGGGAATATCAGTGCGATCGGCGATCTCGCTCGCCGTCAACTGTCCCTGTTCCAGGACGGTGAGGTAGGCGTCGATCTCGTATTCGCCGAGGCTGAATCGATCCCCGACGTGTTCGACGGTCGAGCGAAGCTCGTCTGGTGCCATAGCCCGAGACACGTTCCCGATGGATAAATGATTTATTATACACCGAGTAATACGGATTTCCGAAATTGCGTATTCTACGGCGAATTCGACGGGTCAGAACGCTTATCCACGGCCGGCCTGAGTGTGTTTCCATGCGCGGAGTCGTACAGGGAAACGAGACGAACGAGACGGGCAACGAGACGAACCAGACGGAGATCGGTGAGGCTGCCGAGGGCGTGTCCGACTCCTGGCTCATCCCGGATATCGTCCAGGAGTACGTTCCAGAGACTGTCATAGACGTCGCACTCGCGGTGCTCGTCCTCCTTATCGGCTGGTACCTCTCGAAGCTCGTCGTCCGGATCGCCGGCCGGACGGTCGCCCGCCGGATCGAGCGGCCGAGCGTCACCCGAACCGTGCTTCGAGGGGTCAGAGCTTCCGTGCTGTTGCTCTCGTTCGTCTTCGCTCTCGCGATTCTCGGCGTCAGCGGCTTCGAGATCCTCCTTTCAGTGACCGTCATTTCGGCCGTCGTTGCCATCGTGCTCGCGCCGCTGGTCGGCAGTTTCATCAACGGATTGTTCGTCCTCGCGGACCGACCGTACGAGATCGGCGACATGATCGAGATCGTCGATCAGGGTCACGTCGGCTTCGTCGAGGACATCACGATCCGCTACACCAAGATCTTCACCCTCCAAAACACGTTCCTCGTCGTCCCGAACTCCGCGATTCAACAGCGGGACGTCATCAACTACTCCGCCGAAGACGAGCGAACCCGAATCTCGGTCGAGTTCGAGGTCACCTACGAAAGCGACGTCGAGACCGCGAAACGACAGGCCGAACGGGCCGCGCGATCGGTCGACGCGGTCATCTCCGGCGGGCCGGACATCCGGATCGGAAGCGCCCGCTACGCCGCGGCTCCTATCTGTACTATCAAGAAATACGCCGACAGCGGCATCCTCCTCGAACTGTTCTTCTGGATCAACCAGCCGTACAAGCAGCCCATCTCCCGATCGGCCGTCCAGACGGCGATCCGAGAGCGATTCGCCGATCGCGACGTCGAGTTCGCCTACCCGCACCGGCACCTCGTCTTCGACGGCACGAGCGGCGTCGCACGGATGGCCGTCGAGGAGCGACGGACCGACGGGATCCGCGCCGACGGCTCCCCCGATTCGAGGGAGGGTGACGCCGAGTCGACCGATCGGTGATCGTCGGCTGGCGAGCCGGCGATTCGGAACCGACCGGAGCCGATCTTCATACGCCTCCGGCGCGTATCCGAACCGCATGTACGACGCGATTCTCGTACCGACGGACGGCAGCCGGACCGTCTCCAGAACGCTCGATCACGCGTTGCCGATCGCCGAGACCCACGACGCGACGGTCCACGCGCTGTACGTCGTCGACAACCGCATCCTCGCCGCGGCCGCCGAGGAGTCCAGACCGGACCTCGAACGATCGCTGGCGACGGCGGGCGACGACGCGGTCGCCGCCGTCAGGGATCGCGCGGACGCGGACGGCCTCGAGACGGTCGGCGAGGTTCGCCGCGGAACGCCGCCGAAGACCATCCTCGAGTACGCCGACGAGCGGGGGATCGATCTGATCGTCATCGGGACGCGCGGAAAGAGCCCGCGGGAGAAAGTGGCGTCGCTCGGGAGCGTTTCCGAGCGCGTCGTGGACAATGCGTCGATCCCGGTGCTCGTCGTACGCGGCGTGGGGGAGAACTAGCCTTCGGCGGCCGACACTCCCGATCGTCGGCCGCCGCTCGCGAAACGGTGGTCCGCCGGAGACGCGTTGATCACGCCGCTGCGCTTTCGACCGTGATCACGTCGCAGTCGAGGTGGGTCCGCAGGTACCGATCGATGTCTGGGTTGTCGGTGAAGCGCCGAAAGATCCGTCGCAGTCGACTCGCCTGCTGGGTGCCGATGACGACGACGTCGGCTTTCTCGGCGGCGACTTCGTCGAGGATGCTCTCTTCGACCAGAAAGCCCGTTCGAACGACGTATCGGGCGTTCTCGATCGGTCCGAACGTCTCCTCGACGGCGGTTTTCAGGTCCGTTCGGCGCACCTTTCGCCCGTTCTGGTAGAGGTCGACGTGCAGGATAGTCAGGGCTGCGTCCCGCTCTCGTGCGACCTGGATTGCCCGTTCGAGCGTTCGTCGTGAGTGCTTCGTCAAGGGGTACCGAACGGGGACCACGACCAGCGTCATCACGGCATCGAACGAGACCCTGCCGGGTAAACTTTTCAGTTACGGTGCGCCGGCATGTGCGACCCTCGCGCACGAGGGCGAACCCGTCCGGACGGCGGGCTCAGCGGCGGAACGGTGTTCGTCCGATTCGCAGATTCGCCCCGGAAAGACAGTCCTTTACCACCCGCCGCGGTAGGCACGCGCATGGAAACACGGACGACCGAAGACGGAACGACCGTCTACGTGGCAGCGACCGACGGCGATCGCGGCTCCGAAGGCCCCTTTCTCGTCGCTTACGAGTCCCGCGACGCCGATCGCCGATACGGCTGGTTCTGTACGAATTGCGAGAGTTTCGACAACGCGATGGACTCGATGGGGCGGATCAAGTGCAACCGCTGTGGGAACTTTCGCAAGCCGACCGAGTGGGACGCCGCACACGAGTGAGGACCGCCGCGTTCGCAAGTCGACGTCCGAGCGGACACCACCCGCTACAACCGGTCAGCGCCGCGCGTCGTGTTGGTTGCCGAACAGAAGTTATTTCCAGTCTCTCTCGAAGTACGTCCAGTAATCGGGTCCGGTAGCGGACAAAATACGATCGGTTTCCCGAACGGGTTGTCGAGTGTTTTGGATTGCGGAGAAACCTTGTCACATACTAACGTTTATGCCTGATGCCGACGTACGTACTCACGAATGGGTCCTGTTAACATGCGACTCGTCGAGCAGGCCAGGTCGATTTTCGCTGAACTGGGCTACACCGTCGAAGGCGACGGTCCGGAGTTCCGCGCAGAACGGGAGTGGAAAGTCGTTCACGTGAATACGGTACTCGAGGCCGGCGAGCTTCCATCCGGAACGGGGAAGTTCCATTGTTTCGTCGCCCGACCCGAGGACGCGGACGAACTCGAACGGCGACTCACCAGTCAGAATCCGGACTACGAGTGGGCGATTATCGTCGCCGACGGCGAGGAGTATCAGGTCGAGCGCGCTCCGCCAGGACCGCGAGCCTCAGTCTAGGATCGCACCGCCGTCGCGGCGCGGTTCCGTCGTCACTCTTTTAGCGCCCGTCGCGTCGCCGTCGCGCCGGCGCCCGGATCGACGTCGGCACCCATCTCCTCCAGTACGTCGCCGAGCGCAGTGACCACGTAGACGACGTTCTCCGGCCGCGCGGAGTGGCCCATACAACCGATCCGGAAGATCTCCCCGTCGAGGTCGCCGAGACCGCTCGCCACCTCGAGGTCGTACCGATCGAGCAATTCCGAACAGACCGCGCCGTCGTCGATCCCTTCGGGGACGCGGACGGCGTTGAGGCTGGGGAGCCAGTACTCGTCGGGGGCGTTCATCCCCAGGCCCATCGCCTCGACGCCGGCTTTCAGCGCGCCGGCCAGGCGTTCGTGACGGGCCCACCGCCGTTCGATGCCCTCCTCGGCGACCAGCCGTAGCGCCTCTCGGATCGCGTAGACGTTCGTGATCGGCGCGGTGTGGTGGTACGATCGATCGTCGCCCCAGTAGCCCTCCAGCAGGGAGAGGTCGAGGTACCACGATCGGGGGTCCGACTCGCGCGAGAGGACCTTCTCCATCGCCGTATCCGAGAGCGTGAGCGGACTCGCGCCCGGCGGACAGGAGAGACACTTCTGGGGGCCCGCGTAGGCGACGTCGATATCCCACTCGTCGACGCGCAGTTCGACGCCGCCGATCGAGGTCACGGTGTCGGCGATCACCAGGGCGTCGTGATCGTGGGCCGCGGCGGTCAGTTCCGGGACGTCGGGCTGGAGCACGCCCGTGCTCGTCTCGGCGTGGATGAATCCGAACACGTCCGGATCGTGTTCCGCGAGCGCGTCGGAGACGTCGGCGGGATCGAGCGGCTCGCCCCACGGGGCGTCGACCTCGACGACCTCGCCGCCCGCACGACGGGCCATCGACGCCATCCGGCCGCCGAAGTAGCCGTTCGTCGGCACGAGCATCGTATCGTCCGGTTCGACGACGTTGCCGATCGCAGCCTCCATCGCGGCGGAGCCGGTTCCCGAAACCGGAATCGTCCACCGGTTGTCCGTCCGGAAGGTGTACCGCAGCAGCTCCTGGACCTCGTTCATGATCTCGATGAACGACGGATCGAGGTGACCCACGAGCGGCGTGCTCATCGCCTGCAGGACCCGCGGGTGGACGTCGCTCGGCCCCGGCCCCATCAGCGTTCGATCCGGCGGGGTCAGTTCGTCGATCTCCGACACGTCGATCGAGCCGTCAGCGTCTGGCATGGTGATACGTGGTATGGGAACCCCCAAAAACGTTCACGCCGCGGCGAAATCGAGACCGACGACCGACGCGGGTCCGGTCGGGCGCGGCCAGTCAGCGTCGTCCAACGCGGGCGAGCGGAAACCCGTCGCCACCGTCGATATTCGTGGGTGCGAGTCGCTTAAGAATCCCCCGCGCCTACCCGATACGTCGTGTTCATCGGCCACGCACTGCTCGCGTTCGCCGTCGCGGCACTCGTCGCCGATCGGCGAGGCTGGGACCGTCGTCGGGCTGCCGCCATCGGCGTCGTCGCGGGCGCGTTCGCCACCGTTCCGGACGTCGACGTCGCCTATGCGCTCGTCGGGCTCGCCGAGTGGCAACTCGAGGACGGCGCGCTCGCGGCCTCGACGGCCTTCTGGGACGCGAGCCGGACCGTCCACCGTTCGGTCACACACTCGCTTCTCGTCGGCGCAATTGCGGCGCCGGCGTTCGGGTTGTTCGCGGTCCGCGACCCGGACCGCGTTCGGCTCGCTCGGACCGTCGCCGTCGGACTCCTCGCATCGCTCGCGGCGCTCTCGTTCGTCGCCGACGGTCCCCTGATCGCGCTCGTAGCGGGGCTGTTCGCGGTGAGCGGCGCGCTCGTCGCCGCGGTTGCCGCCCGGTCGCTCCCCTTCTCGGCGAGTTCGATCGCCCTGGCGGCGCTCTGGGGGCTGTGGTCTCACCCCTGGGGGGACTTCGTGACCGGGGCGCCCCCGGACTGGCTCTATCCGCTCGAAGCGCCGGCGCTCACCGCCCGGATTACCCTCCACCCGGATCCGACGCTACACCTTCTCGGCGCCTTCGCGATCGAACTCGCCGTCGTCTGGTTCGCGATCGCGGTGGTCTGTCGGCTCACCGATCGATCGGTCGTCGCGTCCGTCGACCGCAGGGCCGCGATCGGCGCAACCTACGGGCTCGTGGCGCTCGCCGCGACGCCGCCGACCCTCGCGGTCTCGTACCACTTCGTCTTCTCCGTCCTCGGCGTCGGCCTCCTTTGCGGCGCCGTTCGCGCTCCGACGCCGCTCGATCGTTCGACCGCCGCCGCGCTCCCGTCTCCCGACGCGGTTCTCGAGGTCGCACACACGGCCGTCGCTGCCGTGGCGGCGGCGATAGCCGCCTACGGCGCGGTCTATCTATTCGTCGTCGTGCCCACGTGACCCGTCGCCTCGCCTCGTTCCGGCGTTCGTTCATCGGCGAGCGCATACGCTTTTGCGAGACCAGTCGGTAGGTGTCACTGTGTCCCGAATCGGACTCGAAGACGTGATCGCGGACGGCCGACGCAACGCGGCCGCCTCGTGGCTGCTGGTTGCCGCGATCGCGGCCGTCGGCGGTAGCGAACTGGTGACGGGCGGCGTTCTGTGGGCGACGTTCGCAACCGCGTTGCTGGTCCTCGCGCTGATCTCGCCGATCGCGTTTCGGTCGCCGCTGATCATGCTCCCCTGGGAGGTGTTGCTGCTGGCGGCGCTTCCCGTGCTCGGGGTGGCGATCGGCGCCGACCGAGTGACCGGCCACTTCACGTCGTACCTCTCGGTCGCGGCGATCGCACTCGTCCTCGCCGTCGAGTTGCACTCCTTTACGTCCGTTCGGATGACTCCGACCTTCGCCGTCGTCTTCGTCGTCGTCGCGACGATGGCCGCGGCCGCGCTGTGGGCGCTGTTCCGGTGGGGCGTCGCCGGCGTCCTCGACGTTCCGTTCCCGGCCGACCACGACGCGGTACTGTGGGAATTCGTCTACTCCGCGACCGCCGGTCTCGGCGGCGGCGTCGTGTTCGAACTGTACTTCAGACGCTTCGTCAGCGTTGGATCGCGGCTTCCCGAGGACCCGGCGGCGGGTGTCGACGATGCGTAACCGGATCGACTGGTTCCCGTCCCGACGCCGCCAGCGGCAGCTAACCTACTGCATGGAACTCGCGCTGGTCGGGTTGTTCTTCGTCGGCGTCGATCGCGGGAACGTCGGAATCGTGGTCAATACCGCCGTCGCGCTGGCCGTGACTCAGCTCCCGCCGGTCCTCGAACGCGATTACGAGATCCCGATGGATCCGCGTCTCACGCTGTGGATTACCACCGCCGTCTTTCTCCACGCGTTCGGAATCGTGGGTCTCCCCGGCTCCGCGACGAACTTCTACGGGGACGTCTGGTGGTGGGACCACATGACCCACGCGCTATCGTCGTCGTTAGTCGCCGCCGCGGGGTACGCGACCGTCCGCGCGCTCGACGAACACACGACCGAAATCTATCTCCCTCGGAAGTTCGTCGCGGTGTTCATCCTGCTTTTCGTCCTCGCGTTCGGCGTCCTCTGGGAGATCCTCGAGTTCGCGATCGCCCTGTCGGCCGAGGCGTTCGGCGTCGGGGCCGTGCTCACCCAGTACGGCCTCGACGATACCATGCTCGACCTCGTGTTCGATCTGATCGGCGGCCTCGTCGTCGCGCTGTGGGGCTGGGTCTACCTCGCGGACGTCTCCGACGCGATCCGCGATCGATTCGATTCGCGCGAGGACTGACTTGCGGCTCGCTGACGCCGCCGTGTGCCGATTCACGCTCCGAAATCGACGCGCGGTTTTACGTCCCTTCGGGGCATAGTTCTCCGACATATGGTCTTCAAGAAGATCACGCTGATCGGGACGAGCACGGAGAGCTTCGACGCCGCCGCGGACAACGCCATCGATCGGGCCGAGGAGACGCTCCAGAACGTCTACTGGATCGAGGTCGACGAGCTCGGGGTCGAAATCGCGAGCGTCGAGGACCGGGAGTACCAGGCCGAGGTCACCGTCGCGTTCGAACTCGAGGAGTGATGATCGAACCGGATCGGGGCGAACCCGCGCGGCAGTCGACTCACCGATTTCGGACTCAGGTCCGGTCGCGGTGCGAGAAGAAGTAGTCGTCGCGGAACGCGCTGGGATCGGGGTTCTTCTCGCGAAACGCCGACGCCGCCTCGTCCATCGTCGAGAAGGCGACGTCGGGCTTCGACGACACGTGGTCCAGTAGCGCATCGAGGCGCTGGAGCCGGTGGGCCTGTCCGATCACCTGCGGGTGGAGCGTCAGGACGAACACGCCGCCGTCGACGTGCTCGTACATCCAGTCGAACTGGTCGTACCAGCGCCTGAACAGCGAGTCCTCGCTCACGTACCCCATGCGGTGGGGCCGCGACCAGGTGTACGTGAGCGCGGGGAAGTCGTCGCGCTCCCACGAGGCGGGCAGTTCGACGATGTCCACCGGCTCGCCGCGATCGTACGCGCCGTCTTCCGGCGCTTCCCAGCCGCCGTAGACGTAGTGTGGTTTGAAGTCGGACGTCATGATGCTCGAGTCCCACTCGAAGCCGAGGTCGAGGAGGATTTCGAGGGTGTGTTCGGAGAAGTCCCACGCGGGGGAGGCGTAGCCGGTCGGCTTCTCGCCCGTGAGGTCGTAGATCGCGTCGATCCCCCGCTCGATGTCCGCCTGCTCGGCTTCGCGGCTCTCGTACGTGGACGGACCGCGGTGGGTCCAGCCGTGGTGCTGGATATCGTATCCGCGGTCCGCCACCTCGCCGCAGATCTCCGGAAAGCTCTCGATCGTGTGCCCGGGGATGCACCACGTCGCGTCGGCGTCGTACTCGTCGTGGAGGTCGAGAAGCCGGTGGGCGCCGATCTCGGCGCCGAAGACGCCGCGGGAGTGTCTCGTCGGCATGTCCCACGAGTCGTACGACCAGAGCCAGGTCGAGACGGCGTCGAAGTGATACGAGATGCAGACGGTTGCACGTGACATACGTATTACACGACACCGATCCGCATAAGCGTACGCTACGGCAATCGTGACGGTTCCGATCGAAAATCGAAGACTCGGGAACGATCGTGCCGATTCGCCTACGTCCGGAACGATTCGCCGCAGCCGCACTCGCTGACGACGTTAGGATTCTCGACGTGGAACCCTTCGGCCTGCAGTCCGTGTTCGTAGTCGAGGATACTGCCTTCGATGTACTTCAGGCTCGCCGGGTCCACGAACACGCGCAGGCCGTGGTGTTCGTAGATCGTGTCCTCGTCGTCCGGTTCGTCGTCGAAGCGCATCCCGTAGGAGAGGCCGGCGCACCCCCCTTGCTGGACGAAGAGACGAAGACCGGCGTCGCCGTCGTCGAGCCCTTCCCGCTCGAGCAGCGAGCGGGCCTGGTCGGCGGCATCCTCCGTGATCTCGATCTGGGGGCGCGTCTCCGCGTCCCCGCCGTCCACACTGTCCGTGCTCATATCCATCCCTACCGGCGCAACGATGTTAACTGTGACGCCGGGAGAACCCGTTCGATCGCGACCGAGTTGGCCGGCCGACACGATCGATCCGTTCGGTACGATCGATGCGATCGAGATACGCTCGGCTGCTCGATCTAGTTACGTACTCGACGCGATCGATACTGTCGGCACTCGTCGACCCGTTGGACGCGGCGACGGCGCCGATCCCGCCGATCGACGCCAGATATCGCTCGAACTCGCCCTATACGTGCGATCGCCGCCTCACCGACCGGTAGTACGTCCCGAACATCCGCTCGTCGTTTGCCGACAGCGAAACGTCGTTCTCCGCGAGCAACTCGACCATCTGCTCGACCTCGCGATCGTACCAAATCGCGAGGATGCGCACGTTCTTCTGTGCGTAGTCGTAGTTGCGTTCGAGGACGCGCTCGTCGGTCGGATCGACCTCGCGCGGTTCCATCGCATGTGTACCTCCGGCCCGCAGACACGTAAAACCAGTTCGCCCCTTGGTGACCTGTTCTCGGACCTGACAGCGGCGGGTAAGCTCGGCTTCGCTCGGATTCACTCGTCGATATCGTCCGCGAGACGCAGCCGAACGCTCTCGGCGTGTGCCCCGAGCCCCTCGGCATCGGCGAGGGTGGTGATCGTCTCCCCGAGATCAGCAACCCCCTCGGCCGAGAGCCGCTGGACGGTCGTCGATCGGACGAACGTCTCGACGGAGAGTCCGCCCGTGACCCGCGCGCCGCCGTTGGTCGGCAGCACGTGGTTGGTCCCGCTGGCGTAGTCGCCCGCCGCGACGGGGGTGTTCGGCCCGAGGAACACGCTCCCCGCGTTGTCGATGCGATCGAGGATCGATTCGTCGTCGTCGGCGACGATCGAGAGGTGTTCCGGCGCGTACTCCTCGGTGAAGAGGATCGCCTCGCTCATCGATCGGGCGAGCAAGACCCCGCTGGCGTCGTTGTCGAGCGCGGACCGAATGGTATCCTCGCGTGCGCGCGAGGCGGCCTGCTCGTCGACGGCGACCGCGACGGCATCGGCGGTGGCCTCGTCGTCCGTGACGGCGACGACGGAGGCGTTCGAGTCGTGTTCGGCCTGGGCGACCAATTCGGCCGCGACGAGGTCCGGATCCGCGGTGTCGTCCGCGATCGCGACGACCTCGCTCGGGCCCGCGAGGAAGTCGATCTCGACGTCGCCCCGTACCTCGGCTTTGGCCGCCGTGACCCATTTGTTCCCGGGGCCGACGATCTTCCGGACGCGGGCGACCGTTTCGGTGCCGTACGCGAGGGCGGCCACCGCCTGCGCGCCGCCGACGCTGTAGACTGCGTCCGCCCCCGCGACGTGGATCGCCGCGAGCGTGGCCGGATTCGGATCGTCGGCCGGCGGCGTAACGACCGCGACGTGGTCGACGCCCGCGACGACCGCGGGGACGACGCCCATGATCGCGCTCGACGGGTAGGCCGCCGAGCCGCCGGGGACGTAGACGCCGACCCGATCGATCGGGCGGAACCGGCGCCCGAGTTCCCGACCGGGGCCGAACTCCTCGCGCCAGTCGTCAGGCACCTGGGCCTCGTGGAACTCCCTGACGTTGTCCGCGGCGGTCTCGATCGCCTCCCGGAGCTCCGCGTCGATCTCCTCGTACGCGCGCTCGCAGGCGTCCGTGATCTCGATGTTTCCGAGTTCGACGGCGTCGAACTCGCTCGAAAACTCCCGAACCGCGACGTCGCCCTCCTCGCGAACCCGGTCGACGATCTCCCGGACGTCGCCGCCGATCGCCTCGATGCCGGCGTCGCGGTCGAAGAACGCGGCGCGGTCGCCCGGTCCGAGATCGGCGATCTCCTGCACGTCGACTGTCATGGCTCTCCGTTGGCGCGGCGCGCGAAAAACCGTTTCCTTACGCCGCTCCCCTCGGACGGGACGAACTCACGCGTCCTCGACCTCCCAGACGCCGACGGCGTCGAGTGTCGCCCTGACGAACAGATACACGAGCAGGGCGAAGCCGACGATCGCGAACGGCGCCTGCAGCAGGTCCGCCGCGGGACGACCGACGATCAACTGACCGAATCCGCGAACGAAGAAACTCGCGACGACGAGGCCGATCGCGATCACCGAGAGTTTGACGAACCCCGATCGGTCCATACGTGCGATTCCGACTCCGGTTGCTAAATCGTGTCGGTTAACCGCCGATCGATCCCGCTCGCCGGTCCGTAAGGTCTCGTTATCGCGACGTTCTCCCCATTCCCGGTCGCTTGCGACGGTCGGAGTCGCGCGACTCGACTCCGATCGCCGGCGTGGGCAGGCGATCCATTACTATCCCACGGCCGCCGCACTTCTTCCGTATGTGGCCGTGGGAACACGCGATCGTCGCCTATCTCGTCTATTCGCTCTTCGTCCGGCTCGTCTACCGCGATTCGCCTGGCGGGCTCGAAGTCGTACTGGTGGTCTTCGCCTCCGTGTTACCGGATCTCATCGACAAACCCCTCGCTTGGGAGTTCGGAATCTTCGAAACCGGATACGCGCTCGGCCACTCCGTTTTTTTCGCGGTTCCCCTGGCGATCCTGATCGGGGCGGCCGCTCGGGTGGCCGGCCGGTCCCGGCTGGGTCTGGCCTTCGGGGCGGGTTACCTGTTGCACCTCCCGGCGGACGTGTTCGACAGCTACGTTCGCGGCGGCGTCGTCCAGTTCGAGATCCTGCTGTGGCCGATCGCACCGGTGCCGACCTACCAGGAACCGATCACCAGCTTCAAGACGAATTTCATTCAGCTGTTCGGGCGCTATCAGCAGGACCTCCTCAGCGGTGCTCCCTCGACGTACCTTCGACTCCAGCTCGCCCTCGCCGCGGTCGCCGTCCTGGTGTGGCTCGCCGACGGCGCACCCGTGCTGCGCGAGTGTTTTCGGGGCGCAAAGCGGATCGCCCTCGGTGCGATCGGGCTGGCGAGCGATTCGTCAGGGGAATCGCCGCGGCATCGGTGATCGTCTTCGATCCGGGCGGCGATCGACTCGACGACAACCGTTTTCAGCAGGGCTCGCGATTATCACACAATGGAGCCCGACCCCGACGGAGCGGGAGCGGACCCGGTTTACTACTTCATCAGCGATCTCCACATCGGCGGCGACGAGGCGCTCGAGGACGTCGATTTTCTCGACGAGCTGCTCTCGTTTCTCCGGACGCTCGAAGCGACCGACGAGAACGCGGAGCTGATAATCAACGGCGATGCCTTCGGCCTCTGGGAGTTCACCGACGTCGATGGCATCGAAAAGTTCGACGCGCTCCTCCAGCGGTATCCCGAGCTGTTTGAGCAACTCCGCACGACCGGCGAAACCGTGCCGATCACGATCATTCCGGGCAACCACGACTACGAACTCGCGGCCTACGACGCCTACGCCGAGCGGTTCGCAGCGTATAACGTCGATATCGTTCAGGAAGAGGTGATCACGCGCGAGGTCGGCGATCGATCGATCTGGATCGAACACGGGATGCAACGCGACCCGAACAACCGGATTCCCGATTTCGGGAACCCCTACGCCCACCCGCTGGGCTACTACGTGAACCGTCACGTCACGGCCGAGGCGGGTCAGCTCTCCGAACGCGGTCGCTACAACTGGCTCAAGGACATTCAAGCGGTCGTCCCGCTCGATCTGATCCCCGAGTGGATCACGTCCAAGTACTTCTACCGCGAGATGAATCCGCTGCTCCGGTACGCGTCCCTTCCCTTTCTCCTACTTTTCAACCTGTGTCTCTGGTTGCTCGTGCCGGTCGCTCTCGACTACGCGGGCATCTGGTCGGCACCGGTCGCCCTGCTAGAGTCCCTCCTCGGCCGGCTCGGAGTCGTTGGCTCGGCCGTGGAACTCATCGGCGCAGTCGCCCTCGCCGTCGTCGGACTCCTGGTCCTCGTTTCCATCCCACTGCTGTTCTTCGCTCTCGACGCCAAACGGACCCTGAACCGGTTCGGGATCGTCAAGGACGACGCGCCGACTGATCCGGACGAGCAGTACCTCGCGGCCGCGCGACGCGTGTTCGCTGACCGGCCGGAGACCGCGGTCTTCATCTACGGCCACACCCACCGCCCTTCGGTGACCGAACTGGGCGATCGGCTCGTCGTCAACACGGGGACCTGGCTCAAGCGCCTCCACCGCCAGCCGGCGCGGTTCGGTCTGCTTCCGCCCGTGTTCTACCCCTCCTTTCAGCTGTACTACGTACGGGTTACGGCCGCTTCCGACGGCGTCGCGGTCGAGTGCCACGGCATCGAGAAACCGGATCCGGCCGCGGAGGAGTTGACGCTAACCGAACGACTCGTTGCGCCCGCTCCACCGAGCAAGCCATCGCTTCCCGATCGGACCATCGTCCGCCCCACTCTCGATTCGGCGGCCGACGGAGTGCCCGCCGACGGCGACGACTGACGCATACGATGTTCACTCCACGGCCGACGCTCACCGCTCGATCGCCGTCGGTGAACGCGTAGACGCTCGGAGCGCGTTCTCTGCGGTCACCGGAGAGTCGCGTCGAAACGGCAGCCGTCGTTCGACGTCCAGGTCCGACGTCGCACGTACGGACGATCGAACACGTCCGCTTTTGACCGACTCGGCGTAGTGTCGACGCACCACCCTCGTCTGTGGCGCCTCGATCGGCAGCCCGCGGACGATCTCCGTCGGTCGGAACCGCACTACCTCGAGAATGACCAACGTAGGACAGGCGACCACCGAGACGACGGCCTTATGTAGGGACCCGGGCTTCGGTGATAATGCGAACGACGTGGCGCAGGCCGCGTCCCCTCCGGCTGTGTCCCAGCACGGAGGCAGGCACCGTATCCACCCCTCGTTTCGCGGCCACGGCTTCCGCTGCCGCCGCCGCGCTCGCGAGGCGCCGGATCGAGCTGCGATCGACGCCGCTTCGACACGACGCCCTTATATACTCGGGGCGCGTACGAAATGATACGCACAAACCCATGCCGGATGCTGTTTTCGGCGCGGGATCGATCCGTTGCCTTTAAGTGTACAAGGGCGCTCGGATACGATGTGACGGACGAGGCGCTCGACGCCTCGTCGATCGGACGAATCGGGTTCAAAGGGGTTATATACTCCGGTGGACTACAATTACGTCCGAAGGAAATGAGGATTCCACCCCTGCGGTCCGCCGTACAGATGGGATCTGATGTTAGCCTCGACAGTTCGGTGACGCCCGATCGGTCATCCGATCCGCGTTATCGAACGATTGGACCATTAGTGTGAGTGTGTACCAACATTCACCGCCAACCCCCGAGTTCGCTCGGGGAATAGCATTCCGGTTGATCCTGCCGGAGGTCATTGCTAGTGGAGTCCGATTTAGCCATGCTAGTCGCACGAGTTCAGACTCGTGGCAGATAGCTCAGTAACACGTGGCCAAACTACCCTGTCGAGCGGGATAACCTCGGGAAACTGAGGCTAATACCGCATACGGCTCTCCTGCTGGAACTGCAGAGAGCTCGAAACGCTCCGGCGCGACAGGATGTGGCTGCGGCCGATTAGGTAGACGGTGGGGTAACGGCCCACCGTGCCGATAATCGGTACGGGTTGTGAGAGCAAGAGCCCGGAGACGGTATCTGAGACAAGATACCGGGCCCTACGGGGCGCAGCAGGCGCGAAACCTTTACACTGCACGACAGTGCGATAAGGGGACTCCAGGTGCGAGGGCATATCGTCCTCGCTTTTGTGTACCGTAAGGTGGTACACGAATAAGTGCTGGGCAAGACCGGTGCCAGCCGCCGCGGTAATACCGGCAGCACAAGTGATGACCGCTATTATTGGGCCTAAAGCGTCCGTAGCTGGCCAGTCAAGTCCATCGGGAAATCTCTCCGCCTAACGGAGAGGCGTCCGGTGGAAACTGTCTGGCTTGGGACCGGAAGACCTGAGGGGTACGTCCGGGGTAGGAGTGAAATCCTGTAATCCTGGACGGACCACCGGTGGCGAAAGCGCCTCAGGAGGACGGATCCGACGGTGAGGGACGAAAGCTAGGGTCACGAACCGGATTAGATACCCGGGTAGTCCTAGCTGTAAACGATGTCTGCTAGGTGTGACACAGGCTACGAGCCTGTGTTGTGCCGTAGGGAAGCCGAGAAGCAGACCGCCTGGGAAGTACGTCCGCAAGGATGAAACTTAAAGGAATTGGCGGGGGAGCACTACAACCGGAGGAGCCTGCGGTTTAATTGGACTCAACGCCGGACATCTCACCAGCACCGACAGTATGCTGTGAAGCTCAGTGTGATGAGCTTAGTGGAGCTACTGAGAGGAGGTGCATGGCCGCCGTCAGCTCGTACCGTGAGGCGTCCTGTTAAGTCAGGCAACGAGCGAGACCCGCACTCCTAATTGCCAGCATGACCCTTGAGGTCGATGGGTACATTAGGAGGACTGCCAGTGCCAAACTGGAGGAAGGAACGGGCAACGGTAGGTCAGTATGCCCCGAATGTGCTGGGCTACACGCGGGCTACAATGGCCGAGACAGTGGGACGCCACCCCGAGAGGGGGCGCTAATCTCCGAAACTCGGTCGTAGTTCGGATTGTGGGCTGAAACTCGCCCACATGAAGCTGGATTCGGTAGTAATCGCGCCTCAGAAGGGCGCGGTGAATACGTCCCTGCTCCTTGCACACACCGCCCGTCAAAGCACCCGAGTGAGGTCCGGATGAGGCCCCGATAGGGGTCGAATCTGGGCTTCGCAAGGGGGCTTAAGTCGTAACAAGGTAGCCGTAGGGGAATCTGCGGCTGGATCACCTCCACAGACCGGGACCACCCCGACGGGGTGGCCCACCACGTCCAACCGTTCGATCGACCGTCGCGTGGCCGATCGGGCACCTTTGAACTGTCGAGGCTAACGTTTGTACCTCTCACCGCCGAGGTCGGCGGTGAGAGGGTGGGCCCATAGCTCAGTGGTAGAGTGCCTCCTTTGCAAGGAGGATGCCCAGGGTTCGAATCCCTGTGGGTCCATGTCTCGGAGCGGATCGAGATCGTGTCCCTTAAGTGGGAGACGGCGCTACGATCCAATCCGACAATAACCGATGCACCACTCCGCGCAAGCGTGGGTGGGAAGGGTTAATGCACGCTTGGCAGTCTCCAAGCGTGCAGATGAGACCGTGTGTACGTGTAGTCCAGGCGTCCACTGGACCCGTTCCCGGGTCACTCGGTTACATCTCTGATGTAACCCATACCAGATCCGACGAACGTGGCTACTGTGCCAGCTGGTGGATCGCTCGGCTCGAGAGCTGAAGAAGGACGTGCCAAGCTGCGATAAGCCTGAGGGAGCCGCACGGAGGCGAAGAACTCAGGATCTCCGAATGGGAATCCCCACCGCAATTGCTTCGCGCAATGGGGAACGTCGAGAATTGAAACATCTTAGTATCGACAGGAAAAGAAAGCAATCGCGATGTCGTTAGTAACGGCGAGTGAACGCGACCCAGTCCAAACCGAAGCCCTCACGGGCAATGTGGTGTTCGGACTGACGATCACTCCGCGAAAATCTGCACGAAGTCTCTTGGAACAGAGTGCGAAACAGGGTGACAGCCCCGTACTGCAGATGAGTACCGGACGAGTCAGCTCCAGAGTAGCGGGGATTGGATATTCCTCGTGAATTCCGCGGGCATCAACCGCGAAGACTAAACACTCCTCGAGACCGATAGCGAACAAGTAGTGTGAACGAACGCTGAAAAGCACCCCGAGAAGGGAGGTGCAATAGGGCGTGAAATCAGTTGGCGATAGAGCGACGGGGCTTACAAGGCCCTGCGAAAAACGATCGAGGTGCGAGCCTCCAGTAGGAATCACAGGGAGCCGAAGTTCCGTCGTACGTTTTGAAAAACGAACCAGGGAGTGTGCCTGTTTGACGAGTCTAACCCGATCATCGGGGAAGGCGTAGGGAAACCGATATGGCCGCAGTCTTACGACGAGGGCCACCGTGTTCAAGCGCGGGGAGTCAAACGGGCACGACCCGAAACCGGATGATCTAGACTCAGGCAGGGTGAAGCGTGGCGAAAGCCACGTGGAGGCCCGTTAGCGTTGGTGTCCTACAATACCCTCGCGTGACCTGCGTCTAGGGGTGAAAGGCCCATCGAATCCGGAAACAGCTGGTTCCGACCGAAACATGTCGAAGCATGACCTCCGTTAAGGTAGTCCGTGAGGTAGAGCGACGGATTGGGGGATCGCACTCCGAGAGGAGTGTGCCCCCCTGTCCAACTCCGAACTTACGGACGCCGTCGACGCGGGGAGTCCGGTGCGCGGGGTAAGCCTGTGTACCGTGAGGGAGACAACCCAGAGCTGGGTTAAGGTCCCCAAGTGTGGACTAAGTGCGATCGAAGGTGGTCGCAAGCCCTAGACAGCCGGGAGGTGAGCTTAGAAGCAGCTACCCTCTAAGAAAAGCGTAACAGCTTACCGGCCGAGGTTTGCGGCGCCGAAAATGATCGGGGCTCAAGTCCACCACCGAGACCTAGCCGTGCCCATAAGCGGGCAATCGCGTAGGTCGGCGTTCTGTTCGGGCGGAAGCACGGCTGAGAAGTCGTGTGGACCGTGCAGTAACGAAAATCCTGGTCATAGTAGCAGCGTGAGTCGGGTGAGAACCCCGACGGCCGAACGAGTAAGGGTTCCTCAGCAATGCTAATCAGCTGAGGGTTAGCCGGTCCTAAGTCGTACCGTAAGTCGAATACGACAAATTGGGAAATAGGTTAATAGTCCTATGCCAGTGTGCACTCAAAGCCGACGCTTTGGGACCGCCTGAGCTGGGCCTTCGCCCAGTCGAACAGTCGAAGACCGTGGAAGCCGTAATGGCACGAAGCGATCGAATGGCTGGATAGCGCAAGTCAGGTCAACCTAGAGCCCGTGAAAAGGCGAGCACACTGTCCGTACCGAGATCCGACACAGGTACTCGTGGCAGCGAAAGCCAAGGTCTGTCGGGAATAACCGACGTTAGGGAATTCGGCAAGTTAGTCCCGTACGTTCGCAATAAGGGATGCCTGCCTCGGAAAGAGGCAGGTCGCAGTGACTCGGGCGCTCCGACTGTCTAGTAACAACATAGGTGACCGCAAATCCGCAAGGACTCGTACGGTCACTGAATCCTGCCCAGTGCAGGTATCTGAACACCCCGTACAAGGGGACGAAGGACCTGTTAACGGCGGGGGTAACTATGACCCTCTTAAGGTAGCGTAGTACCTTGCCGCTTCAGTAGCGGCTTGCATGAATGGATCAACGAGAGCGCCACTGTCCCAACGTTGGGCCCGGTGAACTGTACGTTCCAGTGCGGAGTCTGGAGACCCCCAAGGGGAAGCGAAGACCCTATAGAGCTTTACTGCAGGCTGTCGCTGAGACATGGTCGCCATTGTGCAGCATAGGTAGGAGGCGTTACACAGGTACCCGCGCCAGCGGGCCACCGAGCCATCACTGAAATACTACCCGATGGTGACTGTGACTCTCACTCCGGGAGGAGGACACCGGTAGCCGGGCAGTTTGACTGGGGCGGTACGCGCTTGAAAAGATATCGAGCGCGCCCCAAGGTTTCCTCATCCGGGTCGGAGACCCGGAACAGAGCGCAAGAGCAAACGGAAGCCTGACAGTGTCCTGCACAACAAGGGACGCTGACGCGAAAGCGTGGTCTAGCGAACCAATTAGCCCGATAGATGCGGGCAATTGCTGACAGAAAAGCTACCTTAGGGATAACAGAGTCGTCACCCGCAAGAGCACATATCGACCGGGTGGCTTGCTACCTCGATGTCGGTTCCCTCCATCCTGGCCGTGCAGCATCGGCCAAGGGTGAGGTTGTTCGCCTATTAAAGGAGGTCGTGAGCTGGGTTTAGACCGTCGTGAGACAGGTCGGCTGCTATCTATTGGGGGTGTGAGGTTCCTGACGGGAACGTTCGTATAGTACGAGAGGAACTACGAATGGGTGCCACTAGTCTACCGGCTGTTCGAAAGAGCACGTGCCGGGCAGCTACGCACCACGGGGTAAGAGCTGAACGCATCTAAGCTCGAAACCCACCTGGAAAAGAGGAACCACCGAGATCACTCGTAGAAGACGAGTTCGATAGACTCGGGGTGTACGCACCAAGGCAACGAGGTGTTGAGCCCGCGAGCACTAACCGATCAAGCCACACAATCATACATTACGTTACATTGGATCTGCACTGGCCCGGAAACGGGTCCAGACGTAAACTGGACTACACGCACATTACGGTCACAACACAACCAACCGATATTGGCATGATCGCGGTTCGATTCCGCGAATCGGCGTTACGGCGGCCACAGCGGCGGGGACCCTCCCGTACCCATCCCGAACACGGAAGATAAGCCCGCCAGCGTGTCGGTCAGTACTGGAGTGGGAGACCCTCTGGAAACCCCGATTCGCCGCCGACCACTCATACTCTATTCAATCACGCCCCGCACAGCCGAAGCAGCGGCTGTGCGGGGCTTTTTGCATATCTCCACCAGGGCTATCGTTAGCGCAGTCGAGCGGCATCGTCGATCGGACGCGGTTCGTGGCCGATTCGAACACCAAATTACTTTGGAGAGGCGTTTACCCCGACGTGTGAAAGTACGTGAGGTATGGGTAATTCGCTATCCCTGGATGCCGCTTACGAACTCTTGTCGGCGGCTCGCCGTCGGTACGTCCTGTATTATTTGCTCGAAAACGAGGAAGGGAATATCGATGGGGTGGCGCTCCAGATCGCCGCGTGGGAGGCGGGAATCCCGGTAACGGCGGTTTCGGAAGACGATCGGAAGGCGATCGTCATCTCGTTGGTTCACAAGCACATCCCGAAGCTCGCAGATCTCGAAGTTGCCGAGTACGACGCGCGAAGCGGTGACGTGGTGACCGGAGCGCGCTTCGAAGAGCTTCGCCCCTTCGTCGATCGAGCCAGAGCGGCCGACGATGCGACAGTTATCGACGAATCGCGAGAGTCGTTTCTGTACAGTAATCCGGAGCATGGGTCGGAAAACGAAACCGGCGGAACTCGGTGAATAGGGGCCAAGGCGACAGCGGGCTCCGATCGGCGCGGCTGGGCAACGAACGATAATTAGTGTCCGAAGGGGTGAGAAGGCATTAACGCGCGCGGTTCAGGGGCTTATTCGATTTGGATATCTCCCTGCATGTTTGTGTGGGGGCGACAGCGGTAGTACGCCATCTCGGACGTTGCGGTGATCTTGAGCATCTGATCGTCGCCGGGTTCCGAGGCCATCTCGGTTTCGTAGTCTTTGACGACCTTCTCGCTATCGTTCCAGATCATGAAGTTGTGTTCCATGCTGCCGCCGTTTTTGGTCCATCCGATCTCGTAGTCTTTCTCTTCTTTAAGGACGAGCGTCGGGTTCTCAACGCCGTCGATGGCCGACGGGGCGAGCCCTTTCCAGCCGGCGGTGTTGGCTTCGAACTCGATCGTCGTTCCAGGGTCGATTTTGTACGTGTCGCCGCCGTTCTTGCCATCGCTCTCATTGGCGTTTTCGTCGCCGTTTTCGCCACTGCTGTCGCCGCCGCTGAGACAGCCGGCGAGCGCAGCGATCGTCAGGCCGGACGCTTTCAGAACCGTTCGCCGGTCGGGGTTGAAGGAACTCATCGGTGTACCTGACTGTAGGGGAGCAGAGACAATGAAGACGTAATTTGGTTCCCACGTCGTGGGAGCAGGACCCGAATATATTCGGGTAGCGTGAACAGTACGCGAATCGCGTCAGTACAACCGTCGTTAATCTCGATCGCAGCGGGAGTACAGCGGCTCTCTGGCCTGATTGCCGTTCAATGAGAATGTCACCCGGAACACTAACGTCCAGCCTCATCCCGTGGCGGCGTGCCGCGTCGGCTGGCTAACCCTCGTGCCGGGCGGGGGTGTGCGCGTCCCCAGGCGGAGACGACGTCGGTCGTCTCGTGGTGGAGTACACCACTGATATGTCGCGTGTCCGGGTTCGCCGTGCTGTCATCGCACCCGTATGGGTTCGCTCGGACGGGGACTAAGGACACGCACCTGACGTAGGCGATCCGGACGGTTAAGTGTTCCAGTCGCCGGCGGCGGCCTCGTTACGGGTCGTCCGGCGCCGTCGCGCGACTATCTTCGTTCTCCTCGAGCCACGCCTCGTATTCGTCCTGTTCGAGGACGACGACGTCGGCGTCCATCCGCGAGTGGCCGACCCCGCAAAACTCGGTGCAGACGGCCTCGTACTCGCCGGGTTCGTAGACGAAAGTCCGAATGCGGGTGTACTCGCCGGGGTACCCGTCCTGTTTGACGCCGAGGTCCGGGATGAACAGGGAGTGAATGACGTCTTCGGTCGTGATCCATATCGTCACATCCTGATTGGCGGGCAGCACCAGTTCGTCTTCCATCGTGATGTTGTGGCTTGGATAGGTCGTCTCCCAGTGCCACTGGTAGCCTCGGACGACCAGTTCCTCGTCGTCGGTTTCGGGGAGATCGTCGACCGACTCGATCGCCTCCCCGCTGCCGGCGCCGGGTTCGGTGATCTGTGTAGGGGAGACGTACGGATTGACGAGGACGCTGTAGCCGGCGACTCCGACGAACAGTAGGATGATCGCCGTCGCGATAGTCCAGGTGATCTCGAGGGCCGGATCTTCCGCGGTCGGCTGTGGATCGTCGTTGTCGCGGAACTTGACGGCCGCGTAGACGAGGATCATGACGACGAACAGCGACAGGGGCAGCGCCACGTAGAGTAGCTGGTACTCGAGCCCCACGATCGCGTCCCGATTTACCGACTGGGCGACGACGCTCCCGGTCGACGCGAGCAGCGCCGCGAGTGTGACGAGGACGGTTCCGATCGTACGCCGGCGGCGACTCATTGCGGTGGCGTTCAACGACCCCCGTGAAATACGGCCTTCATTACGAAACAGACTATCACGAACACTGACTTGTATTGTAGAAGAACTTATCGGTGTCTGTGATAGTCTCGCTCTCATCAACTGAGCTTTATTGGCGTCGCTGATGAGACCACGGGCATGAACGCCGATGAGTGTGTTGGACGTGCGCGAGCGACGATGATTTCGCTGGGGGAGGTGACGAATCGGTGAATCGGGCGCTCGTGGAGGTGTCGCTGTTCGCGGCGATTTTTCTGAGCTGTCTCCTCACGGCGGCCGTCGCCCGGTGGCTTCGGGCTGATCCGTCGCCCGACGGTGGATACGCGACCGTCGGCGAACGCGGCGTGACCTGGCGCGACGCGAAGGCGGCGGCGATTCGCTGGACGACGACGACGAATCACCGGGAGATCGGATTGCTCTACATCGCCTTCGGCACCGTCGCGGCGATGTGGGGAGGGGTCGACGCGATGATGATGCGGACCCACCTGCTCACCCCTGCGGCGGACATCTGGACGGAACAGACGTACAACGAACTGTTCACGATGCACGGGCTGACGATGCTCATTTTCTTCGTCACGCCCGTCTTCTTCGGGATCGGTAACTACTTCTTGCCGTTGCTGATCGGGGCCGACGACATGGCGTTTCCCCGGCTCAACGCCCTGGGTTTCTGGATGCTCCCGCCGGCCCTGTTGCTCTCGCGGCTGGGGATCGTCGCCGAGGTGACCGCGAAGACCCTCTCGCTGATCGTTCCCGACAGCTGGCTCACCGCCCTGTTTGTGCTCCGCGAGCCGGCGATCGGCTGGACGATGTACACGCCGCTGTCCTCGACGACGCCGGATCCGCAGATCAACTTCCTCCTGCTGGGGCTCCACTTAAGCGGCATCGCCACCACGATCGGTGCGATCAACTTCGTCACGACGATCGTCTACGAGCGCGACGACGCTATCGGCTGGGCGAACCTCGACATCTTCTCGTGGAACATGCTCGTGACGAGTATGATCGTCCTGTTCGCGTTCCCGCTGCTGGGCACCGCGCTCTTGATGCTGCTGTTCGATCGTAACTTCGGGACGACTTTCTTCGCAACCGACGGCGGCGGTCCCATCCTCTGGCAGCACCTGTTCTGGTTCTGGGGCCACCCCGAGGTGTACATCCTCTTTCTGCCCGCGGCCGGGCTGATGAGCCTCATCCTGCCGAAGTTCGTCGGGCGGAAGCTGTTCGGCTTCAAGTTCATCGTCTACTCGACGATCGCGATCGGCGTCCTCTCGTTCGGCGTCTGGGCACACCACATGTTCACGACCGGGATCGATCCCCGCGTCCGGGCGAGTTTCATGGCTACGTCGGTCGCGAT
The DNA here is from genome assembly GCF_023028105.1 of Halosolutus gelatinilyticus. NCBI lineage: Archaea > Methanobacteriati > Methanobacteriota > Halobacteria > Halobacteriales > Natrialbaceae > Halosolutus > Halosolutus gelatinilyticus. The sequence continues at coordinate 3,482,274 of NZ_CP095491.1, forward strand.
CGCCGTCCCTAGCGCGATCAAGGTGTTCAACTGGATTACGACGATGTGGAACGGGAACGTCAAACTCGCCGCGCCGACGATCCTCTGCGTTGGCGGGATCGGGATGTTCATTTACGGCGGCATCACCGGGATCTTCCTCGCCGTGATCCCCATCGACATCGTCTACCACGACACCTACTACGTCGTGGGGCACTTCCACCTCATCGTCATGGGAATCATCCCGCTGATGATGTTCTCCGCGAGCTACTACTGGTATCCCCTGCTGACCGGGCGGCTCTACGATCGCCGACTCGCGCTCTTCCAGTCGACGCTGCTCGTGGCTGGGTCGGCGCTCACGTTCGTAACGCTGTTGGCAATCGGCTTTCTGGAGTTACCCCGACGGTACGCGACCTACCCGTCCGAGTTCCAGAACTTCCAGATCGTTGCGACCGTCGGCGCCTACATCATCGGGCTGAGCGTGCTGCTGTGGCTCTACAACCTGATCTGGTCGTACTTCCACGGCGACCCCGTCGAGTCCGCCGATCCGTGGGACCTCAAATCGACCGAGCAGTTCACGCCGGAGTGGCAGTGGTTCGAGGAGAAACTCGAGCGCGAGCGCGGGATTCCTCCGACGGAACCGGACGTCGTTCGGCGAACGTACGAACCGGCGCACGATCGCCCGCCCTCGTTGGTCGCCCGGATCAGGCCGGTCGCGCGGACGGTCGTGAGCGACGCCAGCGTGGGGGCGATCGGCGGCCTCATCGGGACGCTGCTCATGTCCGGGGCGCTCGCCGTGGCCGTCCTCCTCGGGGTCTTTGACCTCGACTCCTTCGCGGGGCTCGCGACGCTGGTCGGCTTCCCGTCGAACGTCGCCCTCGGCTACGCCGTCTTCCTCGTCGGCGGGATGACCGTCTGGCCGCTGCTCTTCCTGGCGCTCGGCGAGTATCTGCCCGGCGAACTCACCCTCGTTACGGGGCTGTGGTACGCGACCGTGGCTGCCTCCGGGTTCGCGATCGCGTTCCACACTACTCAGACCGGACTCGAACTGGTCGCGTACCTCGTGTTCGTCCTGCTCGCACACTGGATCTACGGGCTCGGTCTCGCCGGGACGATCGAGTACCTCGGCGGCCGTCGCCCGTCCCCACCCGAGGAACGAGGCTCATGAGCGACGAGGAACCGTCGAAAGTCGAGGAAGAACGGACGGAGGACGAAACGGTTGCCGGCGAGCCGACCGAGCCGTCGGAGTCGCTGTTGTTGACCTACGCGGCTCCGTTTTTCGGCGTGCTCCTGATCGCCGCCGGCGTCCCGCTCGCGATCCTCGGCGGATACGTCGTCGTGCAGGACGCATTCGACCTCTGTGGCGACCCCGACATCGAGGTTCGGGCGCTCGAAGACGGCGAGCAACCCGGACAGACCGTCGAAACGGTCGAGTTCGACCGCCTCACGCCGGCCGAGCAAGAGGCGATCCGCGAGGCGATCGACAGCCCGCTCGGAGAAGCTCCCGTCCAGGACGAACGGATGGAGAATCAGGGCGTGCTGTCGGACGGTGCGATCGTCACGGTCGACGGCGATCGCTACTACGTGCGCATCGCGTCGGTGAATTCGTGTCTGCAGGTCCGGCCGCTGTTGTTCCCGATCGGTAGCGTCGCGATCCTCGTGGGGATCGCCGGCGTGCTGACGCCGCCGATATACCGGAAGATGGCGGGATTCGAAGAACGGATGCAACGCGGTCGGCGCCGTTGAGGGGTGAACGCACGGCTTCGTCCGCACCCCGGTTCGATCGGTCGACGGACGATCGCGTCGTCGCGATCCGCCTCGTTTCGATTCCAATCCGTCGGCACTGATCCCGATCGCGTCGTCCCGACCGATCGTTAGTCCGACTCGTCGGTGTCGTTCGGCTCGTCGAACGTGCTCGGATCCGGCGGTGGCGCGACGACCTCGCCGTCGCCCGGCTGTTCGGGAAGGTAGGAGAACCGCCCCTTGCCGTCCGGCGCCTCGCCCTGGGTCCAGGGGTATCCGGGGTCGGGCTGCTCTTCGCGTCGGGTCGAGATGAACGTGTAGTTGACGTCCTGGTTTTCCTCTTCCTGCGGAAAGCTCGCGGGGACGGGCACCGGGTCGTCGAGGGACTGGAGGGCTTCGAGCCACTGATTCTGGTGCATCGTGTCGCGGGCGATGAGGTAGGAGAGCATGTCCTTCATCCCGGGATCGTCGGTGTACTCCCAGAGTCGGGTCGCGAGGGTTCGACCGGTCGCCTCGGCCATCACGTTCGCGTACAGGTCGCCCGCGAGGTTGCCGGAGGCGACGACGTAGCCGCCGGTGAACGGGACGCCGTTGCTGTCGACCGGCATCGCCGAGAGGCCCGCCGAGAGGAACTGTCGCGGATTCTGGCCGGTCATCGCGGCCGCGGCGGCCGCGGTCTCCTCGGTCTCCTCGCGCATCTCCTTCGGCGAGCCGCGGAGGTTCTTCGTGACGGCGGAAGCGAGCATCTCGATGTGGCCGATCTCTTCGGTCGCGGTTTCCATCAGCAGGTTTCGGTACGCTTCGTACTCCTCGGGAAGCGACCACGCCTGAAACATGTACTGGAGCGCGACTCGCATCTCGCCTTCCTGGCCGCCGATCGCCTGCTGCAGGAGCTTCGCGAAGTGCGGGTCCGGGTCTTCGACGGTGACCTCGTACTGGAGTTCGGGTTCGTGAAAGAACATCCACTCCGGTCTGCCGAGGCCCAGAGAAATAAACGGCCATTACGGGCGATAGTGACCGTATCTCGGGCTGATAGCTGTTCGATACCGAACGATGGCTCACCGTTGCATCGTCACGGCGAACGATTATCCCGACGCTGCTGGTCGGGGAGATACCGTGACCGAGCAACCGAACACAGTGCCGACGCGGTCGCCGTCACGTCGAGCAGTTCTCAAATCGGGAGTACTGTCGACGGCCGGTATCGTCGGCGTCGCGAGCGGGACCGCGAGCGCGGCCGAGCGAGGGGACCGAGCGGGCGCCGATCGGGAGCGGGAATCGACGCCGGCCGAGCGCGGCGCCCTGTTAGCCTACCAGTTTAGAGCGGAACGCAGATTTACGGTCGTCGAGTCCGACCTCGAGTGGCAACCGCAGCACCTCGACGAGGGCGTCGGAACGCACGTGGTCGCGTACGATCGCGCGCCGTCGCTTCGAGCGTTCGTCTTCACGGAACCGGGCGAAGCGCTCCAGCGAGGGCGATCGTTCACGTTGGAGCGAACGCGACGGCCGCCCGCGATCGGCACCGATCGTCGCCTGGTGGGGGTCGAACTGGAGCCGGTCGGGTGATCTCGGGCTCCGAGGCGTTCCTCGTCGGCGCTCGCTGCGAGCGGACTGGGGGTTTTTCATCGCTGACTGTCGTAGGCCGAACCCATCCGGTGATCGACGTGGGTGACAACGGCAACGACACGAAACGTCGCTCCGCGGCGCGCTGTTCGAACTGCGGGGCGATCGGGATCGTCCAGATCTGGCCGGACGGGCGGATCCAGCCGCTCGGCCAGGACCAGCTCTGTCGGTGCGACGACGGCGAGTTACACGTCCTCGAAGGCAGCGACAGACCGTGATCAGAGCGCCGATCCGACGTAGACGATGAGGACGAGGAACACCCACACCGCGTCGACGAAGTGCCAGTAGAGACCGACGGTCTCGACGGACGTGTCCTGATCGGGGCCGTAGTGGCCTCGCAGCCCGCGCCAGCAGAGGACGGCGAGGCCGCCGACGCCGAGGGTGACGTGGAGCCCGTGCAGGCCGGTCAGTCCGTAGAACGCGCTGCCGAAGACGCCAGTCGCGAGCGTAAAGTCGTCGTGAACGACGAACTCGTAGTACTCGTAGGCCTGCCCCGAGAGGAAGACGAGTCCGAGCACCAAGGTGGTGCCGAGGAGGGCCAGAAATCGCCGCCGGTTCCCCCGTTGTAGCGCCTCGTGCCCGTAGTGAAAGGTGACGCTGCTCGTGAGCAGGATGAACGTGTTGATCAGCACGATCGAGCGCAGGAGCGACGGGGCCTCGCCGGGCGGCCAGGCGATCCCGACCCGGAGAAAGAAGTAGTAGACGAACAGCGCGCTGAACGTCGAGACGTCCGTCGCCAGAAACAGCAGCGTCGTCGTGACGTACGATTCACGGTCCGTCCGGCCGTCGGCGCGTCGGGCGGGGGCGAGAAACGCTTCGTCGACCCAGCCGGCGACCCCGGCCAGGAGAACGATCGCGCCGAGGCCGGCGAGACCGGCGCCGAGAAGCGGTGGGACCACGCCCGCGACCGCCCCGAAGATGGCGATCGCGATGCCGCTGTAGAGGCCGGCGGCTCCGGCGGCGGCCACGAGCGGCCAGCGGCTCTCGTGTTCGTGCTCGTGCTCGTCGTGGCCGCCAGGATCGGGGCCGCTACGGCCGGGATCGGCGTCGGAGGCGGCGCTTCGGCTTCGGCCCGATTGATCGCGCGCCGTGCCGTGACCGGAGCCGTCCGCCAGCGGCGTCGACGCCTCGTCCGGAGCGGTCCGGGAGCGATCGGTCATATCCCCGCTACCACGGCATGACCGAAAAGATGTCGCTACCGGTTCCGTGAGTGCCTCGAGAACGAGACGTTCGCGCATCCGAGAGTGTTCGTCGACGGGTCGGACGGTTCACGGTTGCGAGACCGCGGTTTGCGTGATCCGGACTGCGAGGACGGATACCTCTCGTTGCACTCGGTTTCGGGGCGTTTCGATTTGCCGTGACCGATTCGGTCGATCGGGATCCGGTCGGCGGGAGAGCTAGTAGAAGTACTCGTCCTCCGAGAGCTGGACGTAGCCGCCGTTGCGGTACTGGAACTTCTTTTTCTTGTAGGTGGCGAGAATTCTCGTGGCGCCGATTCCAGCCGTGTAACGCTTGCTGAACAGGACGTTCTCACCGCTGCCGCGTTGCATATCGTTGACGATCTCGAACGCGCGGTCCCAGTCGTCGGGTTCGTAGTCCTCGACGATGTCCGCGAAGGCGACGTTCCGAAGGATCTCGTCGCCGATCGCGCGCTTCCAAACGTCGTTGTAGTTTTCGAGCGAGTCCGTCGCCGCGAGCCGGCCTGCGATCTTGCCGGACCGGACGGCGACGTGGTAGCCGCCCTCGTGGAACGCCGACGTGGTTCCCATGGCGCCGCCGGCGACGGCGATGTTCGCGCCGACGGGCGAGTCGATCGGTCGGGTCGAGGAGATGGGGTACGTTTCGGTTCCCTTCGACTTGCCGCGGTCCTCGACGATCGGGATGTCTTCTGCGACGTCGTACTCGTCGCCGTACTCGAGTTCGAGGAGCCGACGGATGTACTCGCTTCCGGAGGGGATCTTGTCGTCGGTCGGCTTCAGGAGCTTGTAGGAGCCCGGATTGTCGACGTCGGAGAGCTCCATCCCGATCGGCATCGTGAGGCCGACGCGGGCGACCGTGCCGTCGTTGGGGAACACCCACGGGTAGGCGGTCTCGCCGGGCATGTACCCCCACCAGAACTCGAGTCGGTCCTCGAACTCCTCGAACAGTTCCGGCGGGAACTCGCGGTACTCCTGGTACGCGATGTGGTTCGCCGTGGGCGGCGAGAGGTGGTCTGAGACGCTCCGGCCGGGGCCAGTGAACTGATCGAGGGCGTCGAGAGTGACCCGGCGCTGCGGGCCGTCGGCGAGCACGACGTATTGGGCCTCGAGCTGGTCGCCGTTCGAGAGGGTCAGTGCGTGGACCGGCCCCTTCGAACTGGACGACCGGAGGTCGGTCTCGAGCGATTTGACGCTGGTCCCAACCCGCAGGTCGGCGCCGGCGTCCGCGGCCCGCTCGTGGAGCCAGTCGTCCATCCGAGCGCGGTGGAAGGTGTACCCGAATTTGGAATAACTCGACTCGATCCCGGTGGCGTTCAACTCGACGGCGTTCGAGGGCCCGATGAAGTCCGTTCCCTCGAGCTCCCGCAGGACGACGTCGTCCGGAATCTCCCGGTAATCGAAATCCATGATGTCGATCCAGTATCCGAGCATCCCGGCGGCGTCGGTCGAGTCCGGGCCGAGTCCGTCCCGATCCTCGCGGGGGACGCCCTGCTCGAACAGGACCGTCTCGGCGCCGTGAGCCGCGGCCCGTTCGGCCGCGGACGCACCTGCGGGGCCGCCGCCGACGATCGCGACGTCTACGCGTTCCATACGCCGTTGAGACTCAGCCGTCCATATTAAACACCGTGAAATTCCTGTTGGGAACCATACGACACGACGGACGGGAGCATTCGGCGGTGCACGCCGCGAGACCAACGCTTTTGGGACCGCCGTCCGAGGAACTCTACATGACTGATTCCGACAGCAACGGTCCCGACGAATCCATCGATACCGGGGGAAGCGACGTGCTCGTACTGCGGAAGGGAACGCACGGGATCCCGGTCGAACGGTACGCCGATGCGCTGCGCGATCGCCTGCCGGAGCTGACCGTCGAGCTCGCGCGGACGCCGGATCGGGAGCGAGCGGCGATCCAAGATGCGCGGTTCGTCACCGGGATGACGCTCGACCGGGACCTGCTCGGAGTCGCCGAAAATCTCGACGTCTTCGCGTGCGCGTACGCCGGCACGGGTCACCTGCCGCTCGACGAACTCGAGGCGCGCGACGTCGCGGTCACGAACGCCTCGGGCGTCCACGGCCCGAACATCGGCGAACACGTCCTCGGCGCGATCCTACACTTCGCCCGTCGGTTCCACGTGGCCGAGCGACGACAGCGCCGCCGGGAGTGGCGCCACTACCAGGCTCACGAGCTGCAGGGCTCGACCGTCACGATCGTCGGCCTCGGCGCGATCGGGCGGGCCGTCTGCACGCGGCTCGAGCCGTTCGGCGTCGAGACGATCGGTGTCCGCTACTCACCGGAGAAGGGCGGTCCGACGGACGAGGTGATCGGGTTCGACGACGAGTTCCACGCGGCGCTCGCCCGGACGGATTACCTCGTTCTGGCTTGTCCACTCACCGAAACGACACGCGGCCTGATCGACCGCGACGCGTTCCAGACGCTCGACCCGGGGGCCGTGCTCGTCAACATCGCCCGCGGTCCTGTCGTCGAGACGGATGCCCTGGTCGCGGCACTGCGATCGAACCGGATCCGCGGCGCCTCGCTTGACGTGACCGATCCCGAACCGCTCCCCGAAGATCACCCCCTGTGGAACTTCGGCAACGTCCAGATCACCCCGCACAACGCGGGCCACACGCCGAACTACTACGAGCGCCTCGCCGACATCGTCGCTGGGAACGCCCGGCGATTCGCCGAGCATGGGGCCGATACCGACCTCGAGAATCAGGTGCTTCCGTAGGCCCCGCCCAGTCCGACCGCCGCCGTTTTAGCATCCACGTGGCGTTTCGACTCGGATCGTCCCGATCTGAGAAGCTGCGGTGACGGGACTCTCACCGTCGGCGGACCGATCGAAAAGGATTCCGAGGAGTGACGGGGACGTCGTTCGTCCGCGGCCGGACGGCTAGTCGCGATCACTCGAAGACGTTCTGGTCGTCGATCCGGGCGCCGAGGATGTGGCGAAGTCCGACGACCAGTCCGTGATCGGGACCGCTAGCCCAGATCGCCGTCTCGTCGTACCGTCCGGGTCGCGGTCCTATCGTCAGAGCACCGAGCAGCACCGATCGCCGATCGACCATGATGATCCGTCCGAGCCGCTTCTCCTCGATCATCGCCGGATCGTCCGCGAGGTCGGTGACCACCACGTCGGCCGCCGGAACGGCGTCGTCGAGCTCCGCTTTGCTCTCCCGGGACGGGACTTCGATCAGCGTCGTCACGCCGTCCGTAACCGAGGCGAGGTCGGCTTTGAACTCCCGATCGACGGCCTCGTCGGCGACGACGAGGACGTAGACCTCGTCCGTCGCCTCGTCGAGAAAGCTCCTGATGCGGTCGGTGACGTGCTCGTGGTCCGCGATCGCCCAGGCGCCTTTCTCCTCGAGTTCCTTCGATCGGTGCAGGTTCGAGAGCGCCTCCGCGGCCGCGTCGAGCGACGCTTCGTATCGCTCTTTGAGCGACTCGAGGGCAGCGTCCGAGGAGATCGCGCGGTACTTTCGCGGCTCCGACTGCTGGACGTCCACGAGTCCGCGCCTGTGCAGGCGATCGACCGCGTCGTAGACCCGAGATCTGGGCACGTCCGAGAGGTTCGCGATCTGGGACGCGGTCGCCATCGGGACTCGGCTGAGCGCGACGAAACAGCGAGCCTCGTACTCGGTCAGCCCGAGACTTTCGAGAAATTGGACCGCTTGCTCCTCGGTGGGCATAACTCGATGCTATTCAACGGAGTGTCGTGGGGGTGGTGCTTGCATTGTTTGGCCCGAGAATGAGGGTCGACCGGTCCAGCAGCGTGCGGCCCTCGTCGGTCAGGGAGACGACGTTTTCGTCCGTGTCGAACGCTACGGCACCGGCGTCCGCGAGCGTCGGGACGTGGGCGTGGCGCAGCGAGATCTCGACTCGCCGCAGGTCGGCCGTCGGGACGGCCCCTTGGACGCCGGAGATCTCCCCGTCCGCCTCGCGTTCCTCGATCGCCACGCGTTCCGCGAGGTCGGCCAGCGAAACGGGGTTCGGCCGATCGCGGAGCAATCGCAGCACCGACCGCCGCCGCCGGTTGGCGAGGAGATCGAGCGCCGAACCGGTCTCGCTCGCGGAGAAACCGCCGAACGACGTCAAGCTCTCGGGATCGGTAAGCGAAGGAATCATGTCCGCTATAGACGCCGAGCGTACTTGTACGCGTCGCGACTTCGATCGCGACAACGAGACTGTCGTTTCGGAGAACCTAACGCGGCGTTCGCGACGATCGGCGGCCGCGTCGTTCCGCCCTAGAGGTAGCCGTTTTCGAGCAGCAATTCGCCGTTCAGCACGCTCGCGCCGGCGGCGCCGCGGATCGTGTTGTGCGCGAGGCAGTTGTACTGCAGTCCGAACGTGGACTCGCGCAGGCCGCCGGCGGCGATCGCCATGCCGTCGCCGAGCGTGCGGTCCATGCGGGGTTGTGGCCGATCGGGGTCGTCGAAGACGTGAATGAGCGGGTCCGGCGAGGAGCGCAGGTCGAGCGACGGGTACTCCCGCATGGCCGCGGCCGCGTCTTCGGGCGCGAGATCCTCTGCGGTTTCGACCCAGACGTTCTCGAGGTGGCCGTCGATCGTCGGGATGCGGTTACAGGAGGCGGCGACCTCGACGCCGTCGTGCGACAGGGAGGCCCCGTCGAACTCGCCGAGCAGCTTGCGCGACTCGGTCTCGAGTTTGTCCTCCTCGCTGCCGATGTAGGGGATGGCGTTGTCGATGATCTCCATCGAGGTGACGCCGTCGTAGCCGGCGCCGGAGACGGCCTGAAGGGTCGCGACGTGGACCCTCTCGAGGCCGAACTCGGCGAGAGCGGCCAGCGTCGGAACGAACGTGATCGTCGAGCAGTTAGGGTTCTTGACCAGCGCGCCGTCCCAGCCGCGCTCGTCGCGTTGGACCTCCAGCAGATCGAGGTGTTCGGCGTTGACCTCCGGGATGATCAGGGGAACGTCCTCGGCCATTCGGCTGTTCGAGGAGTTCGACGAGACGACGTAGCCCGCCTCGCAGAACGGCGGTTCGACCGTCGCGCCGACGCTTGAGGGAAGCGAGGAGAACAGTAGATCGACGTCGCCGGGGACATCGTCGGGGTCGGTCGCGGTGACGGTCATGTCGGCGACGTCGGCCGGAATCGGACTGTCGACGCGCCACTTGGCCGCCTGTCGGTACGTCTTGCCCGCGCTCGAGTCGCTCGCGGTCAGCGCCGCGATTTCGAAGTCGGGATGCGGGTCGAGAAGCTGAATGAGTCGTTGTCCGACGGCACCGGTTGCGCCGAGTACGCCTACTCGTACTGCCATTTTCCGTCCCTCCGAGTCGTGTCCGCAAAACCGTTTGGGTTTTCGTCGCGTGGGCATCCGTACCAGTCCGCCGGTCGCATCGGCGGTGCCGATCCATAGAAGCGCTTAAGAAACCAGAGTGGCACGTATTGAGCGATGTCCAACCAGCAGGACCTCCCCGCCGACGGTCGAATCCGGATCGAGCAGGAGCGGGAGCGAAGTGACCGACTCGCGACGAGCACCGCTTGCGAACCGATCGGCCGCGCCGCGAGGTGGGACCGATGACGGGTTCGACCGCGAGTTCCAGCGGCCTCGGACTGTTCGATACGCCCTTCAACACCGGCGCGACGCTTCTTTCTGCCGTCGCGTTTCTCATGGTGATCGTCTTCCTCGTAAGCGGCTACCAGGGGATGGCGCTGCTGTTCGTCGGGCCGGAACTGACGCTCCTCACCGGACTCGTCGGGGCGACGATGTCCCTGGGCGTCGCCGCCGTCTCGCTCGTCGCCGCAGTCTACATGGAATCCGGCTTCGGCGAATAACGCCTGCTTTTAAATCTCGAACTCGGTCGCGGATCGTCTCTCCCCGACGCGCATACGCTTCCCGCGGCGACGCCTCGATCGATCGCGGACGCGACTACCGATTGCGGGCGCGGCCGACCACGGTTCCGCAGCCGAAACGGACGGCGGACCGGGAGACGGGACGAACGGCGGCGCGGTCGATCGGCGGTGCGATCGCTCGCCAGTCGCTGGCGGATCGACTTTCGGGACGAGAGAACAGCCTTACGCCGACGCTTCGCCGCCTTTCTTTCGCGTGACGTAGCCCGCGATCCGGTTCCGGACGCCCTTCGACTCGACGTTGGTGAGCTTCTCGACGCTCTCTTTGTTCTGCTCGAAGTCGGTCGTGAAGGCGGTCGGATACTTCTCCAGGAGGATGTTCCCGGTCTTCTTGACGTAGGCCGGCTTGATTGCCATAGAGGGGATTCCGTCTAGAGACTCTTATAACGCACCATTTTCGCTGATGGCCGAACGCGACTCCCCTCGGTATGCGGACCGCGCTCGGTGGTGGGCTCGTCGACGATCGGCCCGGATCACTGTCCCGGAGATGGCGTCCGCGTCGTCGCCGTCGGCTCCGTCGCCACCCGCCAGGCCATGAGACTCATCGCAACGATCAGGCAGCCTCCCCAAAGGAATATCGTCGACAGCAGCGCCTCGTTTCCGGTTCCAAACGCGACCCACCACGTGCCGGGCAGTAACCATTGACCGACGAGGTAGGGCCCGGAAATACCCCTTCGTAGCCGCCCTTCGATCGTGAGCGCGTCGACGGCGAACCCGGTTACGATCGCGAGGATCGATAAGACGCCGAGGTGGACGTGACCGTTGACGACCCAGAACGGCGGGGCCGTATCGACCGCGAAGAGATACCCTTGGTACAATCCGACGACCATCGCCACGACGAGCCCGAGGAATCCGGACGTTTTGAGCAGACGCGTCACCGAACCACCCTCCGACCGAGCGGTCCCCTTGAAACGGATGGTTCCGCGAGTCGATTCGTCGGATGCGATCGAACGAACCGATGGGCCGTCGGTCTCGACCGGCCCGACGTTCGTACCAGTCGCCTACTCGCCCTCGGTGGCATCTGTTGATCCATGTAGGCCGACAAGGGGGAGTCCGTCGTGTACCTTCACGCGATTATATTCGCGTCCATATTAAGGCCGGTGGAGCGGTAACGAGAACCATGCCTCGAGTGCGGTTGAAACTCAAACCTCCCTTCGAACGATTGGCTCGGTTCTCGAGCGACCGCCCGAACGACGAGTTCCGAATCCTGTCCGCTCGACCCACGGACGAGGGGCTGCTTTCGGTCCTGGAAGCGGAAGTTTCGGACCCGGACGCCATCGTCCGTCACTTCGACGAATCCCCCGACATGCGGTCGTACGAGGTCCTCCAGATCGACCGCGGGGCACTGATGATCCAATACGTGCTCTCGGAGCCGGAGCCGCATCGCGTGGCGCGGTTGGCGGGGACGCTGGCGGAATTTCCCCTGATCGTTCGAGACGGCTGGATTTTCGTGGAACTAACAACCTCGCACGAACGACTCTCGGAGTTCACGAGCGGGCTGGAGGCCGCCGACATCGCGTTCGAGATACTCTCGATCACCCAGTCGATCGACGTGATGGATCTGCTTACGGATCGGCAGTGGCAGTTCACCACCGAGGCGATCGAGCGAGGGTACTACGACAGTCCGCGCGAGTGTTCGGTCGTCGATCTCGCGGAGGCGTTGGACGTCAGCCAGTCGACGGCCAGTGGCATCCTCCACCGGGCCGAAGGGCGGGTCATCAAGCAGTTCGTCGGCAGATCGCCGCTCGGCTGAATAGATTGTCGGCGTCCCGACTCGTAGCACCGGCTAAACGTCGAGCGCGGCCGCGATGTGTCTCGCGAAGCCCGCCTCGACGACGACCGTCACGAGGATGACGAGAAAGACCGTGCCGAGTAAGATATCCGCACCGAGGGGATCCGTCGGGGGCGGCCCCGTCCGGAGGCGAACGGCGAACAGCGTCGCGACCGACGCGGGAACGATCCCCCGCGGACCGACGAAGCTGATGAACAGCCGTTCGCGGGTCGAGAATCCGCCGCCGATCGTCGAAACGAAGACGACCAGCGGACGAAGCAGGAGCGTCACCACCGCGACCACGGCGAGGCCGGAGACGCCGAGCGCGAGGAGTTCCGAGAACTCGAGCAGCGCCGCGAGCGAGATGAACACGAACGAGAGGACGAGCAGCGTCACGTCCTGTTTGAACTGCAGAATCCCCTCCCGGTGGGGCAGATCGAGGTTTCCGAGCGTGAACCCGGCGGTGGCCGCGGCCGCGATGCCGGCCTCCGAGAACACCGAGTCCGCGATCGCGAACGCGACGACGGCCGCGGCCAGCGCGAGCAGCCGGGCCGTCTGCGGCGCCGATTCGGTCGGGAGGTCGACTCGCGTGAGGAGAAACCAGACGACGACCGCTATCGCGAGGCCGGTGAGGACCCCTATCGCGAGACGCTCCGCGAACAGGAAGACGTACCCCCACGGCGATAGCGCGCGGGCGGTCATTGCCTTGAAGAGGACGATCGCGAGGACCGCGGCGGTGACGTCGTTGACGATGCCCTCCGTTTCGAGCGTCGTCGCGACCGCCTCGCGGACGGGCACCACCGCGAGGATCGGCGTGATGACCGTCGGGCCGGTCGCGATCAGGAGCGCGGCGACGAGAAACGAGACGTCCCAGCTCGGGCCGAGCAGGAGCCGAACCGTCAGGGCGGTCCCGAAGAACGTCATCGCCGCGCCGACCGTGATCAGCCACCCCACCGCTCGCGGCGCGTTTCGGAGGGTCTCGACGTCGAGTCGAAACGACCCCTCGAAGACGATGATGGCGACGCTCACGCCGACGACGGTCGAGAGCGCCGCGCCGAAGGTATCAACCGTGACGATCCCGAGACCCTCGGGTCCGATGGCGACGCCCGCGGTGATGAGAAACAGCACGCTGGGGACGCGGTACTTCGCGGCGAGAAACTGGGCCGCGACGCCGAGGCCGACGATGGCCGCGACGAGCGCGACGAGGTCGAGGTCGACGTGAACGGACACCGGTTCACCGACCTCCCAGAGCGCGGCGCTCGTCGTGGCGCTCATCGGACGAACTGCCGAGCCGCCGACGAGGGCCGGATTTCTCGAACGACACGCGACGGTATACCTCGTCCACCGACAAAAGTGCCGCCCGCGGCGAGGCGCGATCGACGTCCCCTTGCGGCCGAACCGGCGCCCCTCGCGACCGATTGTCGCCCTGGGGGCGCGGCTCCCGCGGTCACCACTCCGCGTGCTCGCGAACGCGATCGAGCGCCTCGCGCTCCCGCGGCCCGCCGGCCCGATCGACGATCGCCGCACAGTGCTCGAGGCGGTCCCGGAGTCGTTCGTCGTCGTAGCCTTCGACGCCGAGGCGGGAGGCGGCGACGGTCGCTTCGACGACCGCGCCGAAGCCGCGATCGACGGTCGGCACGCGTTCGTCCAGAACCTCGGCCTCGCGGGGCTCGAGCGTCCACTCCTCCCACTCCGTCTCGCCTTCCGTCCCCGAGTCGACCCGTTCGACGTCGACGCGAACCCACGCGTCCGCGGACGGCAGGACCGGCTCCTCGAGCTCGTAGATCGACAGCGCGGCGTCGGCGAAGTCGCCGGGATCGGTCGTAAACTGCACGTACGCCTCGCCCTGGCGGTGGAAGTTGCGCCGCGTTCGGGTGTTCCCCCAGGTCCGTGCGGTGACCGGATCGCCGGCGAACAGCCCGAGCGCGGCGGCGTTCCACAGTCCGTTCGGGCCGAGCGTCGTCACGACCGTCTCGGTGACGCCCGACAGCGAGACGGGCCACTCAGCTCGTTCCTCGCTTCCGGGGTTCGAATCGCTCTCGTCGCCGTTCATATCCCGACCGCCCCATGTTCCAGCGCGATGAACAGCCCGGCCGCGGTCAGATCCGCCGTCGTCCCCGGGTTGACGCCGCGATCGACGAGTTCCTCGGCAAAGGCCTCGACGGCGCCGGGCTCCGTTTCGAGGGCGTCGCGATCGGCGAGGGCGGCGGCCCGGTCGGTCACCTCGGCCGCGACGGCCTCGCCGTGGCGCTTCGCGACGAGCGTGTCGGGTCGCTCCGCGAGCAGCGAGAGGAAGACGGCCGCGGCCCGATCGGTCGGCGGGCCGTCGGCGTCGGCGAGCCGCTCGGCGGCGGCGAACGAGCGATCGAAGCCCCGGACCCACTCGCGGGCGACGTCGTCGCCGGGGACGCTGCGGTCCATCACGCCGCGCAGCGTCAACCCGCGCTCTTCCAGCGCGGGGACGGCGTCGGCACCGCGGCGCACGTCCAGCGGCTCCATGTCCGCCGGCGGGTCGCCGACGAAGACGTCGACGTGCTCGAACGCGCGGTAGAAGGCGGCCGCGTCGGCGACGGTCGTCCCCTCGACGACGGACTCGACGACGGGCTGGGAGAGGTCCTCGCGAGCGGCTCGGACGAGGGGAACGAGCAGGAGGAGCGCCCCGAACTGGCTGTTCTCCCCGTGCGCGGCCATTCCCTCGATCGCGCGTTCGAACGCGGGGCCGATCGCGGCGCCGTCGGCCGCCAGGTCGAGCCCTTCGCGCGCGCCGACGGCGCCGGCGAGAAAGTGCTCGAACCGGAGGTCGTCGAGGTCCCGGCGCCGATCGACGTTCCCCGGCTTGGGGGTCCCCGCGACCTCGAGCAGGAGTGCGAGTTCCGCGTTCCGCGCGGGGTCGTCCATGCGAACCCGTGCGCGCTCCTGCGGCTTAGGGCTGATTATTCCGTCGATACTGGCCCCCTCGGGTTCCGGATCGAACCGAACCGAGCCCGCACCGTACGAGACTGGTGACAACGATCCTGACGAAGACCGACCGCTCGCCTCAAATACAGCTACCGCCTATCCGGGCTAATGTCGCACCGGTCGCGGTATATCACTGCGTTTGGCATTCTGTTCATCGTGATCGCAATCTGCGAGACGGCGTACTCCGTGGTGATCGGACAGCCCCTCCTGGACGCGTCGGTCGATTTTCTGTTGATCAGTCTCCCCGGTGCCCTGTTTCTGTACGTCGGCGGGTGGCTCGGCGACACGGACATCGAGCCCGATCTGTACGTTCGAATCGTATCGTGGAGCCTCGCGGGCGTCGGCGTGATGTTTACGTTCCTCCTGCTCCGGGCGATCCACCCCGCCCCCGAGTACTCGTTCTCGTGGACGACGCGAGCGGTCGCCCTTTCGATCGGCTCGGTTGCCGGACTCGCGATCGGGATCCACGACGCCCGAGCGATCACCCGCGAGCGGGAGCTCGACCGCCGGAACGAAGAGCTGAGGCGGATCCGGGCCGACCTCGAGAACGCGGTCATCGAGCTGGAGGCGTCGAACGAACGGCTCGACTCCTTCGCGTCGACCGCTTCGCACGACCTGCAGGAGCCGCTGCGGATGATCTCGCAGTACCTGCAACTCATCGACGATCGGTACGCGGCGGATCTGGACGAAGACGGCCGCGAGTTCCTCGCGTTCGCCGTCGACGGGGCCGATCGAATGCGGGCGATGGTCGACGACCTGCTCGCGTACTCGCGAGTCGACTCCCAGGGCGAGCCCCTCGGCCCGGTCGATCTCAACGCGGTCCTCGACGACGTACAGCGCGATCTGCAGGTGTCCATCGAAGAACACAACGCGGAGATCGTCGCGGAGGAACTCCCCTGCGTTCGCGGGGACGCCGGGCAGCTCCGACAGGTGTTTCAGAACTTGCTGTCGAACGCGATCGAATACAGCGGCGACGCGCCGCCTCGAATCACCGTGTCGGCGCGACGGCGCGCGGACGAGTGGGTTCTCTCGGTCACCGACGAGGGGATCGGCATCGAACCCGACGATCAACGGCGTATCTTCGACCTCTTTCAGCGGTTGCACGCGATCGACGATCACGCCGGCTCCGGGATCGGGCTCGCGCTGTGTAAACGGATCGTCGAACGACACGGCGGCGAGATCTGGGTCGAGTCCGAACCGGGTGACGGCTCGACGTTTTCCTTCACGGTGAGTTCGTGTCCGGAACAGTCGACGCCGGCGCAGAAGACTCCCTCAGGGTAGTCCGTCGCGTCGATCCCGACCGCCGACGGGCGGACTCACGGCGGCGACGAATTCGGGACCGACTGCGCGCCGGTCCCACGACGGGACGTCACCGGAGACGCTTGTAGAGGACGTACCCGACGAAGACGCCGATGTACGCGACCGCGATCCCGACGGTGACGGCCGATCGGCCGATCGTCGCGACGAGGGCGACACCGAACGGACCGAGCAGCAGTAGCAACCGGTAGATCCGATCGTCCGGTCCCGCATCGACGAGTCGTTCCGCCGATCGGGGGCGGCTCATTCGTACAGCCCTCCGCGGCGGAACAGCGCCCGCAACGCGACCAGGACCGGGACGATTTCGAGCCGTCCGATCCACATGTTGAACAGGAACATCACTTTGCCGAGAGCCGGTAACGTCTCCGATCCGGTGATCCCCGTCGACAGCCCGACGTTGCCCTGCGTGCTCGCCACCTCGAGGATGACGTTTTCGAGCGGATACTCGCCGGCAGGGAGGACGGTGAGCAGGACGAGCACGCCCAGGACGAGGAAGGTGATCCAAAGGAAGGTGACGATCGCGGCCTCTTCGACCTCGCGGCTCGCCGCTGTCTCGTCGAGCCGGCGACCGTCGATCTGCAATCGGCGGACGGCGGTCGGCGGATAGAACACGTCCGTGATCCGATACCGGACGCCCTTAAGGAGGGTGAGCGCTCGAATCAGCTTGATTCCGCCCACCGTCGAGCCGGCGGCGGCCCCGATCACCATCCCGATCGAGATCGTCAGCTGCGCCTGGACCGGCCACCGGCCGAGCGCGACGTTGGTCTCGTCGACGGCCGTCTGAAAGCCGGTGCACGTGGCCGCGGAGACGAACTGAAAGAGGCCGTACCTGAGGGCTTCGAACGGCGAGTCGTACGTGCCGTAGCCGTAGACGATCGCCCAGACGACGATCGAACCCGCGGTCATGTAGATGAATATCCACCGGGTCTGGAGGTCGTCGTAGAAGTTGTTCAGCTGGCCCTGTAGAATCAGGTAGTGAATCGAGAACGCGATGCTCCCCAGGATCATCACGGGAAGCAGCGCGAAATCGATCGCGACGCTGTCGTAGCTGGCGATGGACTCGTCCGTGATCGAGAAGCCGCCGGTCGAGAGCCCGGTCATCGCGTGGTTGATCGCGCCCCACGGCCCCATCCCGGCGAGCCACAGCAGCATGATCGAGAGGAGCGTAAAGAGGATGAAGATCCACCAGATCGTCCGGACGGTCGAGACGATGCTCGGGTGGATCTTCTCGGTGCGCGCTTCGCTCTCGTAGAGCGTCAGCGATCCGCTTCCGGGGCGCGCGAGGATCGCCGTCGTGAGGACGATGACGCCGACGCCGCCCACCCACTGGGTGAACGACCGCCACCACTGGAGGGTCCGCGGAAGGACCGCCTCGTCGTCGGTCATCGTCAACCCCGTGCCGGTAAAGCCGCTCATACTCTCGAACACCGCGTTGAGCGGATCGGTGAAGGCGGCGAGCGTCGTCGTTTGCGGCGGGGTCGAGAGCGACGCCGGCGCGAGTTCGACCGTCCAGGCCAGCAGGAAAAACGGCAGCGCGCCGAAGATCGCGACGAAGAACCAGCCGAGCGCGGCGACGATCATCCCGTGGCGTTTTTCGAGTTCGACGGCCGCCCGAAACCTCGTCGAGAGGACCCGGCCCAGCGCGAACGGAACCGTTCCGGACGCGATCATGACCGGGACGGCGTAGTACTCGCCCCAGACGAGCGGAACGAGAACCGAGACGAACATCAGTCCGGCCAGTGCCTGGAGAATGCGGCCGATATCTCGTGCGATCGCCTCCCTCGCTGCCTTCATGGTCGAGTGTGTGATCGCGCTGGCGAGCGGAACTCGTCGGCAGTCGGGCCCGCGTTCTCGCGGAGAGACGGGCCGCCGCGAGTCAAGTAATCGGCTCGTACTGGTGGCCCGTCGCTCCCATCGCCCGTCACCGATCGTCGTCGCTAAACACGCCCGTCAATCGGGGTTCGGCGCCGAACGCCGAGTACACGGTCAGGAGATCGCCGGGGTGTATCGTGACGTTTCCGCGAGGCGTGATCGGTCGATCGTCCCCCTCGCGTTCGATCGCGACGATCAGCACGTCGCTCGGGATGATCCCCTCCCTGGCCGCCTCGTCGATCGTCCTGTTCGCGATGGGGGCGCCCTCGTCGACGACGATCTCGAACACTTCCGCCTCCTTGCCGATCCGCAGGTAGTCGACGATCGACGGCAGATCGACCGCCCGAAACAGGTGTTCCGCGATCAGCTGCTGCGGGTTCTCCATGAGGTTCACGTCGATCTGCTTATAGAGCGCCATGTGCTCGGGGTCGTGAACGACCGACACGATGCTCGGGACGTCGAACTGCTTGGCGAGCAGACAGACCATGATGTTCGTCGCGTCCTTGTCGGTCGTCGTGATGATGGCGTCGGCCCGATCGGCGCCGGCGTCCTCGAGCGTATTTTTGATCGTTGCGTCCGCGTTGAGGATCAGACAGTCATACTCGTCGGCGACGTAGTTCGCCTTCGCCGGATTCCGTTCGACGACTACCACTTCGGCTCCCGATCGCGTCGCGATGTCGATGAGCGGACCGCCGATATCGCCCGCCCCGACGATGATGAGGTACCTCATAGCTCGCGTTCTGCGTGTTCGCTCGACGGTCGCGCTTCGATCGGTCGAGTGACCTGTCGAAACGACTGACCGGTGCATCTCGAACCGGACGAGGATTATACCCGTCGCCTGCGTATCCGTGCCGCCAACGCGAGTCTCGAAATGACGAGCGATCTAGTCGATCACGGCGGTTCCTCTTCGATCTCCGTCGGATCGGGGGTCGACGGTTCGGGCGTGACGCCGATCTCGGACCGGTCGGCCGATCGAGATTTCGTTCCGAAGATCCGTTCGCGAAGGCTCCGCTCGTGGCGTTTCTCCGCGAGCAGCACCGAACAGTCGACGTCTTCGAGGACGTCGAGGACGAGCGTCCTGCGGACGAGCCGCGAGAGCAGCCCCTTCTCCGTGGCCCCGATGATCAGGAGCGTCGCGTCCGAAGCGGCATCCGCGATCCGCCGCTGGACGTCCCCCGTTTCGACGCTGAGCGTCGCGTCCCCGAGGCCGTGTTCCGCGGCCCACGATCGGAGGAACCGCTCGCCGTTCTCGCGGTCTCCGTTCTCGGCGACGTGGAACAGCGTTACGTCGGCGCGGTACTGATCCCGGAGGGTGCGCGCGATCGTCGCCGCGAGCTCCGAATCGGGACCGCCGGCGGTCGGGAGGAGGATCCGAGCGGGGTCGAACCCTCGGTCCCGAAAGACCAGGAAGTCACAGGGCAGCGAGTGGGCGAGTTCGTCGATCGCGGTTTCGGCGCGGCCCGGCGATCGGTGCGAGTTCGGCCCCCATCCCATGACGCAGGTGTCCGCGCCGTACCGCCGCGCCGCGTCGAACACTTCTTCGATGCCGCGGTGGGAGAGGACCGCGTGCGTTTCGACGTCGACGCCGTGTGTCTCGGCGTCCGCGCGCGCCTGGTCGAGCAGGTGCGCGGCCGCGTCGTGCTCCTCCTGCTCGCGCGCGGCCGCAAGCGACGTCTGGTTGGGAACCTGCACGATGTTGACGGCGACGACCGTCCCGTCGTGCTGGTCGGCGATCGCCGACGCAAGCGTGATGAGGTGTTTCTCGTGAGCCGGGTTGGCCAGCGGAACCATCACGCGGTAATCGCCCTCGCCGGGTTGGACGGCCGTCGTCGCGGAGACCGCGAAGTCCGGCAACTCCTCGGACCGCCTGAGAACGTACTGCGCGAGAACGCCCGGCACCTCGACCTGCGAGCGGGCGTAGCCGAGATACCAGATCGCGGCGAAGGCGACGAATCCGATCGACAGCAGGATCACGAACGGCTCGATGAATGCGATCAACGCGAACGAACACACCGCGCCGAGAATCGGGGTTACGGGATAGAACGGAACCTCGAAGTCGGGATCGTACCCCTCGGGATCGGCCTCGCGGAAGACGATCAACGCGAGGTTCAACAGCCCGTAGACGATGAGGTGGAGCACGCTCCCAGCGGTCGCCAGCAGTTCCAGGTTACCGGCCACGATGAACAGGAGGATGAGTCCGCCGGTGATCGCGATCGCACGATAGGGCGTCGCGAACCGCGGGTGGACCTCGTTGATCTTCGGCGTGACGAGTTTGTCCCGGCCCATCGCGAAATTGATCCGCGAGGACGCGAGGATCGACGCGTTCGCCGACGAGGCGGTCGCCAGCAGGCCGCCAAACAGTAGCGCCGCGGCGCCGACCGGCCCCATCAACAGCCGCGCGACGTCGACAACTGCGGTCTCGTTGTTCGCCACGACGTCGGTTTCGACTGCCGCAAGTATGGCGAGCAGAATCAGCGCGTACATCGCCGTGACGATGACGACGCTCCCGATGACCGCTCGGGGGAGGTTTCGGCCGGGGTCCTGAATCTCCTCGCCGACGGACGTGATCTGGACGAAGCCGAGATACGAGACGAATATGATCCCGGTCACCGGGAGCAACTCCCCCCAGCCGAACGGATCAATCGGGCGGAGCGTCTCCACATTCGCGTCTAGCAGACCGAACAACGTGAAGACGGAGAGAATGCCGACCAGGATGATGACAATGAGGTTCTGTAACAACCCAGTTTCCTTGGCACCGACGTAGTTAACGGTGATGAAGAACGCGGCGCCGACCAGCCCGATCAACTGGGCGGACTCGAGGCCGACGGGACCGATCGCCAGCGACGATACGCTCACGAACTGATTGACGTACTCGCCGAAGCCGTACATGTAAAACGCCGAGGCGAACGCGAGCCCGATCCAGTTGCCCCAGCCGGCGATCGAGCCGAACAGGGGACCGAGTCCCTGATTCACGTAGTAGTAGGCGCCCCCCGAAACGGGCATCGCGGTACCGAGTTCGGACGCCGAGAGCGCGGTGAGCAGGGCGATCGCCCCGCCGATCACGAACGCCAGCGCCGCCAGCGGTCCCAGTTCTCCGACGGCGGAGCCCGGCAGGACGAAGATGCCGGCGCCGATCATCGTGCCGACGCCGATCGTCAGCGCGGCGATCGGACCGAGGTCCTTCGCGAGTTCTTCGTCAGCGTTCACGTCGGGTCACCTCTTCGAGGACGGGATCGCTCGATAGCGTTGGCCTTGCGAGCGCACAGTCCAATCAGACATGGTGATAAACATGCAGAGACACTTGTCGAGATCGGCTTGAACGTTGTGCATTCGTCTCGACGGCGACCCGGCACCGCTTCGGGCCCGCTGTCGGAGGCTTGATGTGGCGCTCGGCCGTACCTCGAGTCGAGACCGATCCAATGTCCTCGCACTTGCTCCAGCGGATCGTCGTTCCGATCGCGAACGAGTCGGACGCGAAAACGACGTGCCGGGCGCTGTCCGCCCACCTCGGCGACAGCGACGTGCTTATCCACGTCGTAAACGTCATCGAGAAAGGCGGCGGCGCGCCGGACAAGGCGCCGCTGGCGGCGATGGAGGAGCAAGCGGACGAGATCTTCGAATTCGTCGAGAACTACTTCGGGACGAC
Organism: Halosolutus gelatinilyticus; assembly: GCF_023028105.1. NCBI lineage: Archaea > Methanobacteriati > Methanobacteriota > Halobacteria > Halobacteriales > Natrialbaceae > Halosolutus > Halosolutus gelatinilyticus. Next base: position 3,504,249 of record NZ_CP095491.1, read on the forward strand.
CGCGTACGACGTCGAGACCGAACGCCGCTACGGCACGGACGTCGTCGAGGAGATCGTCGCGGCCGCGGCCGAGGCCGACGCGACGGCGATCGCGTTCGTTCCACGACCGGGCGGCCGACTCTCGTCGCTTCTGAGCGGGAACCTGTCCAGCCAGCTCACAAGGGCCGGTCAGGTCCCCGTGATCGTGCTCCCGGCGGAGGTCGACGCCGAATAACGCTCGGCAACTCATACTCGATCCGAACGTCTGGGCGTATTAGCGCGTTCCGGCGTCGAGTTCGAAGGCCGATCCAAGCCGCCGATCGACGGCCTCGCGCACCCGTTCGAGCACGGCCGGGTTGTCGCTCGGCCGCCCGACGCTGACGGCGTCGGCGCCGTAGTCGGCGTACTCCCGAACGGTCGCGTCGTCGCGAACGCCGTTGTTGGCGATCACGAACAGGTCGCTCGCCTCGGCGACGTCGGCGATCACCGACTCGCTGTCCATCGCGTCGACGTGGACGAACGAGGCGCCCGCGTCCTCGATCGTCCGCGCGAGCGCCGGCAGGTCGACGCCGAGAACCTCCGCGCGGACCTTGACGCCGACCGTCGCGCCGGTGTCGGCCGCTCGTTCGACGAACTCCCGAAGCCGAGGTTCGTCCCGAAGGAGCGTCTCGCCGCAGCCGACGGCGCAGAGTTCGTCCTGGCGGCAGTGGGCGTTGATCTCGAGGAAGGCGTCCCGGTCGCGACAGACCCGCGCGGCCTCGACTATCGGCTCGGGCGTCGTACTCCGGACGTTGAACGCTGGCTGGATCTCGGCGTCGGCGAGCGCGACCAGTTGTCGATCGACGAACCGGAGCGGATCGGCCGGAAGGAACTCGTTTCGATCGCGGGCGACGAGCTTTCGAGCAGCCTCTCTCGCGTCGTCGTCGAGCGCGATGCCGCCGAGGAACGCGGCGCCGGCGTGGGCGGCGCCCGCGCGGGCCCAGCCGGCGTCCGCCTCGCCGCTGAGACTCGCGAGGGCGAGCGGTGGCGTGAACATCGGTGTCAGGAGACGAGGTCGATCGCGTCGTCGATCGCGTTCACGACCCGCGCGGCGTCCTCGGGGGAGTCGATCCGGATATCTGTCCGGACCGTCGGCCGATCGAACTCGGTGGGATCGTCGTCGTCGATGACGAACGCGTCCGCGAACGGGTAGGCGGTCGCCAGCCCGTTCGTGTTCGGCTCCGCGTTGACGGCCTCCATGAGGTCCTTGGCCGGGCCGGAGAAGACGTCGTCCCCGAGAAACGGCGAGACGGCGACGACGGGAGTCCGACTGAGAGCCTTCGCGACCCCCGGCAGCGCGAGCATCGGTCCGATGCTCGTGACGGGGTTCGACGGACCGATAACGACCGTCTCCTCGAGCGCCTCGAGCACGCCCGGCGCGGGTTCGGCCCGGGAGGAGCCGCGGAACTCGACGTTCTCGACGGTCGGCTCGCCCCCGTGGCCCACCCAGAACTCCTGAAAATGCATCATCCCCCGATCGGTGTGGATCAGACTGGCCACGGGATCGTCGCTCATCGGCAGGATGTCGATCGTCAGCCCGAACGCGTCGGCCAGGCGTCGGGTAGCCTCGCTCAGCGTGAATCCCTGATCGAGGAGGCTCGTCCGGGTGATGTGAACGGCCCGGTCGCGATCGCCGATCGTCATGAACTCCGCGATACCGGAGAAGCGCCGCCAGCGCGCGAGTTCCCTGCCCGCGGTCTGCGCCTCCGCTGAGAGGTACTGCGGGCCGTCGGGGAGGTCCGCGGCCGCGGCGACGTCCATCAGCGCCGAGTTGGTCCGGTGCGTGTCGCCGTTGATACCCCACCACGTCTCCCGATCGAGGACGCCGCCGCCCTGGAAGAGCAGCGTGTCGACGTCGGGCGAGACGAAGAGCCCGCCGAGTTCGATGTCATCGCCCGTATTGGCGACGACGGTTGTCTCCTCCGGCGAAAATGCGGCCGCAGCACCGTCTAATAACTTCGGTGTCCCGGTGCCCCCGGAGAGGAAGGTAACCATATCTCACACTCTCGTACGTGGGTACTTAATCACTTGCGGCCACGGGTTGCGTTCGCCTCGGTCGCGTCGCCGTCGGGCCGCGAACCGACCGCGCGGGTCGGCGCTCAGTCCCCGATCCAGTCGGCGAAACTCCCCTCGAGCAGCGTCTTCGACTGCCGATCGACGTACCGCCGTTGCATCGTCGCGATCGCGTCGGCGAGGTCGGCGCCGTCGTCGAGCGCCCCGCGGACCTGTTCGCGCTTCCAGGAGGCGGGCGTCACGTTCTGACGGACCCGCCGGCGCAGCGGGTACAGGTACTTCGCGGCTTCCTCGTCGTTCAGTCCGCGGTTGGTCAGCCCGTCCTCGGCGTGGGCCAGCAGGTCCTCGTAGACGGCGAGCCTGTCGGTCGTCTCCTTTCCGTCGTTGGTGATCCAGTCGAGTTCGGCGTCCAGCCCGTTTCGCATCGCCGCGTAAAAGTTCTCGCGAGCGAGCTGCCAGTCGAGTTCGACGACCGGGTGTTCGAGTCGCGTGAGACTCTCCATGAGGCCGGCGAAGGCCGCGAGGAAGGCGATTCCGTCGCGGACGGTCGGCTGCGCCGGAATCGGTCGGAACTCGATGCGCGCGTTCGCGGCCGATCGCGTGGGCCCGTCGAAGACCGGCCGGACCCAGCGCCAGTAGGTGCCGTGCTTGCGCCGGAAGTGCGGGAACCGATCGTCGAACCGCTCGCCCGGATCGACCGGCATCGGCACGATCGTGTCGTCGCTCGCGATCCGATCGATCGCCTCCTGGACGCTTCCCAGATCGCGGGGGAACCGGACCTTCCCCTCGCCGGTCATGGGGTCGTTCAGGACGGTCTCGAAGACGCTGATGCGGTGTTCCATCCAACCGTCCCGGAGAACGTCCTCGGCGCTTGCGTCCTCGTCGTACAGGTCCGCCGGAAAGAACGGCGAGTTGACTCCGAGCGCGAGCAGCGGCCCGGCGATCCGGAGCGCGTAGTTGAAGTAGTCCGGCAGGTCGATCGCGTGGGGGACCTGGTAGTGGGGCTGGATCGACGTGATGAGGCTCTCCGGCATGACGGTGTCCGCTCGCAGCGACACGTGCGGCGCCTGGATGCACATGCCCGCCGACTCGGCCTGGTCGGTGTTGGCCATCGCGTGGTACCGCGCCGACCCGCTCATGTTGGTCGCGATCCGGATCGACCTGGCGCCGTCGGGACCGCCGACGGTCCGTTCGACGCTGTCGGTGAGATACGTCCCCGCCTCCTCTCCCTCCGGCGGGATCGTCCACAGTCCGTCGCTGACCAGCCGCATCCGTTCGGAACTGGTCACGCCGAGGGCGGTCTGCAGGCGCGCTTTCACCTCCGATTCCTGGGCGCGCAGTCCGTGGACGTTCAGCGGCTGCGGACTGGTCGTCATCTCCGCGTTGTGGAGCCCGAGTTCCTTCTCGAAGCCGATGAGTTCGAGCAGCCGTCGGGGCACCCGTCGGAGCGTACAGTCGTCCGACTTGACCGCGTAGAACTCGTACTCGAACCCGACGATCGCCTGGGGATTGTCGAAGACCCCGTCCTCAACTGCGTCGACGATCACGTCGGCGTCCTGGGCGGCGCGCTCCCGGAACTCGTCGGCGTCGACCGCGAGCACGTCCGCGACCCGCGACGCGAGGTCTCCTGCTGGCATACCTCCGAGTGCGTGTTCGACGGTCTTTAAAGCAGCCCTCTGGAGACCCGCGGCTCGGGACCGGTCGCGGGCGATCGACACCCGACGACGGTCGGGAACGCCGCCTTTCAAACGTCGACCGAACGGCGGCTGTGGCTTCGTCGTTCGACCAGCCCGACCGCATGATCTCGTCTCACCTCCGGAAGGACGATGTCGCCGATCACCGCGATCGCCGACGCACTCAGCATGGCGGCCAACGCGGTCCGAAACCGAACCGAGAAACTCGAATTGGGGGTCATCGACGGCGACGCCGCGACGATCGACTACGATCGGATCGGCATGCCGCGCCCAGCCCTCGCGGGGTTCCGGCCCGCCTCGCGGCGATGGGTGTCGCGGGCTTTCGGAGCGTTTCGTTCTCCGTACCGAATGCGATATTTTCAGTCCGTATATAAGCCCAGTGAGCTTTATACCGCCGCCGCCCCTCTCGGTCGACAGTGACCGACATGGGTCTTCCCTCCACCCGCGGGTATTCGTACGATATTCTGTTGATCGAATCGGATCCCGCCGACGCGCGGCGATTTCGGAAGTCGTTCGAGGCGCTCGACGCGCCGAACACGCTTCACGTGACGTCCGACGCGGCGGATGCGCTCGAGTTCGTTCGTCGGAACGGCGAGTTCTCGGACGAGATGAAACCGGATCTCGTCTTGCTCGACCCCGACGTTCCGGAGGGTGACGGCTACGAACTCCTCACGGCGCTCAAGGCCGATCCGATCCCCGTGATCGTGATCGCGCGGACGGACGAACCGGCGAAGGTGGAAGAGTCGTACCGTCGCTACGCGAACGCCTATCTCGTGAAGCCGACCGATCGGGACCGGTTCGACGACCTCGTTCGACAGATCGGCTCGTTCTGGCTCGGCGTCGCGAAGCTCCCGGGAACGTCGACGCGGTCCGGCTACCGCTGATCGCCCGCCGCTCCGTTACGGAGCCGTCGGCGCCGCGGCGCTCGTCGCACCCGCGCCGATGGCGGCGTCTCCGAACCGTTTTATTTTCGCCGGCGATACACACCGTCGATGGAGTTCGCCACGTTCGCCGATCGCGCCGCCGCGATCGAAGCCGAGCCCGCCGACCTCGAGATCGTCGACCGCGTGACCGCCCTGCTCGTCGACGCGGGCGACGATCTGGAGATCATCGCGCGGTTCGTTCAGGGGCGAGTGTTCCCGGCGTGGGAGTCGACGACGCTCGATATCGGCCCGACCACGTGTTACGAGGCGATCGCCCGCGCCGCCGGAACGAACGTGGACGCCGACGACGTCGAGGATCGGCTCGCGGAGCTGGGCGAGATCGGCGACGTGGCGGCAAGCTACGAGTTCGGCGGTCAGCAGGGACTGGGCGCCTTCACCGGCGGCGGGGCCGACGGGAACGACGGCGGCTCCGGCGACCTCACCGTCCGCGAGGTCCACGAGACGCTGACCGACCTCGCGACGACCGAGGGCGCGGGCAGCCAGGATCGCAAGGTCGACCTCCTGTTCGGCCTCTTCAACCGGTGTTCGAGCGAGGAGGCGCGCTACCTCGCCCGACTCGTTCTCTCGGAGATGCGCATCGGTGTCGGAGAGGGTACGGTTAGGGACGCGATCGCCGCGGCGTTCGACGCGCCCGCCGATCGGGTCGAACGCGCTCTCCAGGTGTCGAACGATTACGGGGAGGTGGCCAGAATCGCTCGCGACGAGGGCGTCGAGGGGCTCGACGCGACGGACCTCGAACTCGGGCGGCCGGTTCAGGCGATGCTCGCGCAAGCCGGGACCGTGACCGACGCACTCGAGGAGTGGGACGAGGCGGCCGTCGAATGGAAGTACGACGGGGCGAGGGTGCAGTTGCACCACGATCCGGGTGCCGCCGCGGATCCGAAGTCCGATACCGAGGATTCGGCGTCGCCCGCCGCGGATCCGGACGCGACCGGCGAGACGCGCGTCTTCTCCCGCAACATGGAGGAGGTCACGGACGCGCTCCCGGAGGTCGTCGAGTTCGCCGACGCCCACCTCGATCGGCCTGCGATCCTCGACGGGGAGGTCGTCGCGATCGACGACGACGGGGCGCCGCTGCCGTTCCAGGAGGTCTTAAAGCGATTCCGGCGCAAACACGACGTCGCGAAAGTCCGCGAGGACGTCACCGTCAGGCCGGTCTTCTTCGACTGTCTACACGTCGACGGGGACGACCTGCTCGACGAACCCCTCACGACCCGACACGATCGGCTCGAGGCGGTTCTCACAGAGGAACCCGACCAGGACCCCGAGGACGTCCCGGCGCTCTCGCTGCTGTGGCTCACCGGCGACCCCGACGAGATCGAGTCGATCGACGCCGACGCGCTCGAGGCGGGCCACGAGGGAATCATGCTCAAAAATCCCGATTCCGCCTACTCGCCGGGCCGGCGGGGGAAGAACTGGCGAAAGCGCAAGCCAGACGTCGAGACGCTCGACTGCGTCGTCACCGGCGCCGAGTGGGGCGAGGGCCGGCGCGCAACCTACCTCGGCACGTTCGAACTCTCGGTTCGCGACGGGGACGACCTGGAGACGATCGGCAAAGTCGCGACCGGTATCACGGACGAGAAACTCGCCGAGTTGACCGACCTGCTCGAGCCGCACGTCGCCGCGGAATCCGGCCAGGAGGTCGAACTCGAACCCGCGATCGTCTTCGAGGTCGGCTACGAGGAGATCCAGACCTCGCCGACCTACTCGTCGGGGTACGCGCTTCGATTCCCGCGTTTTGTGGGCGTCCGCCACGACAAGAACCCCGAAGACGCGGAGACGATCGATCGGGTCGAACGGCTTCGAGGCCGATAGCGGGGTGGAACGATCTGCGACGGCGAGTCGCACCGCCGGTGTTCGTCTGCGTACAACATCTCGGTTGCGAGTCTCGATCGCCGCCCAACATTCATACGGCAGATCGTTGCAATCGGACTATGTCGCAGCCCCCGACGGCCGATACGGACGGGGAACGACCCTGGGATCGTTCGCCGGGGGGCGTCTCGATCGAACTGTATCCGATCGCGGTCCTCACGGCCGCGCTCCGGCTGTTCCGATTGGGGGCCGAGAGTTACTGGCTCGACGAGGTCGTCTCGGTGACGCTCGTCACGTCGAACACGCCGTACGAACTCCTGGTCAGCGTACCGGGGAACGATCCCCACCCGCCGCTGTACTTTCTCCTCCTTTCGGGCTGGATGGCGATCTTCGGAACGAGCGAATCGGCCGCGCGACTACTGTCGGCCCTCGTCGGTGTCGCCACCGTACTCGTCCTCTACGCGATCGGTCGGCGGCTCTTCGATCGAGAAGTCGGGGCGATCGCGGCAGCGCTCGTCGCCGTCTCGCCGTTTCACGTCTGGTACTCCCAGGAGGTTCGAATGTACAACCTGCTCGCGCTGCTGACCGCGCTCTCGTTCTACTGGTTCGTGCGGATCCACCGAGAGAGAGCGGACGAAACCGACGTTCGAGACGACATCTGGTACGTCGTCGCCACGGTTCTGCTCGGCTACACGCACGTCTTCGGATTGTTCGCGATCCTCGCCCAGAACCTGTACGTCTTCTCTCGGCCCGTCGTCCGGATCGTCCCCCGTTCGCGGCTGACGCTCCGGCGCTGGATCGCTCTCCAGGGGATCACCGCGCTACTGCTCTCCCCATGGCTAGTGCGGTTGTTCCGCCGGACAATGGTGGCGCACGCCGGCGAAACGAGCAACGTCTCGTGGATTCCGCTGCCGACGGCCGAGACCGTCAGGCAGACGTTCGCCGCGTACCTCGGCGGCTACCTGTTCGGCGAGTCGCTCCCGATCCTCGTCTCGCTCGTCGTCGCGGCGTGTCTCGTGCTCGCACTCTCGGGCGACCGCTGGACAACGGCGCGGAATCGCGGTGCAGCGGAATCCGATCGCGGTGCGGCGTCGAGCGACCGCGGAACAGCGGCGGCGACCGATCACGGGGATGTGCCGGTAAACGGCGTCTACGCGGTCGTTCTCTGGTTCGTCGTGCCGATACTCGTCCCGATCGCCGTCTCGCACGTCGTCGCGCCGATCTTCGTGGATCGCTACTCGATCGGGGCGTCGCTGGCGTTTTTCCTCCTGATCGCGATCGGCGTGCGGACGCTCTCCCGCCCGACGCTTCGGTACGTGATCGTTGGAGTGCTTCTCGTCGGACTCGTGGCGCCGCTCCCGACGTACTACGAGGAGGACCAGAAAGAGCAGTGGCGAGAGGCCGCCGCCGCCGTCGAGTCGAACGTCGACGGCGACGACGTCGTCCTCGTCAGCAGACCGTTCGCGGAGGGGCCGTTCAGCTTCTACTTCGATCGGTCGAACGCGACCGTCGTCCGGATCGACTCCGACGCGTCGGTCGACGAGATACGGGCGTCCGTCGACGGCTACGACGACGTCTGGGTCGTGCTCTCGTACACCGATTCGTCGACTGAGCAGCGGATTCTCGAGGCCGTGGCCGAGCGGCCCGACTACCGCGGTCCGGTTGCGGAGAAGCGGTACAACGGGATCACGGTGTTCGGGTTCGAACGGACCTCGAGCAACGGGTGACCTTCCGCAACCGCGTGGACGGACGGCGCGTCGTCTTTCGGCGGTCAAATCCGCTTGAAGGCGAATTTGGCCAGCTTCAGGGCGCCCTGATCCCACGCGACGCGGTGATCTCGCCCCGTCCGATCGCCCCGCTCCTCGTAGTTCTCCAGGTACCACCGGTACGTGTCGACCAGGGCCTCCTCGTTCGAGTACTCGGGCTCCCACCCGAGTTCGCGCAGTTTCTCGACGGAGACGTACGAATCCTCGTGGGCGGTCTCGTACACCCACGGGTACAGCGGCGAGAGATCGAGCGCGTTCAGGACGCGGAGCGCGAGCACTGCCAGGAGAGCCGGCGTCCCGATCACGCGCTTGCCCGTTCCGGCCTCGTCGATCACCGCCTGGAAGTCCGATTTCATCGTCTCGAACTCCGTCGCACCCACGTTGTACGTCTCGTTCGCCGCGTCCGCGTCGACGTCGGTCAGCAACCCGATCGCTCGCACGAGATCGTCCACGTGCAGGAGCTGATACTGGTTGGTTCCCCAGCCGACGAGCGGCACGTTCGCGCCGTCCTCGACCCAATCGAAGAGGATCTGGAAGACGCCGAGCCGTTGCGGGCCGACGAACGTTTTCGGACGGAGGATCGGAACGCACATCCCCATCCGCCGGAAGTCCTCGCAGACCTTTTCGGCCTCGATCTTCGCCTCTCCGTACGGCCCGACGCCGTCCAGCGGGGACTTCTCGGTTATCGGATGGGCGTCGTGGGTTCCGTAGACGGCCGTCGACGAGACGTACACCACGCGATCGACGCCGTGGTCGCGGGCCGCCCACAGCACGGACCGCGTCCCGTCGACCGTCACCTCCCGGATCACGTCGTCGTCCCACAGCGGGAGCGCGGCCGCGCTGTGAACGATCACGTCCGCGTCGGCCGCTTCGATCGCGTCCGCGACCCGCTCTTCGTCCCGCACGTCGCCACGGACGAAGCCGATCCCCGCCGTGTCGTCCTCGTCGTCGAACGGTTTCAGGTCGAAGGCGGTGACGTCCCACCCTCGGTCGCGGAAGTACTGACACGCGTGGAGACCCAGAAACCCGGTTCCGCCCGTAACGATCACGGAGTCGTACCGTCGCTCTCGGGACGCCTCTTGGTCCGTCTCGACCATCATATCAAACGGATGCGGAGAACCTTTATCATTCTTGTTCTCGTTTTCGCTGACGACCGGATGGCCGAGTCTTCACGTACGATAACCCCGGTACCCACGGTCACCGGATTACTTCGGGAAATTCGGCCGTGGCAGTGGTACAAGCAAGGGGTAATGTTCCTCGGCATCGTCTTTTCGAAGAACCTCCTCGACCTCGACGCGTGGATCAACCTGCTCGTCGGCGTCGCGGCCTTTACCGCCATCGCGGGCGCGGCGTACATTTTCAACGACATCAACGATCTCGAAGAGGATCAGAAGCACCCGGAGAAACGACACCGACCCATCGCCAGCGGACAGGTTTCCGTTCCGGTCGGCGCCGCCTTCGGACTCCTCCTCGCCGCGATCGGTTTCGGAGCAGCCTACAGTCTCGGCCCGCTGTTTCTCGGCGTTCTGCTCGCCTATCTCAGTCAGAACGTCCTCTACTCGCTGTACCTGAAGCGGATCGTGTTCGTCGACGTGCTGATCGTCGCCATCGGGTTCGTGCTCCGCGCGATCGCCGGCGTCGTCGCCATCGACGTCTACCTGAGTCCGTGGCTTATCGTGAGCACGTTCCTCCTCGCGCTCGTTCTCGCGCTCGGAAAACGCCGCCACGAACTGGAGATCACGACCGATCCAGGGGAGACCAGGCGGGTTCTTGGGGCGTATTCCGAGAACGACGTCGATCAACTGCTCGTAATGACCATGTCGACGCTGTTGATGGCCTATTCCCTGTACACGTTCTTTCGCACCAATTCCGCGATGATGGTGACCCTTCCCCTCGCGTTCTTCGGCGTGTTTCGCTACCACCACCTCGTCCACACGACGGGTATCGCCGGCCAGCCCAAGTACCTCCTCACGGACGGTCCGTCGATCGCGAATCTCCTCCTGTGGATCGGCCTGGTCGTCGCCGTCCTCTACGATCTGCCGTCGGTCGCGATCGAGGTGATTCGGTGAGACGGTACGATCTGCAGGTTCACACCGACGTCTCCCCCTGCTCGCGAAATTCGCCCCGTGACGTGGTCGACGCGGCGCTGGACGCCGGCCTGGACGGCATCGCGATCACCGATCACGACACCCTCGACGGCTACGAAGCGGTGGCCGCCCTCGCCCCCGACGACCTCGCCGTGATTCCCGGCGTCGAGGTAACGACGACGCAGGGCCATCTGCTCGCGCTGAACGTGAGCGAGGTGCCGCCGATGGCCGATCCCCTCGCCGTGATCGACCGCGTCCACGACCAGGGCGGACTCGCGATTCTCTCGCACCCCTTCGACAGCCTCCGCGAACACTACACCGCCGATCTCGAAGCGATCGCGAAGCGCGTCGACGGCGTCGAGGCGACGAACTCGCGGTGCGTGCTCCCGCGGTTCAACCGTCGAGCGCGATCGTTCGCGGAGAGCCACGGCCTCGCGATCACCGGCGGGAGCGACGCGCACTTTCCGATGGAAGTCGGGCGGGCCTGCACGATCAGCGATCGGCCCGTTCTGGAGGCAATTCGTGCGCGCGCGACACGAACCGACGGACGCGGCGGCTACGTGTCGGGACACGTCGCCACCAAACTCTCGGACGCCCTCTCGCTGCTGGACGTATGAGCGGGCTCGATCGGGCGCGGACCGTCGTTCGACGACACGGCCTGTGGCTCACGGCGATCCTGACGGTCGCCATCTTCTTCGGCCTCTTCGCGTTCGGCGAGGCGGACGCGGTCAGCGAGGCGATCCTCTCCCTCGAACGGTGGCGGATCGGCACCGTGTTCGCGCTCGTAACCGTCGGCTACGGCGTTCGGTTTCTCAAGTGGGAGTACTACCTCCGCGAACTCGGCGTCGACGTCCCGATCGGCACGAGCCTGCTGGTGTTCATCAGCGGATTGATGATGACCGTCACGCCGGGCAAGGCCGGCGAAGTGTGGAAAGCGTGGTTTCTGCGCGATCTTCGCGGCGTATCCGTGAACCGGACGGCGTCGGTCGTCGGCGCGGAACGCGTCACCGACCTGTTGGCCCTCGCCGCGTTCGCCTTCCTCGGGGCGGCCGTGTACGAACAGTCACCGACGACGCTGCTCGTCGTCACGGCGATCTTCCTCGGCGGACTGGCCCTTCTCCGGTGGCGAACCGCCTGCCTTCGGATCTTGGGAGGACTGGAGTCGGTGCCGCTCGTCGGGGCCTACGCCGACGACGTCAGGGAGTTCTACGAGAATTCGTACGCGCTCCTTCGACCCCGCCCGCTGGTCGTCGCAGTGAGCATCAGCCTCGTCGCGTGGGGCCTCGAAGGCGTCGCGCTGTGGATCGTGTTGGACGGGTTTGCGCCGGGCGGGTCGGTCCTGCTGGCGCTGTTCGTGTTCGGCCTCGGATCGATCGTCGGCGCGGCGAGTCTGTTACCGGGCGGACTGGCCGCCACCGAGGCCAGCATGGTCGGAACGCTCGTCGTGCTCGGCTACTCGCGCACGGTCGCCGTTAGCGCGACGTTGGTCATCCGGGTCGGGACGCTATGGTACGGCGCCGCGTTGGGAACGACCGTGTTCGTCTGCTACCGGTACCTCCGGGAGCGGCGCGAATCCGCCGAAGCGCTTCGATGAGCCGACCGCTCGTTCGTCGCGATCGGTCGCCGTTCCGCGGCGCAGTTCGCGTTGGGACCCATTCGAATACTGGCGTCGTTTGCGGACGCGTTCCGTCGGAGCGGCGACTTCCGGTCGGACCCGTCGGCCCCGAGGGACTTCGGCTCGTCGGCGCCGACGTTCCCGGTATCGATGAGGATCGTCACGTCGTCGGCTTCGGGTTCGATTTCCGCCTCGAAGTGGAGGTGGTCGCCGAGGGGCGAAAGCTCGAATGTGAAGGGATCGCCGCCGGTGTTGGTCACGCGGATCTCGGCGGTCTGTGGCGGTTCGACCTCGACGGGGTCGGGGGCGGATTCGAATCCAAAGTCGTCGGGTCCCTCGACCACGGCCAATGCGTGGTCCGCCGCGACGGGGACCGGAAGGACGGCAGCTCCGATCGCGAGGACGACCATCGCGAGTGTCGTACGGTTCGCTCGAAGTACGTTCAGTACGCGTTTGAGAGGGCTGTCGAGCATCATCGACCGGATACGCACCCGCCCGTAGTTAACATCAGGATAGCTGAAATATCGCGTTAACCGGTCCGTCGGTTTTACGACGAGCGCGCCGAGTAGAGAGCCAGCGCCCAACGCGGTCGAGACCGCGCCGGCCGAGACAGGTAAGCACCCTTAAGAGCCACGGGAAACAGAATTCGCGTATGCAACCGCGCGACCTGTCCGATCACATCGCTTACGAGGCGGGTCGAGGCATCGAGGAGGTCGCCCGCGAACTCAAGCGCGATCCCTCGGAGTTCGTCAAACTCGCCTCGAACGAGAACCCGCACGGCCCCTCGCCCGCGGCCGCCGTGGCCCTCCGCGACGCCGCCGGGACCGTCAACTCGTACCCGAAAGCCGCCCACGCCGACCTCACGAGCGCCGTCGCCGATCGCTGGGACGTCGCCGACGAGCAGGTGTGGCTCGCCAACGGCGGCGACGGGGCGATCGACTACCTCCACCGGGCGACGCTGGAGCCGGGCGACGACGTTCTCGTTCCCGAACCCGGCTTCGCCTACTACGGGATGAGCGCCCGGTTCCACCACGGCGACGTTCGCACGTACGCGCTCGAACGCGCGAACGACTTCGCCCAGGACGCCGCGACCGTCCTCGAACGGTACGACGACGAGCGGATCGTCTGGCTCACCAGCCCGCACAACCCGACCGGCTCGACGATCGCGCTCGAGGAGATCGAACGGCTGGCCGACGAAACGGCCGACGAGACGCTGCTCGTCGTCGACGAGGCCTACGGCGAGTTCGCCGACGTGAACAGCGCCGTCTCCCTGATCGAGGGTCGGGACGGCTTCGACGCCCGCGACGACGTCGCCGTCCTCCGGACGTTCTCGAAGGCCTACGGCCTCGCGGGCGTTCGCCTCGGTTACGCGATCGTTCCCGACGAGTGGGCCGACGCCTACGCCCGCGTGAACACGCCGTTCGCGGCGAGCGAACTCGCCTGCCGCGCCGGCCTCGCCGCGGTCGGCGATCGGGAACACGTCGATCGCACCGTCGAGACGGCGATCGACGCGCGCGAGTACCTGCGCGAGCACGTCGACGCACACGTCTGGCCCAGCGAGGGCAACTTCGTCCTCGTCGACGTCGGGGACGCGTCGGCGGTCGCCGAGGAGCTGCAGGAGCGAGGCGTCATCGTCCGTGACTGTTCGAGTTTCGGCCTCCCGGGCTGTGTCCGCATCACCTGCGGGACCGAGGCCGAGACCGAACGCGCCGTCGAGACGCTCAACGCCGCGCTCGCCGATCTCGACGTCGACCCTGACGAGGCGAGCGCGGATTCCGAAGGGGAGCGCGACGCCGCGCCGGAATCGAGCGCCAACGCGGAGGTGCCGGACACGTGAGGGTCGCCGTCACCGGAACCCCGGGAACGGGAAAGACGACAGCGACGGAACTGCTCGAACTCCGACTCGAGGCCGACGAATCGGCGGACGCGCCGGATCTGAACGTGATCCACCTCAACGACGTCCTCGAGTCCGAGGAGCTGTACACCGAGGTCGACGCCGATCGGCAGAGCCTGGTTGCGGATCTCGACGCGATCGCCGACTGGCTCGATGGGCGCGACGACGCCGTGATCGAATCCCACCTGGCGCACCACTTCGAAGCCGATCGGGTCGCCGTCCTGCGCTGTCGGCCCGACGCGCTCGAAGCCCGGCTCCGCGATCGCGGCGAGAACGAAGCCAAGGCTCGCGAGAACGCCGAGAGCGAGGCGCTCGACGTGCTCCTCGCCGAGGCAGTCGAGGAACACGGCCTCGAGTCGGTCTACGAGATCGACACGACCGATCGACCGCCGGCGCTGGTCGCGGACGAACTCGCGGCTGTGATCGCTGGCGATCGGGAACCGAGTGCAGGGGACGTTGACTTCGTGGGGTACCTGCAATGACGCTCGACAGGCTTCGTCCGTACGTTTCCGGCTTCCTCGACCCGTTCGTGAAGGGGTTCGATCGGGTCGGCATGTCGCCCGACGGCGTGAGCGTGCTGGCGTTCGGGATGGCGGTGCTGGCCGCCGCAGCGTTCGCGCTCGGCGGTCGCGCGGCTCCGGTCTGGTACGCCGTCGCCGCGGCGCTGGTCTTCCTGAACGGTTGGCTCGACATCGTCGACGGCGCGCTCGCCCGCGAACAGCAGGTCGCCTCCGCCGGCGGCGACTTGCTCGATCACGTCCTCGATCGGTACGCGGACATCATCATCATCGGCGGGCTGGCGGCCGGCATCGAAAACTACCTGCTCGGATTCCTCGCTGTTACCGGGGTCGTCATGACCTCGTATCTCGGCACCCAGGCCCAGGCGGTCGGCCTCGATCGGGTCTACGGCGGCGTCGTCGGGCGCGCCGATCGGCTCGTCATCATCGGCGTCGTCGGCTTCGTGGCCTACCCGGTTACGGGCGAGTACGGCGGTCTCACGGTGATCGGCTGGCTGCTCGTGTTCCTCGCGGCGGTCGGCCACGTGACCGCACTTCAGCGGTTCACCTACGCCTGGTCGGCTCTCGATTGACCCGTGGTTATTCTCTCTCGTGTTGCATTCACCGCTGACTCCGACAGATCAGTCAGGAACACCACGAAAGCCTCCTTTCATCCCCACCCGTAGCGGCTGACCGAGCTGCCACCGCGAACGGGGATGAAAGGGGCTGTCAGGGGCTTTCAGGGTGTTCTCGATCGGCGCAGTATCGAGGGCGCGCCATCCGGATCCGAACACGTTTTCTAGCGCCGCATGGTTTATGGCCCGCCGCGATATAGACGGTGACATGGTTCAGTGCGAGATGTGTGGCGCCGAGACGTCGTCCCCGAAGACCATCAAAGTCGAGGGCGCGAAGTTGGACGTGTGTGCGAACTGCACCGACTTCGGCACTGAGGTGAGACAGCAGTCGAGTTCGAGTACGTCGACCAAGTACTCGACCGGATCGGGTTCGTCTTCGTCCTCGAGTTCGAGCAGCGGCGGATCGAGCTCCGGGTCGACGGCCGGCGGGTCGAGCCGATCGCGCCGCCAGGACATGTTCGACGACATGGACGAACTCGCGACCGATTACGACGACCGGGTCCGCAATGCCCGCGAGAAGAAGGGACTCAGCCAGTCCGATCTCGCGAACGAACTCAACGAGAAGGCGAGTCTCATCCGCAAGATCGAGCGCGGCGACACGCTGCCGAGCGATCGCGTGCAGTCGAAACTCGAGCGCTTCCTCGACATCAATCTGAGCGCCGAGGGCGCCAGCGGCGACGATTCCGAGGAGTGGTCGGGCGGCTCCTCGACCGGCAGTTACACGCTCGGCGACGTCGTCAAGCGTAAGGACTGATCCGACCGGTCCGTCGGCGTCTCCCTCCGGAACCTGTACTCCTCTCCCCGCGATCCCGTCCGCCGCGTTCGGGATTGGGGCTCGTAGCCGACGCGGCGACCGAACGGTGAGGTGGAGTGGCTCCAAACGGCGGGCGGGACGGAGTGACTCGCAAGCTATTTTTGCACGCGGGAGAGCCTAGCACCTATCACGATGTTCGTCCTCGTAAACCTCAAGACGTATCCCTGTGATCCCGTCGACGTCGCCGAAGCCGTCCGCGATGTCGACGAAACGACGGACGCCCGGCTGGCCGTCGCCCCGCAGGCGGCGCACCTCGAACGTGTCGCGGAGACGGGCGCGGAGACGTGGGCTCAACACGTCGATCCGATCGACTACGGGAGCAACACCGGGCACACGCTCGCCGAGACCGTCGCGGAGGCGGGTGCGACGGGAACGCTGATCAACCACTCCGAGCACCGCCAGAAGCTGGCCGATCTCGACGGAGCGGTTCGGGCCGCACGGCGCGCGGACCTCGAGACGGTCGTCTGTGCGAACAACCCGGCGCAGATCGGCGCCGCGGCCGCGCTCGGGCCGGACGCCGTCGCCGTCGAACCGCCGGAACTGATCGGGACGGGAACGCCGGTCAGCCAGGCCGATCCCGACGTCGTCGAGGACGCGGTCGAAGCGGCCCGGAACGTCGATCGGAACGCGTCCGTGCTCTGCGGCGCCGGGATCAGCACCGGCGACGACGTCGTCGCGGCGGCCGACCTCGGCGCCGAAGGCGTGCTGCTCGCGAGCGGCGTCGCGAAGGCCGACGACCCCGAAGCGGCGCTCGAAGACCTCGTCGCGCCGCTCTGAGCGCCGGCAAGATCGGTATCGCGCTGCGTCGAACAGCCGATCGTCCGAAACGCGCCCGATCGCTTTTTTGCCGTCCCGTCGAAGGGTGAGCCATGACCACGGATCATCCCGTGGCGGTCGCGCTGGAAAACCGCCTCATGAGTCACGGGATCTACGTCACGGAGTTCACGTGGCACGATTCGGACGCGGGCGACGCGAACGGCTCGGACGCCGTTTCGAACCCGGACGACGGCGCCGGCTTCACGGTCGAGTACGAAACGATAGCTGAGGCGCCCGAAATAACGAGCCAGGAAGTCAGCGCGGTCGTTCGGACGGTGCTCGCCATCGCCGAAGAACGATCGTGGACGCCCGGTCGGGTAGAGGCGAGGGCGACGACGACGGAGGGTGAGCCGCGCGGCGAGTGGCACGTCGAGCGGGCGTGGTTCGAGACCCTCGGCTCGACACTCTCGGAACTCGAGTTTTCCCAGCGGGTTCTCGACACGAGGACGAATCGGCGGGACGGACAGTAGGTAGATTAATGGTGTTTCAGCCGACTATCTCGCGTAGATAGGTGTATGACCGGAGAACAGGTGTTCGTCTCGCACGCCCCGGGCGACCTCGAACTCGTCCAGGACCTGTTCTCGACGGTCAAGAACTTCCCGATCGGCGTCCACATCGCCTTAGAGGAGGTCGAATCGGGCCGCTCGCGGAAACGACTCGAGGGACGGCTGGCCAACAGCGACGTCGTCGTCGCCGTCTTGACGGAGCGATCGGCGAACAGCACGTGGATCAATCAGGAGACCGGCTACGCGCTGGCCAAGGGGATCCCGGTGCTGCCGTTGTACGCCGATCCGTCCCTCCGAGGCGGGTTCATCGGCGAGGTCGAGGGCGTGGCGATCGATCGGGAGAACCTCTCGTTTACCATCTTCAACCTGCTGTGTCGGCTTCGCAGCGAACTCGCGCCGCTGGGGGCGCTCTCAGTTCCGAACTGGTACATCCGATTTCCGTGTACGATTCCCGGCTGCGACCATCCCGTGACGCTCGAACTGGAACAGGGCCAGACGAAACTCTGGAAGCTCCACAAACACGGCCACCTGCTATCGACGCCGTGTGACGTGTGCGACGCGACGTACTACTTCGACCCGGCCACCATCGGATTCGTCCGGCGGGAGGACGGCGGCCACGACGGGCGCTAGTCGGATTTCCGAAGTCTGTCGTACGCGTCTGTGACCAGTTGGAACGCCGACGCACTGCCGCTTTTCCGATCCGGATGGGCGCGTTTGACCTGTTCGTGAAACGCCGCGCGGATCTCGTCGTCGCTCGCCCCCTCCTCGACGCCGAGGAGCTCTCGGGCCCGCGCGGTGCGAAGGGCGACGTCTTTGACGATTCCGTTCTCCTCGGCGCGTTCCGTACAGGGCGTACAGAGGTGTTCGGTGCGATCGTCGATCGTCGTGACCCGGAACAGTTCCTCGTCGACCCACTCGTGACACTGGTTGCAGAGGTTCTGCTCGCCGGCTCTGCCGCCGGCGTTCGGTCCGGCGGACGAACCCCCGGTCGCGCCGTCTTCGTCCGGCGCCGACGCTGCACAGGAGGAACAGCACGCGACCACGAGCCCGTCGTTCAACGCGATCTCCCGGAGTTCGGCTTCGGGAAATTCGCCGGTGCACCCGTCGCAGGTGCCGCGCCGTTGATCGAGCGAGCGGGACTTGTTCGCGGCTGCACGGGCGTGCGGGGCGCAGGTCGGACAGCAAGCCACCCGATCGCCGTCCGGCATCGTGACTGTCGTCAGTTCGTCGAGGGAGACCGTTCGGCCGCATCCCTCACAACCAGCCTGACGGTTCCCGGCCACAGCCATCATTGCACCGATTTGTCTTCTTCCTATATTAGTGCTGTCCATTCTGGAATTATCGCGTCGAACGCATCGTCCGGGACGGCGCGTCCCCTGTACCGCTCCAGCGCGCGTAGGCGGTGCTTACGCGCCCCGAGGCGCCACCCGGTGCGCTCCGAATGGCGTCGATAACAAAGTCCGGCCCGGCCGTTAGCAGTAGCGTGCGGGGTCCACCCTCGCACGGAGACGCTCTGTCCGTTGGACGGCGTTCGGCGGCGCACGTCGCCGATCCTCCTCTCCTGTCAGGTCTTTTTCCGCGGGTCGATCGAAACCGGGACTGCAATAGGCGAGCGGTACCGATCCGCAGCTATGGACGCGATATCCCGAGCGGCGACCCGAGGCGCGACCGCCGACCGCGAAACGCTGGCGCTCGGCGCGATCGACGTCGCGGTGGTCGTCGGCTTCGTGACCGTCGGCCTTCTCAGTCACGACGTCAACCCGATCGCCGACCCGATCACATCGCTCGAGACGATCGCCCCGTTCGCGCTCGGCTGGCTCGTGATCGCACCCGTTGCGGGCGTCTACGCTCGCGACGTTGCGACGTCCGCCCCTCGTACTGCTCGTTCGGTGTCGGTGGCGTGGATCGCCGCGGCGAACGTCGGACTGATCCTCCGCTCGTCGCCGGCGTTCGACGGCGGAGCCGTCTGGCCGTTCAATCTCGTCATGACGGGATTCGGCCTGCTCGCGCTCCTCGGGTGGCGCCTCGGGTACGCGACGCTCGTTCGCTCGACGTCCTGATCGGAACGCCCGCGGGCCGACGACCAGCGTCGATCGGCCGGACGATCCCCCGCGATCGACGTTTCTCATCGGTGACCTATCACGGCTCGTAAACGCTCAAGAATCGTCCGGAAGAAAGAACACCATTGATGGTTATGAATCTGGACGGTGACGATCGACGTATCGGCCGAAACACCCCCTTGTCGTCTTGCGATTATTAATATTCAGATGATAGATAGCATAGATATTGGTCGGTCCGCCGGTTTTCTTTCGTCATTTGAGGTTGGAAAACAGCGGATTGAAACTCACTCATAAGTTATGTATATCCACTGCTCCAAATACGAGTCATGGACTAATGCACTATCTGCCGATTATGGGAAACACTTATATGCCTATTTCCCATACTATAGGATAGATTATGACTGGATATTACGACATTGTCCTTGGCCTCATCCCAGTCGCACTGCTCGGAATCACCGCTGCGTTGACGTTCGTGGGTATCTCGTTGACAGCAGCGGTGCCGATCGGTGCGCTCGCTTCGATGGCGATCATCGGCCACGCAATGTTCGTTAATACGCCGACCGGCGCCTCCGAGGACGTCCAGTCCAACTCCGCCCGTCCGCCGTTCAACGCGGATTAAAACGCCTCGATTTCCGCCTTCTCCCCTCTTTTCCCGCTTCGTTTCGTGTTGTTCGGTATGACCGACGCGCTGTTTCTGACCAGCGACGAGGTTACGGATCTCGCACCGCCTGCGGCGTACGTCGACGCCGTCCGCGACGGCTATCGGCAACGAGGGAACGGTGCGCCCGCACAGCCCCGATCGAAGTTCTTCAATCCCGACCCGGAGGGGATGCTCACCGGGTACGCGGCCATTCTCCCGGAGACAGGGGCGATGGGCGGCTATCTGTACACGGCCGGCTTCGGCGCCGAGGACGCCTGGTTCGTGACGCCCCTGTTCGACGCCGACAGCGGGGAACCGCTCGCCTTGCTCGACGGCGCGAGCATGAATCCGTTCAAGACCGGCGCCGCCGGCGCGGTCGCCGTCGACGAACTCGCCCGCGACGACGCCGAGACGATCGGCATCATCGGAACCGGCGCGCAGGCGCGGGGCCAACTCAAGACGACGGCGACCGTCCGCGAGTTCGCCGAGGTGCGGGTCTACTCGCCCACGCCCGAAAACCGCGAGTCGTTCGCCGTGGACTTCGACGATGTCCTCGACGCGACGGTCCGGCCCGTCGAAACGAGCGCGGACGCCGTGGTCGGCTCTGACGTGGTGATCACGGCGACGACGTCGAGCGCCCCGGTCTTCGACGGTGACGAACTCGATCCCGGTACCCACGTTACCGCGATGGGACAGTACAGCCGCGATTCCCGGGAGCTGGATACGACGACGATCGAGCGGGCGACCTACGTCCCGGACCTCCGGGAGCGGGCGACGTTCGACGCGGGATCGTTCCTCGCCGCGCTCGACGCCGGCGTCGTCACCGAGGACCACGTCCACGCGGAACTGGGCGAGATCGTCGCCGGCTCGAAACCCGGTCGGACGAGCGACGACGAGATCACGGTCTTCGACAGCGGCGGCACCGGGATCGAGACGGTTGCGGCGGCGAACATGCTCTACGAGCGGGCGGTCGACAAAGGTCTCGGAACGGAAATCTCGTTTGCACCGGCGAGCGAGGCGCTGACCGGGTGATGGCGGACGGCCGTATGGTTTCAGCACACGGAGTAGCTACTGGTACAGGAAATCGAGCAGATAGACGGCCAGTCCGAGGGCGGTGACGATCGAGAAAAGAGGGATAACCACGGTCGAACAGACCGGAAATCGGCTCGAAAACGCCCATCAGTCGCCCGCCGGTCGTATCTTGAACCCGTACCGCGTGACGCCCTCTTGCGTGTAGATCCGGCGGATCGTCGTCTCGACCCGATCGCCGACGGCGAACGTCTCGGGCGCGGCGTCGGTTCCCATCGCGGGGACGCTGACGGCGTCGCGCTCCCCGCCTGCGGATTCGTCTTCATCCGTCGCTCCGAGCGCGACGATCGCGGCCGCGTAATCGCCGGCCTGCGCCTGCTGTTCGGCGAATTCGGGGGGAGCGCCGCCCTGCGAGATCGTGGTAACCGCCTCGATCGTTCCCTCGCCCGCGAGTTCGATCGGGTCGTAGTCGGCCAGTGCGCCGCACTCCCCGCAGGCCCCTTCCGGCGGGAACGAGAGCGCGCCGCACTCGACGCAGCGGCCCGCGACCAGCCGGTACCGCTGGGGGAGTGATCGGCGCCAGGAGGGGACGCTGACGTACGCCCCTCCCCCCGACGGCGGGCCGGAGGTGACAACGCCCCGTTGGCGGAGGTACTCGGCGTACGAGAGCGCCGCGTCGTCCTCCCCGCCGCGATCGAGCGCGGTACTCGTCGGCACGTCGGCGGTCGCGTCCAGCACGAAGGCGTCGGCGCCCGCGCCGCTTCCGTGGGAGACCGCGAGGATCGACGCGCACCCCTCGGCCAGCGCGCGAGTGAGGCTCACCGGGACGCTTGCGGCGCCGAGGTCGCCGAGGTCGTGGACCGTCGCGCATGCTCGGATCTCGTCGGCGCCGACGCCGGCCGCGCCCGCCGCCCGGTACGGAAGTTTGCCGTCGGGCGCCTGGATCGCCGCCGCGTCGGGCTCCGGATCGGTTTCGAGGCCACCGACGGCCCCGGCGATCGTCTCGGTGAACGCCTGCCGATCGTACTGCGTGATCTCGAGCCCCTCAGTCGACCGGGCCCCGTACTGGCGGAACCTGGTGCCGGGATAGGGAGCCGCGTACTCGGCCCGATCGACGATTTCGGCCGGTCCCTCCGGCGCGACGACGAACGCCGCGGCCCCGGCGCCGGCGGCGTGGTCGATCGCGTCGTCGGGGTCGCCCCGCGGCGCGTCGGCGGCGACGATCAACCCTCGGCCGCCTTCGGCCGCGATCGCGTCCGTTCCCGCTCGAAGCGCCCGGGTTCCGGCCCGCGTGCTGCCGGCGAAGACCTGTCGGGGCGCGTCGTCGGGCACGGCGAGCATCGCGCCGAGTCGCGCCGTCAGGTCCCCCTCCTCGAGCGGCGGATTCGAAGTCCCGAAGCCGAGCCAGGTGATCGCCTCGCCTTCCAGTCCGGCGGCGTCCAGCGCTCTAACGGCGGCCTCGGACGCCATAGTGAGGGCATCCTCGTCGGCTCCCGGAACCGCCTTCTCGTTCACGCCGGGGGCCTGAAACTGTCCCCACGCTTCCCGGAACGCCTCGGCGGTGATCCGGAAGCGCGGCGCGTACGCGCCGACGGCGGTGATCGCGACCATCAGGCGCTCGCCTCCGCGTCCTCGCGTTCGAATACGTGGACGACCGCGGCGCCACCGCTCCCGCCGACGTTGTGCGTGAGCCCGCGCCTCGCGTTCTCGACCTGCCGATCGCCCGCCTCGCCGGAGAGCTGTTTGAACGCCTCTACGACCTGTCCCGCGCCGGTCGCCCCGATCGGGTGCCCCTTCGACTTGAGGCCGCCGGAGGTGTTGACGGGAAGGTCGCCGCCGAGTTCGGTCGCGCCGGACTCGATCAACCGTCCGGACTCGCCGCGCTCACAGAAGCCGAGATCCTCGTAGGCCAGCAGCTCGGCGATCGCAAAGCAGTCGTGAACTTCGGCGAAGTCGAGGTCGTCGGGGCCGACGTCGGCCATCCCGTACGCCGCCTCGGCCGCCCGCCGACTCGCGGGAATCCCCACGTAGGAATCCCGTTGAAAGAGTCCGACGGCGTCGCTGCCGGCGCCGACGCCGGCGATACGGATCGGGTCGTCGGTGAACTCGTCGACGACGTCTTCGCCGACGACGAGGGCGCAGGCGGCCCCGTCGGAGGTCGGACAGCAGTGATAGAGGTTCAACGGGTCGGCGACGACGGGCGCCGACTGGGCGTCCTCGAGCGAGCACTCGAAACCCAGCTGGGCGTGGGGGTTTTTCGCGCCGTTTGCGTGGTTCTTCACGGCGACCCGAGAAAGGTGTTCGCGCGTGGTGTCGTACTCGGCCATGTGGGCCGACGCCATCTGGGCGTAGACGCCGGAGAAGGTGGTTCCCGAGAGGCGTTCCCACTCGGTCTCGCCGGAGACGCCGAGCCAGTACTTCGTCGCGTCCGAACTCGCGTCGGACATGACCTCGAAGCCGCCGGCGAGGACGACGTCCGCCATCCCGGATTTGATCGCCTGGACGGCCTGTCGGACCGCGAATCCGCTCGCAGCGCAGGCGTTTTCGACCCGCGTGCAGGGAACCCCGTCGAGACCCGCGTACTCGGTCACCGCGGGTCCCGACAGCCCGAGCTGTCGACCGCCGACGCCCAGGGTACCGACGAACGCTTCGTCGATCTCGTCCACGACGATCCCCTTCGGAACGCTCTCGACGGCCGCTTCGACGGCCGTCCGGAACAGCGATCGGTAGCTCTCCGATGGGAAGGCGCCGTAGTCGGACTGCCCCGCGCCGATCAGATACGCGTCTCGCATACCCGGATCTCCGCACCCGTCGGCAAATAAGTTCACGATCGACCGTGAGTTATTTTCGTCGCGGTTCGCCATCGGTTTCGATCGCTTCCTCCGCTCGCTTCGGCGAGAGCGCCGCGGTGGTGAGTGCCGACGGACCGCGACGACGTCGCCGATCGGTTCGGGACCTGAACCCGGGACCGAAGGCGAGCACCGTCGAACGCGGGCGACCCTGCGATCGCATGGGAGATGATTGTTGCTCAGGAACGGGTGCTATCGCACAGAATGACGGATGGATATGATGTTTACGGCAACATGTAACACGTGTTTGGAAACCGAATCGTTTGACGAGTATTCCGACGCCAACGAGTGGTGGCGCGAGCACGCCGACGACGGTCACGTCGTCGAACTCACGTCCGACGCCGCGGTACCGAACGCGAAGGGCTGATCGCGGCGGACGGGTCTCGGACCGGTGTCCGGCGATCGGTTTCCGACCGCCGTCCATCCGCGCTCCGATCGTATCCCGTTCCTACCTCAATCAACGATCCGTTGCCGGACCGATTACGGCACACTACGGGCGGAGGGGTTGAAACGTCTGCTCCTCGTATTGGGCGCCATGTCTCGTGCAGCCGAGTTGGCCTCCCTACTCGCGAACGCCGACTCGCTGGTCATCGTCTGCCACGACAACCCGGATCCCGACTGTCTCGCCAGCGCGATCGCCCTCGAGACGATCGCCGATCAGCAGGCCGTCGACGACGTGACGATCGCCTACGGCGGGGAGATCTCCCACCAGCAAAACCGGGCGTTCGTTCGGATGCTCGACATCGACCTCCGGGAACTGGCCGAAACCGCGGTCGAGGAGTACGACTTGCTCGCGTTCGTCGATCACTCGCAACCGGGGGCCAACACGGAACTCGACGGGTCGATCCGCCCCGACATCGTCGTCGATCACCATCCGGGGCCGCTGATCGACGCCGCCTACGCGGACGTCCGATCCGAGTACGGGGCGACAGCGACGATCTTCATCGAGTACCTGGACGACCTCGACGTCGAGTGGACCACGCGGCTGGCCTCGGCGCTGCTGTTCGCGCTCCACCGGGAGCGACTCGACTTCCTCCGCGAGCCGACCCGGCGCGAGTACGAGGCCGCGCTCGCCGTCTACCCGTACGCCGACCTCGAAACCCTCGAACAGCTGTACGGGAGCGCGTTCACGCCGGAGACGATCGACGCGATCGGCCGGGCGATCGCGAGCCGCGAGCGGCAAAACACCTCCCTGGTAGCCAGCGTTGGCACGACCACCGAAACCGACGCGCTCCCGCAGGCGGCGGACTACCTGCTCAACCTCGAGGGGGTCGATACGGTCCTCGCCTACGGCGTCGTCGACGGCGCGATCCGGCTGAGCGCACGCTCGATCGATCCGAACGTCCACATCGGCGAGACGCTCCGCGACGGCTACGACGAACTAGGCTCCGTCGGCGGCCACCACGACATGGCCGGCGGCCGACTCGAACTCGACCGCGTTGCCGACTTCGGGGACGACGACGACCTACTGGAGACCCTCGACGATCGACTCCCTCGTCGGTTCTTCGACGCCATTCACGACGGCGAGTAGGACCGGGTCGTCGGACCGGCGACGGTGCGCGGCATCGCTTCACTGACGTCCAGTCGTCCGCTCGACGGTCACTCGATGTCGATCGACTGCGAATCGTCGCCGGGTTCGAGCTTCGGCAACGTGATCGTCAGCACGCCGTTGTTGAGCGTCGCGCTCGCACCGTCGGCGTCGACCGGCTCCGGAAGCTGCAGCCGGCGACTGAACGACTGGGACGTCCGTTCGCGGCGGATGAACCGATCTTCGCTCTCTTCGACCTCCTGATCGCGCTCTCCCTCGATCGCGAGTTGATCCCCCGCGAGGTGGAGGTCGATGTCGTCGTGCTCGTAGCCGGGGACGTCGACGACGGCGACGAACTCATCGCCCTCGTCCGCGAGGTCCACGCTCGTCGCGGCGTCTCCCATCGAGAGGTCGAACCGACCCCGACTCTCGACGTCTCGATCCCACGATCGGGCCGCGGTTTCGAACTGTCGGTTCAGTCGATCGAGCAACTCTTCGATCCCGTCGAACGGGCTGGATCGATCTGCCATGCTATCACCTAGCGGAGATAAGGGATCGACGCCGAAAAAGCCCACGTCCGGCGGCTGTGACGGTCAGCGCGTCGAACAGGTTCCGATCGCCGATCGCGGCAGAACCGAGGGGTGGGCCGGGTGTTTTTAGGTTCCTCGACCTAGCTTCGAACGAGCATGACGCGCGCGCTATTCATCGTCAGCGAAGAAGGGTACTGGGGCGAGGAGTGCGTCGAACCGCTCGAGACCCTGTCCGACGCCGGGATCGAGATCACCGTCGCGACGCCGTCCGGCAGCGAACCCGTGATCGACGAGCGATCGCTCGATCCCGAGCAGGTCGGCAAGGAGACCGCCGAACACGTCCGCGATGTCCACGAGACGGACGATCGGCTGAACGACCCGATCCCGACGGCGCGAGCGGACGCCGGCGAGTACGACGCCGTCGTCTATCCCGGTGGCCACGGCACCGAGTGGGACGTCAATCAGGACAGCCACGCCCGCCGAATCCTCCGCGACACGGTCGAGGGACACGAGGGCACGGCGCTCGTGGTCTGTCACGCGGTCGGCATCCTCGCGTTCACCCGCGGCAGCGACGGGGAACTCATCGCCAGCGGGCGCGACGTCACCGGCTTCCCGAACGAGTGGGAGGCGGACATCGTCGACGAGGACGATCGGATGCCAAGCGGCCGGAAGCTCCCTTACTGGGTCGAAAACGAGGTGAGAGCCGTCGGCGCCAACTGGGACGCCGAACTCGACCGAAACGAGAGCGTCACCGTCGACGGCGATCTCATCACCGGCCGCGGCCCCGAATCTTCGAGCGCCGCGGCGCGGACGCTACTCGACGAACTCGGCGTCTGAGGTCGACGAACTGATCGGTAGCTGATCCGTCCGGTCCGACGCTCCGGCGAGCGCGATCGAGCGGCTTGCCGGCCGCGTCACTATTTTGCCCGTCGCAGCGGAGAGTCGAGTATGGAGTACGCGCGACTCGGGTCGACGGGAACGACGGTCTCGCAACTGTGTTTCGGCACGTGGCGCTTCGGTCGCGAGACCGGCGGCGTGGTCGAGACCGATCGGGAGCGGGCCCACGAACTGCTCGACGCGGCGTGGGATCGGGGGATCAACTTCATCGACACCGCGAACGTCTACGGCACGCCCCACGGCACCTCCGAGGAGTACGTCGGGGAGTGGCTGAACGACTACGATCGCGAGGACTTCGTGATCGCCTCGAAGGTCTACTTCCCGTTCGACGGCTGGGGCGAACCCGGCCCGAACGACTCGGGGCTGGGGCGCAAGCACATCCGCGCCCAGATCGAGGGCACCCTCGACAGGTTGGGAACCGATTACCTCGACCTCTACTACATCCACCGATGGGACGAAGGGACGCCGATCGAGGAGACGTTGGCGACGCTGACCGATCTCGTTCGCGAGGGGAAAGTCCACTACCTCGGCGCGTCGACGATGGCCGCCTGGCAACTCACCAAGGCGCTCTGGACGAGCGACGTCGAGGACTACGAGCACTTCGAGGTCACTCAGCCGCTGTTCCACGCCGGCTACCGCGACGACGTGAAAGACTATCTCGACGTCTGCACCGACCAGAACCTCGCCGTCTGTCCGTACTCGCCGCTTGCGGGCGGCTTCTTGACGGGCAAGTACGAACGCGTCGACGAGGACGATCCGACGACGTTCGAGGGTCCCGACGGCGCGCGCGGGTCGTTCGACGATCGGTTCGAGGACTTCTACCTCTCGGAGCGCGGCTGGCGCGTCCTCGACGAGATCCGCGCGATCGCCGAGGAGCTGGACGCCACCCCGGCGCAGGTCGCGCTCCGGTGGCTGATCGAACAGCCGGACTTCGCGTGCGTGCCGATCGTCGGCGCGCGCACCGTCGAGCAACTCGAGGAGAACGTCGGCGCGATCGACGTCTTGCTGTCGGACGACCAGTTCGACCGGATCGTCGACGCCCGGTACGACGAGGCGGGCGAGCGGTGGGGACACCGCTCCTGAGCCTCGATGGGAAGGCGCTTTACGGTGCGCGTTATCTGTCCCGGACGATGAGACGTCGGACGATTCTGGCTGCCGGCGGGGTCGTCGTCGGATCGGTGACGGCCGGCCTCGCGAGCCGCCTGCCGACCGCCCACCGCTCGCTCTCGGCCGCCCGTCGGCCCGGCGATGCGGGGGAAGCCAGCACGAACGCGGAACCGCTCCTCCCGGGAACCGATCACGAGACGACGCTGTACGAGATCGACGCGCCGCGGGACGGACCGACGGCGATGGTGTTCGGCGGCGTCCACGGCGACGAGCGCAGCGGGATCGTCGTCGCCCGGCAGGTCGCCGAGTGGCGCCCCGACGCGGGAACGCTCGTCGTGGTTCCCGAAACGAACCGCGTCGCCGTCGAGAACGGCGAGCGGGAGGGCGTCGACGGCGACCTGAACCGCCACTTCCCGGCCGATCGCGAGCCCCTAACCGACCTCGCGCGCGGTATCTGGGACGCCGTCGAGCGGTACGATCCCGACGTCGTCCTCGATCTGCACCGATCGCTCGGGATCCGCGGCCTCCACCGAGAGTTCGTCGGCCAGGCGGTCTATCACTCGCCGGACGCCCGCGGCGAGGAACTCGCCGCCGCGCTCGACGACGCCGTCCCCTGGTACCTGCCGTTCCACCGGTTCGCGGCCAGCGAGACCAACCTGTCGGGGCCGTTGCTCTTTCAGAAGGCGGCCCGCGAGCTGGGCGCGAGCGCGTACCTCTTCGAGACGACCGAGTTCCTGCTCGATCGAGAGGCACGCGTCGAGCTGACGCGGCTGGCGGCGGCGCACGTCCTCGACATGCACGGTCTGCTCGACGCGGAGGGCGAGCGATGAACCCGAGCGTCGAGGCGCTTCGACGGATCGCCACGAGCCCCGCGACGATCGGCACCTACGCCCTGCTGGTCGTTCCCTTCGCTCTCGGCTGGTTCGAGACGCAGCTGTTCTCGCCGCTCGCGTTGCCCGGCTACCTGCTCTTTTCGATCGGGACGGCGATCGGCAACGCGCTCGCGCCGCGGTTCGAGTTCTGGATCTACTGGGCGCCGTTTCTGGTCGGCTGTTTCGGGATCGCGTCCGCCGTCGGCGCAGGGTACGAGTGGTGGTGCGGACGACGGTCGGCGTAACCTCCCGTCCGTGTCGAAGATTCTTGCCGTCCGTCGAAGTCGGACGGCTCAGTCTTCGGCCGGAGCGGCCCCGTCCTCGTTCGCTCGATCGGCCCCGGGGACCTCCGTCACGTACCGCGCCCAGACGAGAAGCAGGCTCGGAAGGACGAACACGCTGACGAGGAACGACGTGACGAGCGCGAGGATGACCATCGTTCCGAAACTCGTCATCTGCGGGTGCGGGTGCAACAGGAGCGAGCCGAACGCGCCCACCGACGTGAGCGTACTTCCCAGGAGCGCGCCGCCGGTTCCGGTCACCGCCGTCCGTAACGCGCCGTACGCGTCGGGAGTTCGTTCGAACTCCTGGGCGAACCGATCACTGATGTGGATGTTGTAGTCCACGCCGAGCCCGACGACCAGGCTCATCAACAGCGCCGTCAACAGCGTCAGCGGAACCGAGAGCAGGTACATCCCGACGACGACGAGCCCGACCACCAGCGCGATCGGGACGACCGTCACCGCGCCGAGCGTCGCGCTGCCCTGGGCGACGCGGTAGACGACCATCAGGGCGACCCCCATGACGGACAGCGCGATCACCAGCGTCTGTAAGATGCCGTCGGTGAGCGCCGCTAGCTCCGCCTGGACGATCGTCGACTCGCCGACGGCGGTCGCGGTGAGGTCCGAGCCGTCCTCGATCGTCGACGCGGCCGCCCGCAGGTCGTTGGCCCGCTCGTCGAGGTCGCTCGTCCGCTCGACCGGAACGATCGCCCGCAGCGATCGATACTCGTCGGTAGACGACTCGTCCACCGTGG
This sequence comes from Halosolutus gelatinilyticus, assembly GCF_023028105.1. NCBI lineage: Archaea > Methanobacteriati > Methanobacteriota > Halobacteria > Halobacteriales > Natrialbaceae > Halosolutus > Halosolutus gelatinilyticus. Next base: position 3,533,908 of record NZ_CP095491.1, read on the forward strand.
ATCGCGATCCGTCGGATCCCTCACCCCCGTCGGTCCGCTCGACCACCAGCGCGGCCTGCTCCGGGGCGACCTCGTAGAGGTGATCGTACACCCCTTCCAGGTCGCGATCGGGAACCCCGTCGCCGTCCTCGTCGGCGTCGGCGACGGTCTGCGCGAACGACTCATCTTCCGCCGCGACCGACTGGATCACCGACGCCGGCGTGACGACGGTGCTCACGCCCGACCGTTCGAAGACGACGCCCCGATCGCGGGCCGTCTCCACGCCCCGATCGACCCGATCGAGCGTTCCGTCGGCTGTCACGTCGCCCTCGATCAGTAGCTGCGCCCGGTCGCTCTCGTCGTCTCCCGGCGACCGGTACGTGTCCTGAACGTACTGACTCTGGTGGATGAAGTCGGGATCCTCCCACGCGAGCGGTCCGGGAAGGTTCTGCTTCCACTCCGCGGTCTCCTCGGTCTGCTGCTGGAAGCTCTTCTCGTCGAGCGCGGTCCAGGCCACCGCGCCCGAGGCACCCGCGACGACCGCGATCACGATGACGATCGGGGCGGCCCGGGCGGCGAGGGTCACGCCGCCGCCGAGGAGCGGCCGGAGGTACGCCCCGTGACCCAGCGGGCGTTTGCGGCGATCGAGTCCGAACCGCTCGAGCAGCCCGTCGATGCTCAGCTTCAGCGCCGGGACGAGCGTCAGGAAGATGACGAACGCGGAGCCGATGCCGAGGGTGATCCCGACGCCGAGATCGCGAATCACGGCCAGCGGGTTCACGAGGTTCGAGAGGAACCCGATCGCGGCCGTGATCGTCACGAGTCCGAGCGCGATCGCGACCGCGCGGACCGCCCGCCGCATCGGCAGCCGAACCGGCTCTCCGTCCCCGCGTTGCTCCCTGTAGCGGTTGAACACGTGGAACCCGAAGTCGATGCTCAGCCCGGCGATCAACACCGGCCCGACGATCATCGTGATCCCCGCCGACACGCCGAGCCAGCCCATAATTCCGAACATCCAGAGGACAGAGACGATCACGCCGGTCATGCCGACGACGACGTCGACGAGATCGCGGTAACTGAAGGCCAGCACGGCGAGGATGAGCGCCAGTGCCACGGGCAGGATCAGCTCGACCGTATCCTGGTTGATCTGCTCGTTGGCCTCGACGATGGCGTGTTCTCCCAGCGTGAAGTACTCGGGATCGTCGCGTTCCTCGGCCGCCTCGTAGAGGACCCGCGTCGCCTCGCTCGGCGCGGCGCCGTCCTCGTTGGGTTCGAGGTAGAAGAGCATCCGGTGGCCGGTGGCTGACGCCGTTCCCGGTTCGTAGTCGGTCGGAAGCAGGTGCAGCGTCGACGCACCTTCGGCGAACGTCTCGCGGACCAGTTCGGCGACCTCCTCGTCGCTCGCGCCCTCGAGAGCCGTGATCTGCTCGTCAAGCCTCGCCTCCGGATCGCCGGCCGCCCGGGCCGCGACCAGGTTGGCGGCGCCGACGATCCGCTCGCCGTCCTGCTCGGTCAGGGAACCGGCGAGCCGATCGTCGCCGACGACCGCTCGCTGATAGCGAAGCGAGTCGAGCAGCGCCGTTTTCGAAAGGACGTTGCCGTCGGGATCGCGGACGTAGACGGCCGCCGGTACCGCGGCGTCCTCCTCGTCGCGGCCGTCGTCGTAGTGTTCGGCGATGTACTCGGCCTTCTGGGCCGGCCTCGTGTCGCCGAGCTCGTCGCCGCCCGCCTGACTGGCCGTATCGAGGTTCGTTATTCCGACCAGCATCCCCGCGGTGAGCACGAGCATCACCGCGATCACGATCCGATTGTGGTCGGTTACGAATCCGATGCAATCGTCGAGTGGCTTTTGAATCATACGTTTACTACTGAAGTCGTAACCGTGCGCGTCGCATCATAAGCATTTCTTTCCGTGACTGTACAATTATTTCTACATATTTAGATAGAGTATAATTACTGGCCCGAGAGCCATCCGTTGGCATACGGATCGATACGGGCGCGGGGTATTCGGGGCGCTGCCAGCTCTTCGTGGGATCGGGCGGGGCCGCGGTGATCGAGAGCCGACGGCCAAATCAGTCCCTTTTTACACGCAGGCGGGAAAGCACCGCCCATGAGCTTCGAGGAAGACGACCGCGTCGTCCTGCACGACGAGCACAGCGAGTTCGACGGAGAGACCGGCACCATCACCCAGACGATGGAGTCGATGTTCGGCGACGTCACCTACACGATCAGCTTCGAGGACGGCCAGGAAGCCGGCGTACCCGAGGACTCCCTCGAAGCGGCCGACGAGAACGAAGACGACGAATAAGCGAGGTACCGGCCGCGCCGGTACTTCGACCCGCGATCGATCCACAGTCCGCAGATGCCCCAGATTCCGCTTCACTACGTCGACGTACGGACGTTCTGCTACGCCACCGAGGACGAGAAACGCGTCGAGCAGGCGCTTCGCACGTTCCTCCCCGAGGAGTTCGAGATCGATCGGGTCGAGAGCGAAGGCCACTACGGCGATCGGATTCTCGTCCTCTCGGCGCGCGTCGAGGCGGCCGACGACGTCCGACACGTCCTCTCGCGACTCGCGGACCTCGAGGAGTTAGACGCCGTCCTCGCGGAGCTCGACGATCGGGTCACCGAGAACACCGAACTCTTCTTGCGACTGGACAAGCAGGCGGCCTTCGAGGACGAAGTTCGACTGGGTGACGGAATCACGTTCCGGGCGAAAGTCGAGGCCTACCCGGCGAAGAAAGAGCGGGCGGTCGAGAACGCCCGCGAGGTTCTCGAACGGTTGCGCGACGACGACTGACGCCGTCGCCCGGCCGAGCCGCGGCCCCGGTCCGAAGACGGGCCGGGGACGAAACGTACGAAATGCGCTCCGAAGCGGCGCGTCAGGTGTACACGTTATCTCCGTGCCGGGCGTACGTGTAACACCTATGGATCCTATGTGCCGTCGAACTGTCGCCTACACGGGCATCGCGGATCCCGGCGACGTCGAGTCGCCGCAGTGGATCGCTGCGTTCCCGACAAGTATCGTATTCCGGAGTGCGGTCGCCGGGTGTCCGACGCCCCGCGAAGCCGACCGTCAGAAAGCGTCACACGGACGTCGTGTATCGGGTGACGTCCCGTCCGTCTCTTTCGAGTGCGAAGCGCTACCGGTGGGTCGGTAACACAGATGGTCTGGTCGACGATTCACTCCGCTGCGCTTCAGTGGAATCCCCACACCCCGATCGTCTTCGCGTCGTTCGTGATCTGCACCGTTCTCGCGATCATCGCCTGGCGATACCGCGATCAGCCAGCTGCCGTCCCGTTCGCCGCGTTGATGGGGAGCTGTGCGTTCTACGCCGGCACGAAGGTTCTCGAGTACTCGGTGACGACGCTCGAGTGGAGCCTCTTCTGGTGGCGGATCCAGTATTTCGGCTGGGTGCTCATTCCGCCGGCGGCGCTGCTGTTCGCGCTCGAATACACCGGACGCGATCGGTGGATAACCCGCTCCCTGATCGTCGCGCTGGCGATCATGCCGACGATCACCCTCATACTCGCATTCACGTCCTGGTTCCCCGGGCTCATCATCCAGGATCCAACGATGGTCGCGGTCGGCGACGACGTCTACCTCGATCACGGCGTCAGACCGTGGTACCACATCGACGCCGTCTACACCTATCTGGTGCTGTGGATCGCGCTTCTGTTGTTGTTCGAAGCGTTCGTCGCGACGACGTCCGGGCAGCGCAACCAGGTCGGCCTCCTCGTCGTCGGCATCGCGCCGCTGGTCGTTCTCCCGCCGCTGTACTACTACGTCGGCCCGTCGCTGTTCGATCTGAGCGCGGCGTACGAACTCGAGCCGTACCTGTTCGTCTTCACCGGGTCCGTGTTCGCGTGGAGTCTGTTCAAGTACCAGGTACTGGATACCATCCCGGTCCCATTCGAATCGCTGCTCGAGACCACGCCCAACGGAGTTCTCGTCGTGGACGACAAGCACCGCGTGGTCGAGGCTAACCGAAACGCGCGCGCGTTCCTGGACGTGACCGGTCCGATCGTCGGCCAGTCGCTCGCGACGCTCTCGGAGCCGGCCGAACGGATCGACGCGATCCTCGCAGAGGAGCGAGACCCCGAAATCCGGGTCGGTGGCGGGGTGTACCGCGTTTCGTGCTCGCGACTCACCGACGCGCGCGGGGTCGAGTACGGCCACCACGTGGTCATCCAGGACGTCACCAAGCGCATCCAGTACGATCAGCTCCTCGAACAGCACAACGAACAGCTCGAGACGCTAAACCAAATGTTACGTCACGACATCCGCAACGACACGATGGTCGCGCTCGGCTGGACGGAGGTGTTGACCGACACGCTCGAGGGAACGCCGTTCGATGACGAGACGGCTCCCTATCTGGAGCGTATCGACCAATCCGTCAGGCACATCGTCGATCTCACGTTGATCGCGACGGAACTCTCGCAACCGGTCGAGACGCCGGGCGACAGCGGCCGTTCGATCTCGATCGAAACGGTCCTGGAAGAGGAGGTGGAAAAGGCGGCGAAGTCGTTCCCGGAGGCAGCGTTCGAACTCCACGAGACGCCGAATGTCGACGTCGTCGCGGACAGTGCGCTCGCGTCCGCCGTCAGCAACGTGCTTCGAAACGCCGTGGTCCACAACGACAAAGAGACGCCGCGAATCGACGTCTCGGTCGAAACGGTTGACGACCGAATCGCCGTTCACATCGCGGACAACGGTCCCGGAATTCCGGAATCGATGCGAGACCGAATCTTCGACCGCGGCGTCAAGGGCGAACGCAGCGACGGCAGCGGACTGGGCCTTCACCTGGTCCGGACGTTCGTCGAGTGGTACGACGGATCGATCGAGATCGACGACAACGAGCCCGAGGGGTCGATCTTCACGATCACCCTTCCGATCGTCGATCGATCGAACCGATCCGCGAACGAAACCGAAATCGCTTCGTAGGGTGTGATCTCCGCGGCTGTCAGTCCGCGTTCTCCTCGAGTCCCTTTCCGTCTTCCCGGAACTCCACGCGCGGGACGAACGGGCCGAAATCCGCAGTCCGGGAGGTGATCGAGGCGATCCGAAACGTGTAGACCAGCAGGACGACGAACGGGAGAAAGACGAACGTCACGACGGCGCTGACGACGAGCACGAGCACCCACGGCGTGCCGACGGCGTCGATGATCCGCGTGTAGGTCATCATGAAGATCCCGCCGCCGAGCAGCGTCGGGAACCCGACCACGAGCAACACCTTCGAGAGGTGAGCGAGTTCGTACTGCATGTACAGCGTCTTGAACGTCTGGCGCGCGATCGCGAGCAGGCCGAGCAGGTCGACGAGCAGGTCGAACGTCTCGATCGCTTCGTCCGACAGCTCGTCGGCGTAGTGCGTTCGAATCCGTCGGGCCGCGTACAGGTGGGCGCCGTTGAAGTGGCCCAGCACCGACGACAGGGCATCGAAGGTGCCGAAATCCGCGTCTTCGAGCGATCGGGAGACGATCGCGCCCTCGTTCGCGACGGCGTCGACGAAGTCCTCGAGGACCGCGGCGCGGTGCGGATCGTCCGGCTGACCCGCGATCGGTCGTAACTGCTCGGTTCGGTCGACGACGGAGTCGACGACCAGTTGCAGGAAGTCGGCCGGCGCCGCCGGACTGACCGGCGTCTCGGTCGCCTCCTCGACCTCGCGCCGGAAGGCGGCCATGGATTCGAAGCGATCTTCGAGGTCTCCCGGCCAGCCGAGTTCCTGCGAGAGGACCAGCTGGTTGATCGCGAGGACGATCGTGATGAACGGAAGCGTGCCGCCGACGATCGACCCGACGAGCGTCGTCGCGGTCGTCGGATCGGTGACCGGGATGTACCCCGCGAGTCCGATCACCGCGCACGTGGCGAAGACGACGACCGAGAACAGGCCCGCGATCGCGTACCGGTTCCCGTCGAGGAGGAACCAGCGTTTGAGCGGCGACTCGCGGAGCCGCGCGTGGACGAGGTCGCTTCGACTCACCTCGTCGTCGATCCGTTCGCTCGTACCGATACTGCGCTCGTCCGCGCTCATATCGACACGTCAACGTCGCGGCGGAAAAGCGTGGACGCATGCGTTGCCGGCCCTCGATCCGCGGCGAAGCCCCGTCGCGCGAACGGGGCGTTTTTGCCCGTCGCCGGTAACCGTGGCAGTATGGAAGTCCACGTCGTCGGCGGCGATTCGGTCCGCGAGGCGATCGTCGCCGCCCTCGAAGACGTCGACGTCACGGTTCGAGACGCCGATCCGACCGACCTCGACGGCGCTCGGTTCGCGATCGTCAGCGACGTCGCCGGCGCGGCGACCTTCGATCGCGCGAACGAGGCGGCTCGATCGGGATCGACGCCCTGGATCGGCGTCGAGATCGGCGGCGTCGGCGGCCACCCGATCGAGGAACTCGACGCCGCAGTCTCCGGCTTCGCGCCGGCTACAGGCTGTTTCGACTGCCTCCGAACGCGGGTCGCGTCGACGCTCGATTCGCCCGCCGAGCAGCCGCGAGCCGATCGGAGCGCGGCGCGGTTCGCCGGCGCCCTCGCGGGACGGGAGTGCGTCCGCGTCTTCAGCGGCGACGAGCGCTCGATCGTCGGCCACACGATCGAGGTTCCGCACGCCCGGCGGCGGTTTCTGCCCGTCCCGGGTTGTGACTGCGCGGCCGGCGAGCGGGACCGATCGCTCGATCGGGACGACGACGCGTTCGATCTCGAAACCGCCGTCGAGCGCGTCGAGCTGGCGATCGACGATCGGGTCGGTCTGGTGACCAGCGTCGGCGAGGCCGAGTCGTTCCCGGCGCCGTACTACCTGGCGACGACGGTAGAGACGGCGGGATTCAGCGACGCGAGCGCGGCGAAGCAGGCCGCGGGCGTCGACGAGGACTGGAACGCCGCGTTCATGAAGGCCGTCGGCGAGGGGCTCGAACGGTACTGCGCCGGCGTCTACCGGGATGCGGAGTTCGTCCACGCGAGCGAGGACGATCTGGAGCGCGTCGTGTCGCCGACCGACCTCGCTCGCCCGGACGACACCTCGACGTACGATCCGAGCGCGGAGCGCCGGTGGGTCGAGGGCGAAAACCTCGAAACCGGCGAGACGGTTCACCTCCCGGCCGCCGCCGTGCAGTTCCCTCAGCCCGGCGATCGGCTGGTGCCGGCGATCACGACCGGGCTCGGTCTCGGCTCGTCGACCGTCGACGCCCTGCTGTCGGGGCTGACGGAGGTGCTCGAACGCGACGCGACGATGCTGTCGTGGTACTCGACGTTCGAGCCGCTCGGCCTCGACGTCGACGACGATCGCTTCGCCAAACTCGAGCGACGGGCTCGCAGCGAGGGGCTCGCGGTCACGGCGCTGCTGGTCACGCAGGATATCGACGTTCCCGTCGTCGCGGTCGCCGTCCACCGTGATCCCGCCGACGGAGCGGGGGAGGATCCGGATGCGTGGCCGTCGTTCGCCGCGGGCTCCGCGGCGGCGCTCGACGCGACCGCCGCCGCGACGTCGGCGCTCGCGGAGGCGCTTCAGAACTGGACGGAACTGCGCGGTCTGGGCCCCGAGGACGCGGACGACGCCTCCGGCGCGATCGGCGAGTACGGCTCCTCCCCCGAGCCCGCGCGGACGTTCGTCGACGTCGATCGGACGATTCCGGCGGCGAGCGTCGGTCCGGACCCCGCGCCGACGGGCCGAGACGCCCTCGAGACGCTCGTCTCACGGACGACCGAGTGCGGGCTGACGCCCTACGCGGCACGGCTCACCACGCGCGACGTCGAACAGTTGGGATTCGAAGCCGTACGGGTCGTCGTTCCGGGCGCACAGCCGCTGTTCACCGGTGAGCCGTTCTTCGCCGATCGAGCCGGATCGGTTCCGGCCGACCTGGGATTCGAGCCGCGGCTCGATCGGCCGTTCCACCCGTACCCCTGACAGACGATAGAATCAGCCGCCGCCGTCCGTCTCGCGGTCCGCGTCGTCGGTCGTCTCGTTCCCGCCGGCCGTCTCGTTCCCGTCACCCGTCACGTTCTCCGCCTCGTTCTCGTCGAACACGAGTTCGATCGCGATGTCGTCCGCGTAGACGGTAATCAACACGAGTTGCGTCTCGGGCGAAATCCGGGTGGTATCGACGGAACTCGACTCTTGGCCCTCGAACCGGACCGCGCGGAACCGCTGTTCGGTCTTCTTCAAGTGGGGCGGACGGACGCGTTCGTCCGCCCGGACCGAGTAGCTTTCGTCGTAGGTATGGCGATCCGTCTCGGTCGTGTAGGCTTCGAGCCGGATGTTCTGTGCGCGATCGCTCTCGTTCGTGATTTCGATCGGGATCACGCCCTGGATTCCACCGAAGTGGCTCTGGATCCCCTCGATACAGCCTGCGAGCCCCGCCATCGCGGCGACGCCGGCGGACCGGAGTACCGTACGGCGCTTCACGATCGGAGTTCGGGACCGGACGTACGTAGGCGTTGCCTTTCGCCCGAGCCGATCGGCTCGATCGCGGGGCCGTCGCGCACGGGCGCTCCGGTTACAGTTCCTTCTCGATCACGTAGCCCCACGTCTCGTAGCCGTTGCGCTCGTAGAACTCGTGCACTCCGTCCTTCAAAGCGGGGGAGGCCAGCGCGACGTACTCGCACCCCCGGTCGGTCGCCCACGACTCGACGTCGTCGACGAGCGCCGTGCCGTGGCCCTCGCCCCGACGGGGGCCGTCGACGACCAGATCGTAGAGCCAGGCGTGCCGGACGTGGTGGAGGTGGTGCGCCTCGAGCACGCCGGCGACGCCGATCAGAGTCCTGCCGTCGAACCGGCCGAACAGGTGGTAGTCGTCGCTGCCGGTCCAGGACAGGACCGACGCCGGGTCTGCGTCGGTCCAGAGCTGTCGAAGGATCGGAACGGCCAGCCGTCGTTCGGATTCGGTTTCGAGTACGCGAGTGTCCATGGGACCCCGTTCGGTCCTATCGTCACAAACGTACCGGGGCTGTGCCAGCCATTCTCATCCTCGTCCGTTCCCCCTCGTCACCTGGTCGCACGAGGGTTTTTATCACACTGTACGAATGACCGCGCATGGAGAAGATCGCGATCGACGACGTCGACGTCGAAGTAAATCCGATGGAAGTCCACTCGGTCAGGCGGCCGATCTCGGCGGCGCTCGGCTTCACGGACTTCGCGATGAACTACTTCGAACTCGAACCCGGCGAGTCGTTCTCCGGCGGGATGCACACCCACTACGATCAGGAGGAGGTGTTCTACGTGCAGGAGGGTACGGTGACCTTCGACACCGAAGACGGCGAAGTGACGGTCGAGGAGGACGAGGTCATCCGGTTCGCGCCGGGCGAATTCCAGACGGGCTACAACGACTCCGACGATCGGGTCGTCGGGTTCGCGTTCGGCGCCCCCGGCGCGCAACACGACTGGAACGAACTCGAATCGCTGGTCTACTGTCGTCACTGCGAGGCGGAACTGGGCCACGGCCTCGAACTCACGGACGAGGGGGCGTTCCGGCTGACCTGCACCGAGTGCGAGAACTCGGTTACGCTCGGCTAAGATCCAGGATCGCCGGACCCGGTTCGATCGGTCAGTCGGATCCGAATTCGATCGGTCGAACCCGATTACCCGGTCTTGTAGACGCCGCGGGCGTTCGCGATCCGCGGCCCGTCGGGTCCGTCGCCCGTCGGGTCGGCGGCGGCGGTCGCGTAGACGTCGACGTCGACGACGCCGACGTCGCCGCCGCAGCGAACGACGTCCGCCTCGGCGTACAGGTCACCCGTCCCCGCGGACAGGTAGTCGATCCGCATGTCGATCGTCGGGACCGGCTGTTCGACGATCGAGACGAGCGCGGCGCCGCCGACCGTGTCCGCGAGCGTGAAGGTGACGCCGCCGTGGGCCATCAGTTCGTCGGCGTTCCACGACAGTTCCTCGCGCATCTCCAGTCGGCCTTCGGCGTGGCCGTCCTCGGCCGCGGTTACGTCGACGCCCAGCAGGTCGGCGAACGGCATCTCCTGGAAGAATCCTTCGATGTCCATGCCGCCGAGTGTGTCGGGCAGGCGCTTAAATCTGGGGCGCCGTTCGGCCCGACCGCGATCGGTCCCGGGCGGCGGTCGACTCCCGCGTCGGTCCGCGCCGTCGAACCGGCGGGGACCGTTCACATGTCAACATCGCTCCTTTCGTAGATGTGGTGTGTTAGACAGTACTGTGAGTGACGGTGGCACGTTTGGCGCGGTCGGCCGTTTCGACGCCGGAATCGGTTTCCGCGGGGGACGCGACGGAGATCGATCGACGGCCGCTCGCCGTCGAACGCGGCGCACCGACCGTGGACCGTGACTCGACGAAGTGAGACAATGACACGAAACGGAACGATGGCCGTGATCGGCGGTCTCTCGCTGGGATCGCTGATCGCGGCGAGCATCGGATGGTACCGGGTGTTCTCGTACGTCGCAGCCGCGTTCATCGTCGCCGTGGTGGCGGCGGCTGCGATCGAACAAAACGACGGCGATTTCGACGTCGCGCCGTACGCGGGGATGGTCGCCGCGCTCGGGACGACCTTCCTGATCGGCCTCTCGGGGATCTGGCTGCTGTGGGACCCCGGCGTCACCGAGTACAGCTACGCGCTCGGCCTGCCGACGTCCACGCTGGTCTACTTCGCGTTCATCTGGCTGGCCCCGTTGGCGGTGGCGATCTACTACTCGCTGGCGTTCGATCGGATCGCCGGCGAGGAGATCGTCGACGAGATCATCGGGGACGCGCGCGAACGGCAACGGCGGGAGTCGTTCCCGCTCCAGCCGGAGGGCTCGCGACCGGAGACGGAGCCCGCCGCGACGGAGGTGACCGATGACTGACCTCCCGCTGGCCCCGCTCCAGGAGGGCGGGATCCCCGTCGCCGAAGACCCGGTGATCATCGCCTTCGGCGCGGCGTACCTGTTCGTCGTCGTTCTGATCGGCGCGTGGGGGTACATGCGGACCCACTCCACCAGCGATTTCCTGATCACCGGGAAGAGCGTGGGAACGTGGGTCCTCGCGATGACCGCCTTCTCGGTGATCCAGTCCGGCTTCGGCTTCGTCGGCGGCCCGGAACTGGTCTACGCGTTCGGAACGACCCCGCTGTGGATCTTCTTCACCGCGCCGCTTGGCTTCCTGATCACGTGGATCGTACTCGCAAAGCGGATGCGGTTGCTCGCCGACATCCGCAACGTGTTGACGCTCGCGGACGCGATGTACGTCCGGTACGAGAGCGACTGGGTCCGCGGGCTCACCGGCCTCGCCGTGGTCGTCGGGGTGATCGCGTACCTCGCGACGAATCTCGCCGCGCTCCAGTTCGTCATGCGCGCGATCTTCGGCATCCCCGTCATCTGGGGGCTGCTCGGCGGCGCGTTGATTCTGCTGCTGTACAGCATGCTCGGCGGCATGATCGCCGGCGTCTGGACGGACTTCCTGCAGGCGCTCACGATGATCGTCGGGGCCGCGTTCGTCTTCGCGTACGCGATGTCGTTCGGCGGCGGCATGGAGACGATCTCGCGGAACCTCGTGACCGCCGACCCCTCGCTCATCGGCCCGTTCGGCGCGATGGGCGGCGCGTCCGCCGCAGTACTCGTCGCGATCGCCTGGTGGATCCTGTTCTCGGTCGGCGCGGCGGGTCAGCCCCACCTCATCACGAAATTCTACATGAGCCGCAACATGACGATCCTCAAGTGGGGCGCGCCGATCGCGGCCATCTCGTACGCGATCTCGAGTATGATCGCCTTCTCCGCGGGACTGTCGATGCGGGCGATGGTCGAGGCCGGCGAGATCTCGGAGACGTTCGACGCCTCGGAGGTCGGCCCCGTCTTCGTCCTCGAGTACACGCCGAGCGTCGTCGCCGGCCTGATCCTCGCGGCGCTGCTGGCGGCGATCATGTCGACGAGCGACTCGTTTCTCAACATCGGCGCGGCGGCCGTCTCGCGGGACATCCCGCGCGCGATGGGCCGCCCGATCGAGGACGACCGGACGGAGCTGCGGGTCACCCAGGCCGCGCTGGCGGGGCTGACGGTGCTCGCGACCGGCGTCGTCTACTTCTCGGACGCGCTCGTCGGCATCCTCGGAACGATCGGCTGGGGCTTCTTCGCCGCCGCGTTCGTCCCGATCGTCGTCTTCGGCATGAACTGGAAGGGGGCGACGAAAGAGGGGGCGATCCTGGCCGTCCTCGGCGGCCTGTTCGTGAACATCGTCTTTAGCGCCCTGCCCATGGCCCTCGACGTCGCCGGAGGCGATGACTGGGCAGAGTGGATCATGGGGTGGTACCCGTACCCGGAGGTCTTCCCCGTCGGCACCGTCGCGCTGCTGGTGGCGATCGTCCTGTTCGTGGGCGGCTCGCTCCTGACCCAGGAGGGCGCGGAACTGCCGGCCGACCTGCACACGCTCATGGAGCGATAGCGCGATGGGTACGATAGCGATGGCCTGTAAGGACGACGAAGTCGAACTCGCCCGGTTCACGAAGTGGCTCCGCCGGCGTCCGAACTCGATCGAGTTCTGGGAACTGGTGGTAACCGACGAACGCCTCGTCTGGTGCTTCGTCGGCGAGTCCTACCGATCGCTGCTGTTACGTGCGGACGTGGGCGAACGCGACCGGGCGATCGTCGCCGACAGCGCGATCGGCGAGCTGGAGGACCTCGACGAACGGAACTTCTCCGCGCCGATCGAGGCCCTCGAGGCGATTCGTCACGTCGACGGAACGCGGTTTCGACGCGCCCGACTCGAACTCGAGTGGCGAGACGAGGAGGGGAGTCGGTACGGCGGGGAGATGGCGCTGGTCAGCACCGGTGCGGCCGAGTCACAGACGGCTCTCGTCGCCGCGCTCGAGGACGACCCCCGCCTCGAACACGTCGATATCGAACTCGAAACGCCGCGCTGGCCGTTTTTCTGAGGCGGCCTTGCCGGCCTCGCCGAACGCCGATCGCGCTGCGCGGACGCCGAGCAGATCGGACACCGGACGGCTGACGACGGTATTCAGTTATCTTTACACCCCCAGCCGAACGCCGTCCAGCCGCCGTCGGCGGTGAGCACCTCTCCCGTGACGAAGTTGTCTCTCGACGCGAGGAACTCGACGCAGGTCGCGACTTCGTCCGGCGTTCCGAACCGATCGAGCGGCGTCCGATCTCTGATATCCTGCTTGTCGAATCCGGTCTCGTCTTGTGCCTGTTCGACCATCTCGGTCATGATGTACCCCGGCGCGAGCGCGTTCACCTGGATGTCGTGTTCCGCCCACTCGACGGCGAGACACCGGGTGAGGTTGTTAACGCCGCCCTTCGTCGTGTTGTACGGCGTCCTGTCCTGTTGACCCATGCTTCCCATCATGCTCGAGATGTTGACGATGCTCCCGCCGTCTCCCTGTTCGATCATCCGGGCTCCGGCCGCCTGCGCGCAGAAGAAGGAGCCCGTCAAGTTCACGTCGACGACCTGTTGCCAATCCTCGGGCGAGATCTCCTCCGCGGGACCGCGAATGTTGATCCCGGCGTTGTTCACCAGCACGTCGAGGCGACCGAAGCGATCGACGGTTTCGTCGATCAAGGTTTCGACGGACGGTTTCTCGCTCACGTCCACCTCGACCGCGTGAGCCGAGCCGCCGTTCGCTTCGATCGAGTCGACGACTCGCTCGCAGTCCTCGATCGATCGCGAACAGATCACGGCGTTATCGCCGTTCTCCGCGAACCGCGTCGCGATCCGTTTTCCTAACCCTCTGGTCGAGCCCGTTACGATCACCGTTCGCTCGTCCGGTTCGATCGCCATAACGCGCCAGATTCCGTCACCCTGACGCTTAATTACTTTGGTAGTGGTTCGGATAGATGTCATCGACTTCTCGTATCAGAATCGTCACGTTCGACTCCTGCTTCCGAAGGTCGAGCATCGACTTCGGTTTTCGATCGGGGTTCGGTACCGATGGCCAACGGACCCGTCATGCGCGCGTCAAAAACCGGGACGCGCCGTTCGAAGACCGATCGAGACGCGATCTCGGAGTCGATTTCGGGCCGCTCGAGGCATCAGACGGACGGTTTTTCACGGAGAACAACGAGGTACCACGCATGTCGACACCGGATCCATCGGCGGCAGAGATCGACACGACACTGTTCATCACCGTCTCCGGTCCGCCGGGGTGTGGCGCGACGACGCTCTGCGAACGACTCTCCGCGGCGATGGGATGTCCGTACGTCTCCGGCGGCGACATCTTCCGCGAGATCGCGGAAGAACGAGACATGAGCTTGACTCAGCTGACCGCGGAGGCCGAGTCGTCGGACGAGATCGACCGTGCGTTAGATCAGCGCCTCCAGCAGATCGCCGAGAAGTGGGGGATGGCGAACAAGCCGTTCATCCTCGAATCCCGCCTCGCGGGCTGGCTCGCCGGCGATCGAGCCGACCTCCGAATCTGGCTCGACGCACCCGAAGACGTTCGCTCGAGGCGAATCGCAGACCGCGTCGAGACCGAAGCCGAGATGCGCGTCCGCGAGGTTAGCGAGGCCGGCCGCTACCAATCGTACTACGAGATCGACATCGACGATCGGGAGTTCTACGATCTCAACGTCAACACCGCCCGCTGGAGCAAGGAAAGCGTGTTCCAGCTCGTCCGAACGGCGCTCGACGAGTACGACCCCGACGTCGACGAAGGCGCGTTCTCGACACCGGACATCGACCTGTAGCCCGACGTCCTCACTCGGGTCGCCCGAAGCCGCTCGCGTGCGCCGGCCGCCGCAGCGGCGTCGCGGCGAATCCTTCTTGATTCGTGTCGACAAATAGCACGGTATGTCGCACTACGTCACCGTCAGCGGCGAGACGTACGAAGAGGCTCGCGAGTCGTTCTCGTGGGACGCGCCGGAGGGGTTCAACGCGGCCGACGATCTGGTCGGCAAACACGACGGCGATCGGGTCGCGCTCTACCAGTTCGACGACGACGGTCACCGCGAGGAGTACACCTTTGCCGACCTCGACGCGCGGTCCGACGCGGTCGCGAGCGCCCTCGAGTCCCGCGGCGTCGAGCGCGGCGATCGGGTTGCCGTCGTCGTGCCGCAGAAGCCCGCGAACGTCCTCACGCACCTCGCTTGCTGGAAGCTCGGCGCGATCTCGCTGCCGCTGTCGGTGCTGTTCGGCGACGACGCGCTGCGCTACCGGCTCACCGACAGCGAGGCCCGCGCAGCCGTCGTCGACGCCGGTCAGTGGGAGACGCTGCGCGAGGTCGCGCCGGACTGTCCGGCTCTCGAGTCCGTCCTCGTGGTCGACGGCGGACTCGCGGACGCGACTCGAACCGGCGACGCGACGGCCGAACCGTTCGACGGGGCCGTCGACCGGAACGAGACGGCGTTCGACCGCGCCGACACCGACGCCGACACGCCCGCGATCATCATCTACACCAGCGGCAGCACCGGCGAACCGAAGGGCGTCCTCCACGCCCACGGCGTTTGGCTCGGCCACTGCCCCGCCTTCCAAATGTACTTCGAGCGTGACGTTCGCAGCGAGGACGCCGTCTACTGGACGCCGGCCGACTGGGCCTGGATCGGCGCGCTCGGCGACGTAGTCTTCCCGGCCTGGCACTACGGCCGGCCCGTCGTGGGCCACCCGACGGGCTCGTTCGATCCCGGGCGGGCGTTCGAGATCGCGGAGACGTTCGACGTGACACACGCCTTCCTCCCGCCGACCGCGATCCGGATGCTCATGGGCGTCGACGAACCGACAGAGGAATACAACCTCTCGCTCGAGGCGATCTGCTCCGGCGGGGAACCCTTGACGCGAGAGATCCTCGAGTGGGCCGACGAGGAACTCGCGGGCGTGGTCGTCAACGAACTCTACGGCCAGACGGAGGCGAACCTGCTCGTGACCAACTGTCGGGGGTGGTTCCCCGCGAAGCCGGGCAGCATGGGGAAACCGGTTCCGGGCCACGACGTCGCCGTGCTCGATTCGGAAACCGGCGAGCGGGTCGGACCCGGTGAGATCGGCGAGATCGCGGTCCGGCGCGGCGACGATCCGGTGCTCTTCCGGGAGTACTGGAACGCCCCCGAGAAGACCACACGGGTGACGCTCGAGGACGGGCCGGGCTGCGGTGAGCAGAGCGATGCGATGCGATCCTCATCAGACGTCCCGTCTGATGGCGATACGTGGCACCTCACGGGTGACTTGGCCGAGCGTGACGAGGACGGCTATCTCTGGTTCGCCTCGCGCGACGACGACCTCATCAACACGAGCGGCTACCGCGTCGCGCCGCGAGAGGTCGAAGAGACCGTTCTCGAGCACGAGGCCGTCGAACAGGTCGGCGTCGTCGGCGTGCCGGACGAGACGCGCGGCGAGATCATCAGGGCGGTCGTCCAGCCGGTCGACGGCGCCTCCGGGAGCGACGACCTGCGAAGCGAGATTCAGGATCTGGTTCGCGAGAAATTAGCCGAATACGAGTATCCGCGCGAACTCGAGTTCCGCGACGAGCTGCCGACCACGACGACCGGGAAGATCCGGCGGTCGGCGTTACGATCGTAGCAGCAATGCGAGTTCGACGCCCGCGGCCGCATCCGGGCCGTTTGTGTCGTCAATTCGGGAGCGGCGGCCACGTCGTCGCCACGGTCTCTCGTATGAGTTGGGTCTGTGCGCGGCGGAGTCGTTCGGATACCGAAGAGGCGGAAACGCCCAGCTCGGAGGCGACCTCCCGCAAGGTCGTTCGACGAGGGATGTCGAAATACCCCAGTTCGTAGGCCGTTCGAAGAGCCTCGTCTTGACGGTCTGTCAGTCCGTCTCCCGGTGACTCAGACTCTCGATCACGGGTGAGACGGTGTAACTGGAATCCGCAGTTGCGTTGCCAAAACGACGAGAACGCGGTGAAGGCGTTCCGATCGGCGAACCAGCCCGTCTGTTGCCATCCGTCCGATTTCACCTCGATTCGTTCGATAACGGCATCAGCCGTGGCGAGGGCCTCGAGGCCCGCAAGATCGTCGACGTCGTCGCCGAGTTGCGCTTCCAGGCTCAACGCGGGCTCTATCTGATACCGGCGCGTCTCCTCGGCCCGCCCGATCAGCGTCCACGCCCCGACATCGTCAGCCGCAGCGAAGGCGCCCTCGATCGCAGTCCGAGATCCGCCGATGGCAGTAGCGAGAAACAACGGCCGCTCGCCGTGAGCGAACTGTAGGTCGAGCGTGATCGTCGCTTCGGCCGCTTCCTTCGCAACCTCGACGAGCGGAAGCGCATCGCAGTGAATCTCGAACTCAGCGACGAGGCTCATACGGTATCGTTCGCGTGGATGCTAATGGGATCGTCGAAACGTCGGTGTATTGCAACGAACGGCGTGGTCGTTTCGGCAGCCAATCACCTCTTATAAACGCCCGCATCGCTGAGAGTGCAGCTTAGTCCGACCGCACGCGAACGCAGATAGACATGCAGACGACATACACGACGAATGGAACTGAAGTCAGTTACGAACGGCACGGCGACGGTCGGTCGTTGATCCTCCTCCATGGCGGGATGGCTCCTCGAGAGTACTGGAATCCAGTTGTTCCGCATCTCGAGGCGTATACGATCGTTATCCCTCAACGACCGGGATTTGG
Organism: Halosolutus gelatinilyticus; assembly: GCF_023028105.1. Taxonomy (NCBI): domain Archaea; kingdom Methanobacteriati; phylum Methanobacteriota; class Halobacteria; order Halobacteriales; family Natrialbaceae; genus Halosolutus; species Halosolutus gelatinilyticus. The sequence continues at coordinate 3,551,393 of NZ_CP095491.1, forward strand.
AACGCGTCTTGATGAACCGGCAACGGGTGCAGACGAAATACTGACGCGTGAGACCGAGTACGTGCGAGCGCTCGTCGACGACGTCGACGGCGTTCCGGTGCTCTTCGGTCACTCCTACGGCGGGCTTACCGCGATCGAGGCGGCGACCGATGCGATGGTCGAAGCGGTCGTCGCCTACGAACCAGCAGTGCTCCCCCGCGAGTTCCGAATGCGAGTCGATCTCGCCGATCGGATGGAAGAACTCATCGCAGACGGGAAACGCCGTGAAGCGGTAAAACGATACGTAGATCTAGTTCTCCATTCCGGCGAAATCGACGACCTCGACGCGTGGTTAACGGACTGGCCCGTCTGGCCGGATTGCGTCGACCTCGCCGAGGAAGTTGCCCGGATGAATCGTGCCGTCGAGCAGTACCGGCTTCCCGACCGGTTCGATATCGACGTCCCCACGCTCGTACTGACCGGCACTCACGGACCCGACTTCCTTCGCGAAGGCGCTCGCGAAGTCCACGAGGCGCTCTCGCACAGCCGACTGGTCGAGTTCGACGCTATCGGCCACAGCGGTCCCGTCGAGGCGCCGGAATTGATTTCAGCGGAAGTCGATATCTTCGTGAATAGCCGGTGCTAGAAACGGCACTCCGGAATACGTGTCTCGGTCGTTCAAATAGCGAACTGTTTAGTCGCCGTCGGGCGAGTAGTTCGGCGCCTCGTCCGTGATGACGACGTCGTGGGCGTGGCTCTCGGCCTGGCCGGCCGAGGAGATGCGGACGAACTCTGAGCGCTCCTTGAACTCGGGGATCGTCTCCGCGCCGACGTAGCCCATGCCGGACTGCATGCCGCCGGCTAGCTGGTGGAGTTCGGACTGGAGCGTGCCCTTGTACGGCGTGGCGGCTTCGACGCCCTCCGGGACGTACTCCTCCTCGTCCTCGGGATCGTCCTTGAGGTAGCGATCGCCGTCGCCGGATTTCATCGCCCCCACGGAGCCCATGCCGCGGTACTGCTTGTACTTCTTGCCGTTCATGGTGACGACGCGGCCCGGGGCCTCGTCGGTGCCGGCGAAGTACGAGCCAAGCATGACCGCGTCCGCACCCGCGGCGATCGCCTTGATCGCGTCACCGGAGTAGCGGATGCCGCCGTCGGCGATGACGGGCACGTCGTGTTCGCTCGCGACGTCGGCCACCTGCGCGACGGCCGTGATCTGGGGCATCCCGGAGCCGGAGACGACGCGGGTCGTACAGATCGAGCCGGGTCCGATGCCGACCTTGATGCCGTCGGCGAAATCGACGATGTCCGCGGCGGCTTCGCGCGTCCCGATATTCCCGACGACGACGTCCGCCTCGACGGCGTCCGCGATCTCCCGGGCGCTGTCGATCACGTTCAGATTGTGGGCGTGTGCGCAGTCGATGAACAGGACGTCGGCGCCCGCTTCGTCGGCGGCCTCGGCCCGATCGACCTCGAACGGGCCGACGGCGACGCCGACGCGGAGCCGCCCCTCTTCGTCGCGAACGGCCTCCTTGTACTCGCGGCGTTGGAGGATGCCCTGCATCGTGACGAGGCCGACCAGCAGGTTCTCGTCGTCGACGACCGGCACGCGCTCGATCTTGTGGTCGTACATCAGATCGAACGCCTCTCGGGCGTCGACGTCCTCGGGGGCCGTGATGACCTCGTCGGTCATCGCCTCCGTGACGAGGTCGTCCTCGTTGACCTCGAGGTGGGGCCGGATGTCGGTGCTCGAAATGATCCCGAGGACTTCGCCGCGCGTGTTGACGACGGGGGCGCCGCCGACGCCCGCGCGGGCCATCATCTCGTCGACCTCCTTGACCGTCATCTCCGGGTCCGCGGTGACGACCGAGTCGTGCGGGATGATGAGCTCGTCGGCGCTCTTGACCTGCTCGATCTCCTCGACCATCTCGTCGACATTCATGTTGCGATGGAGGACGCCCAGGCCGCCGTGGCGAGCCATCGCGATCGCCATGTCGCTCTCGGTGACGGTGTCCATCGCGGCCGAGAGGATCGGGACCGCCACCTCGACGGACTTCGAGACCCGGGAGGTGAGGTCGGCGTCGTCCGGTTCGACACGGCTCTCCTTGGGTCTGAGGAGGACGTCGTCGAACGTCAGCGCTTCCGGTACTCGCAGTTTCGAAGAATAGGGCTCGTGCTCGGGAACGTCGTTCGCCATGTCAACCGTCCGGACCCGTCGGCAAAAAGCGTTGCGAGATAGAACCGGGTGTGAACGCGTGACGAAGCCGTCGACGGTCGATTTCCGTCACCGAACGTAGCGCCCGTTCGGACCGCCCGCGGGCGAGTTCGATCGGCTGACCGCCGAGCGCCGATCGACTCGCGGGTCGTCGCTTCAGGTCGGTGTGCTGATCGAATCGCTGGGTTTTCGGAGCTCGTGCGGACGGGGCCGACGTGTCGGCGCGCCGTCTTTCGGTTGTCGGTCGTCTACCCGAGTTGCAGATTCGTTCACCTTCGTCGGGAAATGCGTGCTATTGTGGAAATATCGCCGAGTTGTGCAACGCCATCCCACGGAAGGCTTATTGAGGCCCCGGTTCTCGTATCCTCTATGTACACTGTGAGTTCCAGTGCTTCCCGGTTCGATGGCCAGACGAGTGTCGACTCGGACGCCTCCTTTAATTTCGGGAATTTTACACTGAAACTCACAGCACGAGGCCGCAAACGGACGATGAACTGGCTTCCGCGTTCGGAGTCAGGATCGCACCGTCCACCTCATCACCCGATGGCCTCGGGTCACGGCCATCGACCCTGAGAGATGAGTGCGTCTCGACACCCGGTCGCCCTTCGTCTCGAGCGGATAGTCGGCGGTGACGCGAGGCTGTTAGCGCTGGTGATGATGCTGCCGTTAGTCGACGGCATTTTCCCCGCATTGATCCTCGCGGGCGCGCTCGACGGCCCGATGGGCGCGATCCAGGTCGGCCTGCTGATCTTCGGCGGGAGCGCGACCGTCGCGGTAATCCTCGCCGAGATGAGCGGCACGCCCCGCGAACAGGCGGGGATCGTCTTGCTCGTCGGCGTCCCGCTGATCCTGCTCGCGGCTGTGCAGGCGGCGCTCGCACCGGCGATCGAGAGCGTCGTCGACATCGTTATCTTCGAGCGGTTCGCCGCGCTCGTGATCGCCGCCATCGCGGCCAAGACCGCGAGCGCGACGATCGGCGACTACCTGCCCAGTCCCGTCACCATCATCGGACTCGGACTAGTTGCAAGCCTCGACCCAACCGGCGCCTCGATCGTCGTGATGGACGACCCGGTCCTCGTCGCGCACGCGACGCTCGCGGCGGCGGTCGGCGTCGCCTTCGCGCTCTCGATCGCGCTCGGCGGCCCGTACCTGCGCGAGTACATGGATATCGATCGGTTCCGCTTCGGCAGCGCGGTCGCGCTCGGCCTGCTCCCGCTGTCGCTGCTCGGGATGGCGTTCGGCCAGGCCCCGCTGGCGGCGCTGCTGGTCGCGGCCGTCTTCGCCCTCGACATCCCGTTCGGTCGAGGGTCGGACGCCTCCGACTCTTCTGACTCTCAGAAGTCGCCGGCACCGGCCGACCCCGGCGATATGCCGTCCGTGCCGCGCGGCTCCGCCGAGTCGTCGGTCGCCGACGGCGGCTCGCGATCGCCCTCGTCGTTCGTCCCCGCCGTCGGTACCGGCCCGCTCACGGACGGCGGCGATTCCGACGGCTCGTCGACGATCGACGCGATCGATTCGGCGATCCGATCGTCTGTCGGTGCCAGTAACGAGGACGATGCGGATGACGTCGACGCGCGCAAGGACGAGGACGCAAACGACGGCGTCGAGGAGGGGCCGTACCCCGGCGACGACAGCACGGAGACCGAAGGCCGAGCTCCGTGGCTGTGACGGAGGGCGCAGTCGACTCGTTTTACAACCGCTCTGCGGTCGCGTCCTTGCGTTCCGATCGACGGACACGTACTGCTACCCCGCGTCAGTGGGACGAGACCGTTCCGTGACGCGAATCGAAACCACTTTAGGGAGCATGCCCCAACGGAGTGACGAGGGGTCGTGGCCAAGCCAGGCATGGCGACTGACTCCAGAGGCACCGCGCCCGGGACGACACTCCAGACTGATATACTGATCGGACACCTGATCAGTGTCCGTGTGATGACCCTCTGGAGTTCCGAGGCGCACCGGAGATATCAGTCGATCGGGGGTTCAAATCCCTCCGACCCCATTCACGTCTTAAATTTACCGTGATTTTCATATAGTTCCCCCCTAGAGAACTCTCTTCTAACGGGGGTGGTACTTGATGCAGCGGCGGAGCCGATCCGTTCGAGGGTCACCCGGTTCAACGAGTGCTACGAGGATCTTCCGTCTCACGTCCAAGCGGTTTGCCACGGGGATTCTGACTACGTCGCGACTGACGGGGGTGAGCAGCAGTGAGCGATCGTATCTCAAGCGGTATGAATCAATCCCGATCCGTGTCGATATGGTTGAATTCGATCCAGATCCCGATCAGGATACCGACGAAGAGTACGGCTATCACCGCCATACCGATATTGTCTGACCACCCGCCGAGTGCTGGCACCACGAATCCGCCGATCCACCCCACAAGTATCCCTCCGAGCGCGACTGCTGCGATTAGTAGTATCAGAAGGCGATCGGTAAGCTCACTCATACCAAACTTCACGCTCCTAACAAAGATAAACAGGCAGCCTGAATTAGCTATACCGCTCCCAATCGGTCGGAACGCCTCGATTCGACACGGCGATTAGTTCACTCGAGTACCGATCGATTCGTCTCAAATTCTGAGAACGCTACGCGAAATAACGGAATGACGGCCGGTGAGCCGTAAGCAGTTCGGCGTTACGAGTGTCGAATCACTGCGAGAGGTGACGAGTTTTACAGGTATTTTGTGTTGATAGTGAACAGTCCAGCAAACCAGGCAGCCAGGCCCAATAATACGATTCCGGAGAGACCAGTCGTAAGAACAGCATCCGTCTGAGATGTTCCCAGCAGGACAACGATCGCGAACAAAACAGAGAGGACGCCAGTCACACCGAGTGCACTGGCCACACCGAGTCGCCAATTGGCGAAGTGGACTTCAGGCATCCGTCGGCGAACAGTGCGAACGACGGCAGCACCGATCAGTCCAAGAGCGACGAGGTATACACCAAAGACCGCAGGGAAAATGATTCGTGGCCCGAAAGCGCCTCCCACGGTGCCGAATCCAATGAGGAGAATATAGCCCGGGATTCGGAGGGGATGGACCTGAACTCCGTAAGTAAGACCGGACAGGCACGCAAGAATTACTGTGGCGATGACAGCGTCCCTAACGAACGGGCTTCGGTTTGCGTAGACCATATTTGTAATATCGATTAGCGCTGTGAAAAGCACACTGCCTCCACTGAATAACTATCTCCTCTGTATCGCGGACGGAGGACGCACATCAGAACCGTTTTTCCAAAGCTGTGAAATGCCGATCTGCTATCGCCTGACTAGCTATCAATCACCGATACCGTCATCCTTTCTTGCCACGTTATTTCGCAACAGGAGGAATGAAATATACCGGATTGGAGTCAGTATGATAAGGTCGACAATATGAGCTACTAAAACAATACGGAGGATCCGAGATACTGGAAAGAGAACGCTGTAATAGCGGTTGTGCTGTCCGCCTCAGTCAGGTATTCGCCGCCGGATTGGGGTTCGTCGATCTCGAAAACCGGCGTTAACAGAGAGCCGTCGTACCTATTCTTGCGTACCTTTTTCGATTCATTGGGAAACAGCCTACCGTTTGATCGCTGGTTCTCTCGTAATCGGAGCTCAATCCCCCTCAAAATCTCAACTTCGCTCGTTGAGTCACTGCGAAGAAGGGGGTCGCCTCTCGCGCCTACATGCGAGACGGCCAATTCAATGAACGGATCAATACTAGTTCCGATGGGAACGAATTTCGCCTCGGTTACAGTGGCAATGACCACTCGTGGCCGCATTCTGCGCATTCGAAATCGACAATCGTCTCTCCATCTGAGACGTATTTTTTCATTTGTTCACCCCAGCCGTCGCTACATTCTGGACATCGCGCATTCATCCAATTGGAAACACGTTTGGGCCCAATCTCGATCAACCTGACACCAAATCACGTTGGAAGAAGCAAAAATGTCGGTGTACTGGTTATAGTTGTTCACTAGTTTCGGACACCAATCAGCTGTCTCACATTCTGAGAACACAACGCGAAATGACGGGGCGGCCGATGTGCATCGAGCGGTTCGGCGTCGCGGGCGCGGAGTCAGTTCGAGAGTACTGGTACCGATTCGGCGGCGCTGGCGACGATTCACGATCGTCGCCCGACGTCGCCAATCGGAACGGACGACTGCGATACGTTGCGGAACGGAGCGAGCGGGTCGTTCGAAAACGGTTATTCGCTGTCCGCGTCCGATCTCGATTCGGACGCGTCGACGATAGCGAGCCACAGTTCTTCGACTTCCTGGACGAACTCGAGGAAATCGTCGGCGCCCATCGGCTTCTGGACGAAGAAGTCGGCGTCGAGCCCGTTGGATTTCGCGATCTCGGTCCCCGTCTCCGACCCCGTCAACATGATGACAGGGACGTCGCGCAGAGACGGTTCCTCGTCTAATTCGGCGAGTACGTCTTCGCCGTTCTTGCCGGGAAGGCGCGGTTCGAGTAAAACCAGGTCGATTTGCGGCGCATCCGCATACTCGCCGCGTTGATGAAGAAAATCGAGGGCCTCCTCGCCGTTGGTGACGGAATAAAAGTCGTTCATGAACTTGGCGTTTCTGAGGTTTTCCTCGAAGAGGCGGGTGTCGCCCGGATTCGGTTCGATCAACAGAATGTCGATCGGATCGCCCCGGTTCTCGTCGTCGATCCGCTCGTCCGCTGCAGTCATTAGTTATCCATGTACCCGGCAGTTTAAAGCAGCAACTATATGCATCGAAGACGTCCGTTAATTCTGATCGATACGCCCGAGATGAACCCGCGATCGACAGATCTATACGGAGGTTTCGATCGTCGGTCACGTTGAATTCGAACGACGTACTGTCCCGTTGAATGTCGGCCGTCGGTCGACGAACTCGCTTTTACCCGGGCGTCTCGGACGAATCGTCGCATAATCGGTCCGGTTCGTCGGTCGAAGCGGGATTCGAGTTTGAGTCGTCCGTTACTTTGGAAAAGGTTGTCCCACCGCACGTACAGCCGTCCGGTTTCCCGATCGGAACGATGTCGCCGTCTCCGTGCTCGAGCGCCGCGTACACTGATCCACACTCCGCACACGCGGCAAGAAACCGCGCGTTCTCGTCGCTACCAGTCATCAGCGCAGCGAACGCAGGTTGTTTGAATAAGCGTGTTGTCACTCGGTGAGGAACAACAGCCGAGCCAACACCTACTCCGGAGATCGATCGACGCGGCGGCGTCCCGACCAAGCGACCCGTCTTCGGCGTCGACGATCCGACCGTGACAGAATTATGCGGTCGATCTGATCCGACTCGACGCCATCGGCCTCGATATCAGTCTCGTCGCGTACGTGTTGACGATAGTCGACGAGTTCGGGTGCCGATCGCGGCCGTACAGTCACGGATACCGAGGAGAAGTCCTTATAGCCCTGACCGCAATACGTACTGCGAATGACTTCATCTCCGCGATCGGGTGTGGACTCGGGGGTCCACGAACGCATCCGTCAGCAGGAGGTCGTCGCTGAACTCGGACAGCAGGCACTCCGGACTGACGACCTCGGTCAGCTGATGCACGACGCCACCGTCGCCGTCGCCGAGACGCTCGACAGCGAATACGCAACGGTGCTCGAGTTGTGTCCCAGCGGCGACGAGGTCGTTCTCAGACAGGGGGTCGGCTGGCGCGACGGACTCGCCGGCTCGGCGACGGTGCCGGCCGATCGGGACACGCACGCGGGATACACGCTCCGCTCCGAGCAGCCGATTATCGTCGACGATCTCCGGACGGAGGGGCGATTTTCCGGTTCCGAACTGCTCACCAGTCGCGGCGTCGTCAGCGGGATCAGCGTCGTCATCGGCTCCGTCGAGGAACCGTGTGGGGTCCTGGAAACGCACACGACCGACCGTCGAGAGTTCGACGAACACGACGCGAACTTCGTCCAGAGCATCGCGAACGTCCTCGCATCGGCGATCGAAAACGAAGTGGCACACAGCCGACTGCGAGAGATCCACGGTCGAATCACCAACGGAATCCTGGCGCTGAACGAGAACTGGGAGTTCACCCACGTCAATCAGCAGGCTGAGACGATCCTCGGCCGCAGTGCCGACGAGTTGCTGGGGACGAACATCTGGGAGACGTTCCCCGAGGTCACCGGCACTGAGTTCGAAGCGCGGTACCGCGAGGCGATGGCGAATCAGGAGTCCGTTTCGTTCGAAGCGTACTATCCCACGCTCGACACGTGGTTCGAGGAGCACGTCTACCCGTCCGAGACGGGTCTGTCGGTATACTTCCGGGACGTCACCGAGCAAAAGCAGATCGAGGCGGAACTCGAGGAGATTTACGGACGCATCTCGGACGCCTTCTTCGCGCTCGACGAGGAGTGGCGGTTCACTCACCTGAACGAACGCGCACACGAGTTGATCAACCCCAAGGGCCGGTCGCTGACCGGAAAGAACATGTGGACGGAGTTCCCCGACGCGGCCGAACGAAAGTTCAAATCCCAGTACGAGCGGGCGATGTACGAACAGGAAACCGTCTCCTTCGAGGAGTACTACCCTGAGCCGCTGAACACGTGGTTCGAAGTGCGAGCGTATCCCTCGGAGACCGGGCTGTCCGTCTACTTCAGGGACGTCTCCGATCGCAAGGAGCGTGAAGCCGAGCACGCGGCGATGGTCCGCGAGTTACAGGAGAGCGAAGAACGGTTGCGACTCGCGCTCAAAGCCGGCGAGATGGGCACGTGGGAACTCGATCTGCAAACCGAGAACGCGCCGATCCGGTCGCCGCAGCACGATCGGATCTTCGGGTACGAGGAGCCACTCGAGGACTGGAACTTCAAGACCTTCCTCGAGCACGTCCACCCGAACGATCGCGAGGAGGTGACGCGGCGATTCGAGGACGCGTTCGAGGCGGGAAAGTGGGAGTTCGAGTGCCGTATCAAGCGCGTCGACGGTGAACAGCGGGTGATCGCCGCCCAGGGGGAGTTCTACTTCGACAGCGAGGGTGAGCCGGTTCGCGCGGTGGGCGTGGTGCAGGACGTCACCGATCGGCACGAACGCGAACGGAAACTCGAACGACTCGTCGAACAGCTCGAGGAGTCCAACCAGCGCTTAGAGCAGTTCGCGTACGCCGCTTCCCACGACCTGCAGGAACCGTTGCGGATGGTTTCGAGCTACCTCCAGCTCCTGGAGCGACGGTACGCCGGCGAGCTCGACGAGGACGCTGAGGAGTTCCTCGAGTTTGCCGTCGACGGCGCCGATCGGATGCGCGAGATGATCGACGGCCTCCTCGAGTACTCGCGGGTCGACACGCAGGGCGATCCGTTCGAACCGGTCGACCTGGACGCGACGCTCGACGAGACGCTCGAAAACCTGCAAGTGAAGATCGAGGAGAACGAGGCCGAGATCACGGTCGAAGCGCTTCCTCGCGTCCACGGCGACGAGAGCCAACTGCAACAACTGTTCCAGAACCTCCTGTCGAACGCGCTCGAGTACAGCGGCGACGAGCCGCCTCGGATTCACGTCGAAGCCGATCGACGAGGGCCGAACTGGCGACTCTCGGTCCACGACGAGGGGATCGGGATCGATCCCGACGATCACGACCGGGTCTTCGAGGTGTTCCAGCGGCTCCACAGTCGCGAGGAGCACTCCGGGACCGGCATCGGATTAGCGCTCTGTCAGCGGATCGTCGAACGACACGGCGGACGCATCTGGGTCGAGTCGGAACCCGACGCGGGGACGACGTTCTCGTTCACGCTGCCGGCGATCGACTCATAGCCCGGACGGGCACTCGAAAAACGGTCCGCCGCGAGGCACGTCAAATCGGACGCTGGCGCCGGACCGGAGCGTCTCGGCGCCTGAGATGAACTCGAGTGTGGTCCCGGCGGCCGCTCAGTCGGTATCCTCGGTTTTGACGATCGCGAACCAGAACTCCTCGACCTCCCGGACGAACTCGATGAACTCCGCGGTCGTTACGGGTTTCCGAAGGTACTCGTCCGCCTCGATGCCGTGGGATCGTACGATCTCTTCGCCGGTGTCGGAACTGGTGAGGACGACGACGTGAACGTCGCGTAACGCGGGTTCGTTTTTCAGCTCGGAGAGCAGCTCCATCCCAGTTGTTCCGGGAAGCTTCGGTTCCAGTAGGATGATGTCCGGCCGTGGTGCGTCTTCGTAGTCGCCGTGCTGGGAGACGAACTCGAGCGCACGCTCGCCGTCGGAGACGGTATGAACGATATTCCTGAGCTTCGCGTCTCGAAAGGTCTCGGTGAAGAGGCGGCTGTCGCCGGGATTCGGTTCGACCAGCAGGATGTCGATCTCGTCTTCGGCACCGCCTTCGGTTGCATCGCCGGCGGAAGTCATACCCGTGTATGCAGCCGCACACGTAAAGCGACAACTCTCACGGCCCCGGTACAATCGGTTTTCGGGCCCGCCGCACCCGTCAGTCTCGGGACGGATACCGGACCGAGTTTGCCATCGGCTTTTTCGTCCCCTCCGTCGAACGGGGCGTCATGTCATGGGAGACAGTCCAGCTCGACTGGAACGATGCCGTTGCAACAGTGACCGTCGATCGCCCGGACGCGCTCAACGCGTTGAACGAGCCGACGCTGGAAGCGATGGCCGAGGCGATCGCTGAAGCGGAGGCAAAGGAGGCTCGCGCGCTCGTGCTTACCGGCGCGGGTGATTCGGCGTTCATCGCGGGTGCGGACATCGCCCACATGCAGGACCTGTCGGTCGCGGAGGCGCAGTCGTGGGGCGATCTCGGTCACGCGGTCGCCGACGCGCTCGAGTCGTTCCCCGCGCCGACGATCGCGGCGGTCAACGGCTACGCCTTCGGCGGCGGGTGCGAGATGGCGCTGGCCTGCGACCTTCGCGTGGCGAGCGAGTCGGCCGTGATCGGCAACACGGAGATCGACCTGGGGATCATTCCGGGCTGGGGCGCGACGCAGCGACTCCCGCGGCTCGTCGGCGCCGAGACTGCGAGGCGGATGATCTTCCTCGGCGAACGCCTCGACGCCGAGAGCGCCGCCGAGGCCGGCCTGTTCGGCGAGGTGGTTCCCGACGAGGAACTCGAGGACGTCGTCGACGAGCTAGCGTCCCGAATCGCCGCGAAGCCGTCGGTCGCGATGCGGACGGCCAAACAGTCGCTCAACTACTCGCACGAAGCGCCCCGGTCGGCCGCGCTGGAGTACGAAAAACGCGCGTTCGCCAGCCTCTTCGGGACGCACGACCAGCGCGAAGGGATGACGGCGTTCGTGGAGGATCGGGAGCCGGAATTCGAGTGACGGTGGGTGCAGTTCGCGATCGATACCCGTCTTCGGGAGCCCGAGACGAGGCGCCGATCGCCAGGGACGTCACTCGGAGATATCTTCCTGTTCGAGGACGCTGGCCTCGGCGACGACGAATTTCGCGAGGGATTGTTTCGTGTGGTCCTCCAGAAGATGGGCTTTCAGGCCCCGTCCGTGCCCGATTCCGGCGTGGCAGAGCGGGCATTCCGGCGGTGGTCGAGTCGCCATACGGACGACAGGATCCTGAACAGCAAAAGGGTACGGCCGGCATATTGGAACGCGGCGGCCGTCGGAACCGGTGATGATCCCGCCGAGGATCGGCCCGCCGCGATCCGATTTGGCACCGTAAGTGTCCCGTACCGGTGAGAGTCACGGAAAAGTGGTTGCGGGAAAGGCTACCGGAAACACAACCCGTCTATACGCCATTGTGGTGGAACCCGGTGATGACAACGGTCGTCGAACTCGAAGTTCCGGCGGATCGACTCGGTGCCGCTCGGGCGTTCGATCGGGTTCCGTCGTTCGAGCTGCGGATCGGCGGCATTATCGGCACGTCGCCGCCGCTCGTCTGGACGTCGGGACCCGATCGCCTGACGATCAAACGAGCGCTCGAGTCGGATCCGTCAGTCGAGGTGCTCGCGAGTCTGACCGACGGAACCGGGAGGGAGACGGACGACGACTGTTGGTTGTTCCAGCTCGAATTCGGCGACGACATGAAATTATTCCAGCAGATCGTCTCGGAGAGCGACGGTACTATTCTCGCGGCGCACGGGCAGGACGGGCGGTGGTCGCTGAAACTGCTCTTTACCGATCACAAGCGCGTCTCCGAGTGCCACGATCGGTTCGCCCAGTACGATTTCCGGGTCACCGTGACGCGAGTCAGCGGGACGAACGACATCACGAGCGCGCGGACGCCGCTGACGAGCACCCAGTACGAGGCGATCTACAAGGCCTACGAACTCGGCTACTTCGACGTTCCGCGGCGGATCACGCTGGAAGAACTCGCGGACGAACTGGACGTCTCCCACCAGGCGCTGTCGGAACGGCTCCGCCGAAGTCACGCGGCGCTGGTCGATGCGGAACTCTCGGCGGGAATGACGCCGCTCCAGTCGGACCCCTGAGAACGGGAGCTACGAACGAACGTCGTGCTCTCCGACGGAACTATCGCGATTACTTTGCCATTGGACGCCTCCCGCTACAAATAGTGGCCACGTGACCAGATGAACTCGCCTGTGGGCCGTATTATCACCAAGAAATAGTTTATATATACAATAGTATAGTAAATACGTCGGCTTTGCGCCGATTGTGGCGAACCTCTTCCGACCGCCCCTGTATGCCGGTGAAGCGCTCGCACCCGACTCCCGCTGACGGTCATTCGTAGCTGTGTGGCTGCTCCGTTCGGGATCGGGCCACCGTTCTATCAGCACCGTCCCGTTTCGAGAATCCCTGTAGCGGCCGCTCGATCGTCAGTCGGCGCGGGGCGTCCGATCTGTCGGCCCCGTCTCGCGATCGAGGACCCGGTGGGCGTAAAAGACCACCGAGAAGTCCTGCGGGCTCGGAATCGCACAGGCGAGCCAGCCGATCGCAGCCGCGGTGAGGACGGGCTGTGCGGTCGTTAGGTAACCGCCGACGCCGAGTCCGAGCACGGGAACTGTGAGGAGAAGCGGGGCGAGGGCGGTAACGCGGAGGACCCAGGGCGGCTCCCTGCCCGTCGGATGGGGCCGAACGACCGCCCAAGGGCAGCTGGCGAGGAGTCCGACGAAGCCGTCGGAGCGGCGAGGAAAATACACGATGGTGTGCTCGACGCCGGCGAGTCGCAGAAGGAGGGCGTGTGACCACTCGTGGGCCACCAGTCCCGCGACGACGGCGACGGCGAGTACGCATCCAGCAACTACCACATCCATCCCGATCATCTCGCGAGGGGGACGTCCGCCCGTTCGAGACGATCACCGTCGTTCCGCTGTAGTCGAGGGCATCCCACGCACTCGATGCGAGCGCGGCCAGCCGCAAGGTCGATCGGGTTCACTGATCATCGCATTAAGTTCGCCGCCGCGAGGTGGGCTAGAGGTTAAGTATTGTGGGGTGGTACCCCGTGTCATGACTTTCAGCGAATCTCTCGAGTTCGGTCACGCGGATCGCAAGGCGATCTACGAGCACGTCGAACGCCACGGCGCCGTCGACCCCAACGACGTCCGGGATCGACTCGGAATCGATCCGAGCGGGTTCCGCCACCACGTGGCGATCCTCAAGCGCGACGGGCGGCTCGAGGAGACCGATGGACGGCTTCGCGTGACGATCGAGGCGGGAGCCGAAGAGGAGTATGTCTCGGAGGACCTCGAGTTCCACATCCGGCCGGCCAGACAGGAGGACCTCTCGGGGATCGTCGGCGCGATCCGGCAGGTCGCCGAGGAGCGAACTTACATCGAAGCGGAGAGCGTCGCCGACGAGGTCGATCACGAGGAAACGCTGCTCCGACACAACGAACTCGAGTCGCGGATGTTCTTCGTCGCGACCGTCGACGACGAGGTGGTCGGCTGGGTCCACCTCCACGCGCCCGAACTGGAGAAACTCTCGCACACCGCCGAACTCACGGTAGGCGTCGTCGAAGGCTATCGGGGTCACGGCATCGGTTCGCACCTCCTCTCGCGAGGGCTCGAGTGGGCGGGCTCGAACGGCTATGAAAAGGTCTACCAGAGCGTCCCCTCGACGAACGACGACGCGATCGCGTTCCTCGAAGCGCACGACTGGGAGACCGAAGCGGTCCGCGAGGATCACTACAAACTCAACGGCGACTACGTCGACGAAGTGATGATGGCGGTCGAACTGTAAATCGCCGCGACCGGATCGCGGCCGTCGATCGACGACCGACTCGACGAGCCGGCGATCGGACTCCGCTACTCGGCGTCGCCGGACTCGAGGCTGCACGCGCGATCGAGCGGAAGCCGTACGCCGATGCGATCGCGTGGCACCGACGCGATCGTGTGGAACCGACGCCAGCCATGCGGTCGGCGTGAAAAGAGCGCGGGACGTCGCTGCGCTGTGCGAACCGTCCGGACCGGCCTAACCGCTCGTTACGTCGGGCTTTCTTCGGATTCGGCGATCTCGAACAGGTTCCCGTAGCCTTCATCGTCCGGTAGCTGATCTTTCACGTCCCGGAGGGCGCCTTCCGTGACGGCTTCCTCGACGATGTCCATGACCGTCTGCGCGTGGAACGCGGCTTCTGCCGGGTCCTCCTCGCCGACCCTCTCGCGTTCGGCGACCCGATCGACGAACTCGTCGAAGTCGAACCGTTCGACGTCGTCGACCTCCTCTAGGAAGCGACCGAGTTCCTCGGGGAGTTGCGCGCCGAGGTTCTCCGCCTGCCCCGGATCGATGCGTTCGGAGAGCGTCGTCAACGTCGCCCGTGAGACGCTCAAGGCGGCCTCCCGGGAGTCGAGCTGTGCGCGGTGCTGTACCTCTCCGATGAAGTCAGCGTACTCCATATCCGCCAGTTCCGCCGCCGATGGGATGAGACTGAACCCTTCAGTTGAAGGGCTGTTCGTCGATATCAACTGATGGCGTCCCGATCGAATTGGCCTGCAAGTTACTCACTATGGCACTGCAAACATCGCGAAAGCCCCGAGTCGCTGGCCTCGGGAGACTCGTTGTGCGCTTCCCTCACTCCGTTCGGAAAGTGCTTACGTCGTCCGCCTTCGCCCAGCGACTCGCTCCTTCCAGTCCCACCCGCGGTGGCAAGGCCGATCGGCCGTCACGGGTGGTACTTTCGTGGTGTTCTCGATCGAATCAGTCTCGAAAACGCGTACGCAGTCCGCTTTGATACGTAGGAACCGAAAGACAATTTGATTGGACGACGCTACGAGAGGGCATGCTCTCGATCGCGCTTGCCGGAAAGCCGAACGCCGGCAAGTCCACGTTTTACACGGCGACGACCATGGCGGACGTCGACGTCGCCAACTATCCGTTCACGACGATCGACGCCAACCGGGGGGTGAGCTACGTCCGGACCGAGTGCCCCTGCCTCGACCGCGACGAGCGCTGCAACGCCGACAACTGCGAGGACGGCAAGCGCTACGTCCCGATCGAACTGATCGACGTCGCGGGACTGGTTCCCGGCGCCCACGAGGGGAAGGGCCTGGGCAACCAGTTCCTCGACGAACTGACGAACGCGGACGTGATCGTCAACGTGATCGACGCCTCCGGCGGGACGAACGAGAAGGGCGAACCCGTCGACATCGGCGCCCACGATCCGATGGAGGACATCGACTTCGTCGAGGAGGAGATGGACCTCTGGCTCGCGGGGATCGTCGATCGCAACTGGGAGTCGATCGAACGCAAGTCCCGGTCGCCGGATTTCGACATCGACGACGCCCTCTCGGAGATGCTCTCCGGCTTCGGCGCCTCGCCGACCCAGATCGCGACCGTCCTCCGCGACCTCGACTACCCCGAGGACCCGATCCAGTGGGAGGACGAGCACCGCGAGGCGCTCGCGCGGGACGTTCGCCGGCGCACCAAACCGATCGTCGTCGCGGCGAACAAGATCGACGTCGCGCCCGCGGAGAACGTCGAACAACTGCTCGACCTCGACAAGCCCGTCATCCCGACCACTGCCGAGGGCGAACTCGCGCTCAGACGCGCGGCGGACAACGGCCTCGTCGAGTACGATCCCGGCGACGAGACGATCGAGATCGGCGACGGCGTCAGCGACGCCCAGCGCGAGGCCCTGGAGGGGCTGGCCGAGACGATGGCCGAGTACGGCGGCACGGGCGTCCAGTCGGCGCTCGATTACGCCGTCTACGACCTGCTCGATCACCTCACCGCCTACCCGGTCGAGGACGCCTCGAAGTGGTCCGACGGCAGCGGCAATATCCTGCCGGACGCGTTCCTGCTCCCGCGGGGCTCGACGCCCGTCGACCTCGCGTACTCGGTCCACTCCGACATCGGCGACGGCTACCTCCACGCGGTCGACGCCCGATCGAATCGGGAGGTCAGCGACAGCTACGAACTCGAGGAGGGAGACGTGATCAAGATCGTCTCGACGAACTAACATCGGTCGAAGAGGTCGAGCAGTTGGCGGCCCGTGGCGTCGGGATCAGGGAGCACCCGATCACGAGTTCGTCGAGACGGGCGAGCCGCTTCCGGACCGTGGACGAGCCGATCGGAGACAGGTGTCGTCTCGTCCTGCGCGGGGCGTCACTCGCGCGTCGTGCTGACGACGAGTCTGCCGTCGGTTGCGATCGTCACACGAAGGTGCTGTACCTCGAACGAGAGTTCGATCGGCGTGGATCGGCCGCTCCCGATTATCGCGTCGAGCGCCTCGGGATCGACGTAATCGTACAGCGCGGTGCCGAGCTCGTCCCGGAGCGCCAGTAGCGTCGTGTCTTCGACGATCGCGAGCGCCTCGAGGACGGCGTGACTCGGCGCCGTCGTCGACCAGTCGCGGCGGAACTGCACCGTTCGACGCGCGCTGTTTGATTCGCTCCGATCGGCGGTTTCCATGGCACCTCGTTACACGAACCCTTACAAAAGTCTGTTGTAATAGTTCATCCAGGATATCCGTACATTCTCGTCCGAGAACTGAACTCCGAATCGCCGATCGATCGTACAGCGCGACGATCGCCCGTCAGCCGATCGACGCGAGCGGTTCGAACCACACGGCGGCGACCAAGACGGCGAGAAAGACGTACGAGCCGCGAATGAGCAGCATCGTCGCGATCTCCGGTCCCGCCCGACGAGCGGCGATCGCGACCGCGCCGAACGCGAGCGCCGCGAGCACGGCCGTCGGCGGGAACACCCTGGCGACGGCGAACGCGACGACGATCAGCAGAGCCGTCGCCATGAGCCCGTACGCGACCGAGTAGGCCCGTCCGGGACCGACGGCCACGGCGACCGTTCGTTTCCGGATCGATCGATCGTAGTCGTAATCCTGCGCGTCGTCGATCACTTTGATTCCCGAGAGGAGCACGAGGAAGACGACCGCGAACCCGAGCGGAACGGGCGCGATCGTTTCGGCCTGCACGTAGAAGCCGCCGAGCAGCGACAGCGCGATCCCGAGGGGGTAGCCGATCGTCGCGGTCACCGGGTTCGTATCGAGTTGCGGCGCGTGGAGGTAGGCGATCGCCCACGTCGGGAGCGCGAGCGCGACGGCGATCGGGCCGACGAGGACGAACAGCAGGGCGCAACAGCAGGCGAACGCGGCCGTCGAGAGCGCGAGCCCGACGCGACAGCCCCGCGCGGTCAGCGGGTGATCGTCGTCCTCGCCGCGATCGTAGAAGTCGACGTAGCCGTCCTTGAGGTGGGCCGTGTACACGGCCGCGAACATCGCGGCGACGTGGACCGTCGCGACGGTCGGATCGAACGCGTCCGCGAGAATCGCGCCGAACAGGGACGCGGCCAGCGGCGGCAGCATGAACACGGGATGGACCTGCGACCAGTACGCCAGCGCCGTCGCCCCGGCACCGGTCCCGCGTCTCGCGAGGGACATAGTGCGAGTGACGACGGACCGAAATATAATACCCCGGCCGCGTTCGCACCGGTCGGATCCGACGGCCGACGCGCGTCCCATCGATCGACGTCTCCGCCCCGACGATCGGCCGTCCCGCCGACTTCCGAAACACACAGTTTGATGGGGTGTGCCGTGCCACCAGCGATCATGACGGGAAACTACACCGGAGCCGACCTCTTCGTCGACGCGCTCGAATCCTACGGCATCGACTACGTGTTCGGCAATCCGGGGACCACGGAGCTTCCGATCGTGGATGCGATCGGCGAGAGCGACCTCGAGTACGTGCTCGGACTCCACGAGGACGTCGCGGTCGGGATGGCCTCAGGGTACGCCCAGACGCGGCGGTACCACGCCCACCACGACGACTCGATCACGCCCGTGGGGGTGGCGAACCTCCACATCGCGCCGGGGCTCGCGCACGGACTCGGTAACCTCTATGCGGCGTCGATCACCGGCGCGCCGGTGGTCGTTACCGCGGGCAACCACAGCACCGACTTCCGCCACGAGGAGCCCATTCTGAGCGGGAATCTCGTCGACATGGCCGAGCGATTCTGCAAGTGGTCCGACGAGGTGCTCGACGTCGACGCGCTCCCGACGATGCTCCGGCGCGCGTTCCGGGTCGCGATGACGCCGCCGACGGGCCCCGTCTTCCTCGCGCTGCCGCTCGACGCGATGCTGGCCGAAACCGACGCCGAACCCGAACGGCTGGGCGCGATTCCGAACGCGGGCAGCGGCGACCCCGCGCAGATCGATCGGGCCGCGGACCTGCTCGTCGAGGCCGAGAACCCGACGATGGTCGTCGGCGACCACGTCGCCCGATCGGGCGAGGACGCGGTCGCCGCGGCGGTCGAACTCGCCGAATCGATGGGAGCCCGCGTCCACGGCGAGATCCTGGCCTGCGAGATCGACTTTCCGACCGATCACGAGCAGTGGGTCTCCTACATCCCGCCGGACGAGAACCTCGCGTCGACGCTGATGGACGCCGATACGCTCCTGTTCGTCGGCTGTTCGACGAACACGACGCTGACCCGCCACGAGGAGGCGCTGGTCGATCCCGAGACGACCTGCATCCACGTCGGCGACGACGCCTGGCAGGTCGGTAAGAACCAGCCGGCCGACGCGGCAGTCGTCGGGGATCCCGGGCTCGTCATGCAGGAGTTGATCGAACGCGTTCGGAAGCGACTCTCCGAGGACGTCGTCGAGGAGCGCTTGGAGTACGTGGACGCCATCAAGCAGATGGTCGAGGCGACGGTCGCGCAGATGGGCGAGGACGAGGCCCCTGACGATCCGCGCGCCTCGAAGGCCCAGCTGGTCGACGCGATGGAGCGCGTCGCCGGTGATGCCTACATCGTCGACGAAGGGGTCACCTCGAAGTACGCGATGCTGACCCGGTGGGAGTTCGCCCCCGAACAGTACATCTCGAACAAGGGCGGCGGACTCGGCTACGGCCTTCCGGCGGCGATCGGCGCGGCCGTCGCCGAAGGCCAGCGGGACGATCCGCGGGACGTCGTCGGCTTCGTCGGCGACGGCTCGTACCTGTACTACCCCCACGCGATCTACAGCGCGGTCCGCCACGACCTCGACCTCAGCGTCGTCGTCCCCGACAACCGCAACTACCGCATCCTGAAGGATAACACGCTGAAACTCATGGGCGGCGAGGAGGACGACTACGACTTCGTCGGAATGGACTTCGAGCCCCCGATCGACCTCGTCGCGAACGCCGAGAGCCACGGCGCCGGCGCGGAACTCGTCGAAACGCCCGACGCGATCGAGGACGCCCTCGAACGGGCGCTCGCGACCGACGGACCGACCGTGCTAGACGTGCTGGTCCACGACTGACGCGTCAGCCCTCGTCTTCGGGCGGACGAATCCGGCCGCCGCCCACCGTTTCCGGGAAGATTTTTCCGGGATTGAGCGTGTCCGTCGGGTCGAGCGCGCGCTTGACCCGGCGCATCGCCTCGACCGCGCCCTCGCCGTGTTCGGCCGCGAGGTACTCGCGTTTGCCGTGGCCGATCCCGTGTTCGCCGGTGGCCGTCCCGCCGAGGTCGATCGCCCGCTCGACGATCTCGCGGTACAGCCGCTCGCCCCGCTCGACCGTCGCCTCGTCGTCCCGATCGACGAGGACGGTGTAGTGAAGGTTGCCGTCGCCCGCGTGACCGAAGCAGGGCACGAGGAGGTCGTACTCCTCGGCGAGCCGTTTCGTCTCGTGGACGATATCGGGATACGAACTGATCGGCACCGTCACGTCGCCGGGGTGGAGCGGCTTGCGGTCGGGATCGTACGTCGCGACCGCGTACGCGAGTTCTCGACGGGCCCGCCAGAGGTCGTCCATCTCGGCGTCGTCGCTACTCATCTCGAAGCGGGTGGCGTCGTGGTCTTCGAAGATCGTTCGACAGAGGTCGATCTCCTCCTCGATACCGTGTTCGGCGTGGAACTCGAGGAAGACCATCGGCGCGTCCGGGAGGTCGGTGTCGAGGTAGGCGTTGGCCATCCGCGCGCTCAGTCCGTCGACGAGTTCGATCCGCGCGACGTCGACGCCCGTTCGAACCGCGTCGGAGACGGCCTCGGTCGCGTCGTCGAGGGTCTCGAAAATCGCTCGCCCGCCGCGGATCTGTCGGGGTCGGCCCGCGAGTTGTAGCGTCGCCCGCGTGACGACGGCGAGCGTCCCCTCGCTGCCGACGACGAGTTCGGTCAGGTTGTACCCGCTCGAGGTTTTGATCGCCTGCGATCCCGTCTCGATCACCGTGCCGTCCGCGAGGACGGCCTCCAGGCCGAGCACCCAGTCGGCGATCTCGCCGTACTTCACGGTCTGCATCCCGCTCGCGTCCGTCGCGATCATCCCGCCGATCGTCGAGATGTCCCCCGACGACGGCAGCGGCGGGAAGAACAGGCCGTCCCCGGCGACGTGCTCGTCCACCGCCGACCCGATAATCCCGGGGCCGACGTCGATCTGGAAGTCGTCGGGACGGTAGTCGAGCACCTCGTCCATCCGCGTGAGATCGAGACTGATCCCGCGGCGAGCGGGAACGGCGTTCCCTTCAAGTCCGGTCCCCGCGGCGTAGGGCGTGACCGGCACCCCGCGTTCGGTCGCCGCCGCGAGAATCGCCGAGACGTCGTCGGTGGACTCGGGATAGACGACGGCGTCGGGAACCACGCCGCGATCCTGCTGTTCCGCTCCCCAGTCGGCGGCGTGCGATTCCCTGTGCCCCTCCGCGAACGAGACTTGGCCGTCCGCGAGGCCGAGCGCCTCGAGAAACGAACAGTCGTGTGCCATACGCGAACGTCGATCAGGCGTCGTATCAACGTTTCCCACCGGTTCGTCGCGACACCCGGTGCCGATCGCCGCGGCGCTCGAAGGACTCGATCGGCCCGTCCCGAAACCGTCTCGGCGATCGCGTCCATGGATGCAGCCGTGACCGAGACCCCGGCTGACGATCGCGACGACGCCCTCGCGCGGCGGGTCCGCGATCTCCACGAGCACCTCGCGGCCACCGCCGAGTTGCCGATCGATCGGACGACCAACCGCTGGCTGGGCGAGGCCGAGGCCGTGGCTCGCGACGCCGCGACGACCGACCTCGATCGCGAAACGACGAAGAAACGCGTCCGGCAGATACGGCACCTGCTCGCCGAGGCCGGCGACCCGGATCACGAGGAGGCATCGAAACACGTCGAGACCGCGCGGGAACGCTGTGCCGATATTCTCGACTCGTAGGTGTCGAACCCTCGTCGGTGTCGAGAGCCGCCATTCGGAGCGATGACTCGATCGAGTCGAACGCCGAATGTTAAGGTGATCGATCGCGCGATGACAGATGATGATGGTTTGCGACCTGAAGCCGGCGAGGAGGGGAGTCGCGTGAACGCCGAACTCGACCTGCTGGTGCGGCTCACCGACTACGATCGACCGCAGGACGTCGCCGATCGGGCCGTCCAGGCCGAATCGCTGGGGTTCGATCGCATCTCCACGGGCGAGACGACGGGGTGGAACATCGTCCCGCCGCTGACGCTCGCCGCCGATCGGACCGAGGAGCTCGGGATCTCGAACGACGTGCTCTCGCCGTTCGGTCGTTCGCCGGCGCTGCTCGCCCAGACCGCGCTCGCGCTGCACGATGTCTCCGGCGGCCGGTTTCGGCTCGGCCTCGGCCCGAGCTCGCCCGCGATCACCGAGCGCTGGCACGGCGAGGCGTTCGATCGGCCGCTGCGGCGCACCCGCGAGGCGATCGAGGTGATACGGGCCGTCTACGAAGAGGGGAATCCGGCGTACGAGGGCGAGATCTTCGAGATATCGGGATTGAACTACGAGCGCGAGCCGCCCGAATCGCCGCCGCCGATCGACCTCGGGACGCTCGGCCCAAAGGCGACCGAGATGGCCGGCCGGTTCGGCGACGGCTGGGCGCCGCAACTGTTCACGAAGGACGGCCTCGAAGACCGACTGGCGGATCTGGAACGCGGCACCGAACTTGCCGACAGGGACCGCTCGGATCTGCGCGTGAGTCCGATCGTCCGCGGGATCGCCTCGGAGGACCGCGACCGCGCCCGGAAGTTGGCTCGCGGAACGATCGCGTTCATGCTCGGTGCGTACGGCCCCTACTACGGGGATTCGGTGGCCGAACAGGGTTATCCCGACGTCGTCGCCGATATCAGGGACGCTTGGGCGGATCGCGACACGGCGGAGATGGCCGCCCGACTGCCCGACGAGGTGCTCGACGAGCTGGCCCCGGCCGGGACCCCCGAGGAAGTTCGCGAGTGGGTCGCGGAGTACGCCGCGATCGAGGGCGTCGACGCAGTTCGCTTCGGCTTCGTCGACGGGATGACCGAGGCGGACAAGACCGCGACGATGGAGGCCCTGGCCGAACTGCGGTAGTTCGACGGTCGATCGCCGCGAACGCCGTTCGACCCGTTCGACTCACTCCGCGAGTTCGCGTTCCTCGAGCGGACGCGCCTCGGTCCAGTAGCGTTCGTGCAGATCCTCGGCCCACGATCGGACCTGCCCGTCGTCCGTCTCGAGCGACGCCTGGAGCATCCCGTTGTCGTCCCGGACGAGCAACGCGACGACGCCGTCGGTCACGGTGATCGCGAGCGGGACGTCGCCGTCGGCGATCCGGATCTCGGCGTTTTCCGCCGCCACGAGGTCGCGAAGGCGCTTCCGAAGCACCGCGTCTTCGGCGACGGGTTCGATCGCGCTCGCCGAGAAGACCCCCTCGAACGTGCCGCCGGCCTCGACGGTCCGCTCTCGGACGACCTCCAGCGTGCGCTCGTTGAACGCGTGGGAGACGACCCGCACCCGATCGGCCTGCCGGACGAGTTCGGTTACTCGCTGGACGGGGGCGCTTGGCCGCGTCTGGCTCGGGACGGTGATCGTGGCGCTGTGAAGGCGGCGAAGGTCGAACGTCATCGTCTCGGTCGGCAACCACCGGACGACGCCCCGCAGTTCGAGTTCCGTCTCGACGATGTCGCGAAGGTCCGTGATCCCCTCGGCGACCAGGCGACCCGTCGCGGTCGCCGCGTACCCGTCGGCCGTGCGTACGACCCAGTTTCGATCGGCGAAGTCTTGGAGGATCCGGCCAAGGGTCGGCTGTGACGCGCCCGTTCGCTCCTGTAAGTCCCGGCGCGTCCGCGGCTGATCGCGAACCGCGTTCAGCACCTCGATGCGATTCGCGGAGCGCGCGAGAAACTCGATCTCCTCGAGAGCACGGTCCATACGCGTGCCTGTTCCCGAACCGAGATAGGGGTTTCGGGTTGTGAATAATTTTCACGTCGTGAATGACCGACACCGGCGGAAAGGTCGACGGGGCGAGAAAAGCCGACACGGCGAACAATACTTTCTTTCTGTGAAAATTTTACTGAATTATCTTATGTGGACGGGGCGCCTCTCGTCTAGTATGACCCGAGAACGATACTCGACCGTCCGTCCGCGTTCCCGGGTGGCGGTCCCGACGGGAGCACCTTCGACGCCGGAGGTGTCGGCCTGATGGACCGCCGAGCGATCGCCTTCTTCGTCCTCGCCAGCCTCTTCTTCGGCGGGACGTTCGTCGCCGCGAAGGCCGGCCTGGAGTACTTCAGTCCGCTGCTGTTCGTCGCCATTCGGTTCGACGTCGCGGCGATCGTGCTCCTCGGCTACGTCCTCGTCACCCACTCGCGGGAGGAGCTCCTCCCCACCACGCGTGGCGACCTCGTCGGCATCTTCGCGACCGGCGCCCTCGTCATCGGGCTGACGAACGCGCTCCTGTTCGTCGGGCAGCAGTACGCGACCAGCGCCGTCGCTGCGATCGTCTTCAGTCTCAACCCGATCCTGACGCCGGTGTTCGCCGCCGTCCTCCTCTCGGACGAGCGACTGTCGCTTCGTGGCGCCGTCGCGATGGGCCTCGGACTCGTCGGCGTCGCGCTCGTCGTCGGGCCCGATACCGCGACGCTGCTTGGCGGCGACGCGCTCGGCCGCGCGATCCTGTTCGCGGGTACCGTCAGCGCCTCCCTCGGCGCAGTGCTCATTCGTCGGGCTGACGCGCCCCTCTCCAGTACGGTTCGCATCGCATGGGGGTTGCCCCTCGCGGCGATTCTCTGTCACGGGTTCGCCCGGGCCGCCGGCGAGACGACCGCTGCGATCGCGTGGACGCCCGCGGCGCTCGTCGCCCTCGGCTACGTGAGCATCGTCGCCGGCGTGTTCGCCTACATCGCCTACTTCGCCCTCCTCGACGAGGCCGGAGCTATCCGATCGAGCCTGCTCTTCTACGTCGTCCCGGTCGTCTCGACCGTGGGCGGGTGGGCGATCCTCGGCGAGCGCATCGAACTCGTGACGGTCGCCGGATTCTTGACCATTTTCGCCGGATTCGCGGTGCTTGGGAGCGCGTCGATCGATCTCGACGACCTCGACGTTCGATCGAAACTCCCCGGCGTACCGACGACCTCGCCGGCCGCCGAGGATCGATCCGCGTGCGAGGAACCGCAGGGGTTCAGATCGGACTGAACGGCCGGTTTCCGGCGCCGGTTTCGATCGATCTCCGGCGAGATTTCAATCGACGTCCGCCGAGGGATCGGGCGAGTCGGCCCCGCCGTCGGCGGGGATCGGCGTCGCCACGGCGACCAGGACGAGAGCGATACTCACGAACGCACCGCCGAGGACGCCGAGTAACGCGATCGGCGACGTCAGATCCGCGAGATACCCCGCCAACGGCTTCAGCGGCGCGCGGACGAGCGCGTACCCCATCGACGCCGTACTGAGCAGGGTCGCTCGTCCGACCGACTCGATCCGACCGTTGAGGTACTGATTCACGAGCGGCTCGTACAGGGCGCCGGCCCCTTTCATCGCGAAGAACACCGGAATCGCCACCAGCGGCGTGATCCCCGCCGCCAGAAACAGCGTCGCCGTCGCGACGGGAACCGCCAGCAGCGCCGTCCGAAGTCCGAACAGCGTTCGAATCGTCTCCGCGTGATAGCTCGCGACCGCTGCTAGCACGGCGAACCCCGCGTAGATCACCCCCAGCATCGCCGCTTCGGGGATCGCTCCGCCGATCGGAGCCGCGACGTCGATCGCGTCGAGCGCGGAAACGGTGATCGGTTGCACGTACGTGTCGGCGACGTTGACGATCGCGAAGAACAGCGCGACGAACGGGACGAACGTCCGGAGCGAGGGCCGCGAGAACTGCGTGCGGAGCAGCGCGAGCGATCCGCGAACGCCGGTCCCGGCTTCGCCGGCGATCGAGCCTTCGTATCGGCCGTTCTTCGGCATGGAGAGCACGACAACGACGCCCGCACCGTGAAGGACGGCCGAAGCGATGAACGGATACGTCGGATGCGCCGCGTACAGGAATCCGCCCGCGATCATCGTCACCGCCGAAACCCAGTGGTGTACCGAACCGCCCCTGCCGCGGACGCGCGTGAACGACCGCTCGTCCATTCGATCTCGGAGCGTCTCGTAGAGCCACGCGTCCGACGTCCCCGACCGAACCGACAGCGCGATCGACCAGATCGCGTACAGGACGACGAAGCCGGCGAAGGAGTCGACGAAAACGAATCCGCCGATCGAAACGGCCATCGCGGTCATTCCGAGCGCGAGGGCGTTCCGGCGACCGAACCGATCCGCCACGTACCCCGTCGGCACCTCGAACGCGACGACGAGGACGGCCGAAACCGCGCCGAGCGTCCCGATCTGCGTGAACGCGAGATCGTTCCACAGCAGGAACAGTGTGAACACGGGCCAGATGAAGCCGACCGAATCGGTCGCCCGGTACAGATAGTAGGAGCGAACCGCCGTCGATCGAGGAGCCTGCCGGGACATCTCTCGTTTCTCTCGTCGTCGTGGCGCCTCGCGATAACGTCTCGCTGATCGTCATTTTTGTAGACGGGATGATGATTTCGGGCGGGGATGGCGGCTGTTCGGTCGATCGGCGACCGATTCTGTGCCAATATCTCTCCTGGAATTCATCAACATTCGTGATGTATAACTACGAGATACTACTCTTGTGGGCATCGCCCACGCAAGGCATATGTGTGCTTCTATCGTTCTGCCAGGTGATGACGGCAGGATACTACAACTGCATTGAGTGTGGATCAAAGATGAATTACCAGACGACGAAACATAACGGCTGCCGGAACTGTGGGTTCCTCCCCCACCACAGTGCCGACTGAATCGTCCCTCGAAGTCCGCCGAATCGTCGCGTGATTGCGCCGGTCAGGTCGCCCCTTCGTCGCGTACCGATCGCCACAGAGCGCCCGATCATCCGACCCAGTCTCGTCACGGGGTTCTTACCGAACCGCTCGCGTCGCCCCGTCGATGATCTCGAGCGCTTCTTTCAGCTCCTCGGTGCTCGTCGCGTACGAGAGCCGGGCGTACCCCTCGCCGTTCGCGCCGAAGGCGTCTCCGGGGACGACGATGACGTTCCGATCGAGCACTTCCTCGCACCAGCCGTCGGGAACCTTCGGCATGACGTAGAACGCGCCCTGGGGAGTCGGCACGTCGAGGCCGGCGTCCTCGAGTCCGTCGAGGACGACGTCGCGGCGTCGTTCGAAGGCGTCGACCATCTCCCGGACCGGTTCCTGGGGCCCCGTCAGCGCCGCCTCGGCGGCGTACTGGGCGGGCGCGGAGGCGCAGGCCTGGGCGTACTGGTGGACCCGGAGCATGCGCTCGATCCGGCGGTTCGAGCCGACGACCCAACCGAGTCGCCAGCCGGTCATCGAGTAGGTCTTGGAACATGCGCTCACGACGACGACGTTGTCGGTCTCGGCGAACTCCAGGGGCGAGCGGTGCTCGCCCTCGAAGACGATGTGTTCGTACACCTCGTCGGAGAGACAGAGGACGTCGTGCTCGTCGGCGATGCGGGCGAACTCGCGCACGTCGTCCTCGTGCTGGACGGCGCCGGTCGGGTTCGCGGGGCTGTTGACGACGAACAGCGCCGTGTCGTCGGTGATGGCTTCCTCGACCGTCGCGGGGTCCAGCGTCAGATCGTCGCGCAGCGGGACGGGTTTCGGCGTTCCGCCCGCGATCCGCGTCAGGGCGTCGTAGGAGACGAAGCCGGGATCGGGGAAGATCACCTCCTGGCCCGGATCGACGTGGGCCTCGATCGCCAGGTGCAGCGCTTCGCTCCCGCCCGAGGTGGCGATCACGTCCGCCGGATCGACCGCGACGCCGTAGTCGCGGTCGTACTTCGCGCTGATCGCCTCCCGAAGCGTTAGGGTCCCCTTGTTCGATGTGTAGGCGTCGGTCCGTTCGCTCTCGATCGCCTCGATCGCGCCCCGGCGGGCGTGTTGGGGCGTCGGAAAGTCGGGTTGTCCGATTCCGAGGTTGATCGCGTCCTCGTCCGCGGCTTCGAACACTTCGCGGATGCCGCTGATCGACACCTGCTCGACCCGACGTGAAAATTCCGTCATGCATAACAGGGTGGCGCGGATCCCGATAACTCTTGATGTCCCGGTACCGCGATCCCCTCCGCACCGTCGGCGACTTTCGCCAACGTGTTGATCATTCTGCCAAAACGGATATACCGGTTCGCTGGCTTCTCCCTTCGTAATGAGGACTTCTCGCCGATCGCTACTAGCCGCAGGGGGAACTGGGGCACTCGCACTGACTGCCGGCTGTCTGGATTTCGTGCTCGGCAACGGCCCGCTCGAGTTCGACGCCGAGCGCGCCGCACCGACGCCAGCGGCGCTCGAGGATACCGAGTACGAGGAGCGCGAGGTCGAGACCGGCGCGATCGACGAGACCGTCGAGGTCGGTGTCGAACGGGAGGTTCGGGCGAGCTACTGGGCGTCTTCGTACGCGAAGGCGATCGAATACGAGGGCGAAGCTCGCGAGGCGGGCGTGTTCGCCGCCGTGTCGCTCCCGGAGATCGCCGTCGCCGACCGCTCGTTCAATCCGATCGACGACATGTCGAACGAGGAGCTACTCACGGAGTTCTTCGACCGGGTGGACGGCGGGGCAGCGATCGAGAACGTTCGACACGACGACTCGTTCACGCTCGAGATCCTCGAGGGGACGCGCGACGTCGCCGTCTTCGTCGGCGAAACGGACTTCGCCGGCGAGCGGGTCGACGTCGAACTCCAGCTGGCGACGTTCGATCACGAGGACGACAGCATCGTGTTGCTCGGGAGCTACCCCGAACTGTTCGTCGAGGAATCGGCGGCGATCGAGGTGTTGATGGAGTCCGTCGAGCATCCGGTCTGAGCAGCGCGTCGATCGCCGGCGCCGAGATCGAGCGTTCGGACGCCTCCCTGTGATCGGGTTCGAATCTGACGGCCGCCGGGCCGTTCGCTATCCGGATCGAACTCGAAACCGCCGATCGAAAAACGGACCGCGTCAGTAGAACTCGCGAACCAGGTCCATCGCGTCCTCGGGGGCGTCCTCCGGGATGTCGGACATGTTCTCCGTGACGCCGTGGAGTTCGTGGTACGGGACCGACTCGTCGTCCTGGTACATCACGCCCTGGTACTCCTTCTCGCTGTCGAGGATGACCTTCTCGGCGGCCTTGTAGTCGTTCGGGTCGTGATCCTCGTCCTCCTGAAGGTCGACCAGGTTGTCGCGGAAGTAGTCGTAGGTGTCGACGTCGTTGAAGGTGACGCAGGGGCTGAAGACGTTGACGAAGCCGAAGCCGTCGTGTTCGATCGCCTGCTGGACGATCTCCTGGTGGCGCAGCGCGTCCGAGGCGAACGACTGGGCGATGAAGGTCGCCCCGGAGGCGAGCGCGAGCGCGAGCGGGTTGACCGGCGGCTGCTTCGGCCCTTCGGGGGTCGTCGAGGTCTCGAAGTCCGATCGCGAGGTCGGCGAGGCCTGCCCCTTGGTCAGCCCGTAGATGCGGTTGTCCATGACGACGTAGGACATGTCGACGTTGCGGCGGACGGCGTGGACGAAGTGGCCGGCGCCGATCGAGTAGCCGTCGCCGTCGCCGCCGGCGACCATGACCTCGATGTCGGGACGGGCCATCTTGACGCCGGTGCCGACCGGGAGCGCGCGGCCGTGGACCCCGTGCAGCGCGTAGCTGTGCATGTAGGTCCCGATCTTGCCGGAACAGCCGATCCCGGCGACGACGAACGTGTTGTCGGGGTCGTTGCCGGTTTCGGCTAAGGCTTTCATCATGCCGTTCATCGTCCCGAAGTCGCCGCAGCCGGGACACCACGTCGGTTGCTTGTCGGATTTGAAGTCGGTGAATCGAACGTCTGAGCTCATTAGGCAGGCACCTCTGCTGCGAGTTGTTCGGTGATCTCTTCGGCGAGTTCGTCCGCCTTGAAGCGGACGCCGGTATACTTGTTGATGCGCTTGACGCGGGTAAGGGTGTCGTGCTCGAGGAGGTCCGCGAACTGACCGGTCGCGTTACACTCGACGACGATCACGTCCGCCGCGGCCTCGATCTCCTCGCTCAAGTCCGGTCGCGGGAAGATGTACGGCACCGAGATCACGCGGACGTCGACGCCCTCGTCCTCGAGGTAGCCGAGGGCTTCGACGAGCGCGCCCTCGTTCGATCCCCACGAGACGACGAGGTTCTCCGCGTCGGGATCGCCGAACTCGCGGTAGTCCCATTCCTCTCGCTCCTGGGCGGTCTCGACCTTGCGGTAGCGCTTGTCGACCTGCTGGACGCGCTCGCCCTGGTCCTCGGTCCGGCGGCCCAGTTCGTCGTGCTCGAGCCCGGTCGACATGTGCGCGCCGTCGATCGTGCCGGGGATCGCGCGCGGGCTGACCCCGTCGTCGGTGACGGCGTGGGCGCGGAATCGGCCCTGCTCGTCGAGCCACTCGTCGACCTCGTCCTGATCGACGAGTTTGCCGCGATCGATCTCGACCGCGTCCATGTCGAACTCCTCCGGCGGGAACGTCTGCTCGGTGACGGACATCGCGAGGTCGGAGACGAGGAAGACCGGCGTCTGGTACTTCTCGGCTAGGTTGAACGCCTCGATGGTCTTCCAGAAGCACTCGGTGATCGAGGTCGGAGCGACGACGAACCGCGGAACCTCGCCGTGGCCGCCGTACAGCGTTAGGTTGAGGTCGCCTTGCTCTTGCTTCGTCGGCATCCCCGTCGAGGGGCCGGAGCGCTGGACGTCGCAGATGACCAGCGGCGTCTCGCTGGTCGCGACCAGGCCGAACGTCTCGGTCATGAGGTCGATCCCCGCGCCGGACGTGGCGGTCATCGATCGAGCCCCGGCGCGTGCGGCGCCGAGGGACATGTTGATCGCCGAGAGTTCGTCTTCGGCCTGGACGACGTGGCCGCCGTAGTCCTCGAGCCGTCCGGTCAGGTACTCCATGATCGACGTCGCGGGCGTGATGGGGTAGCCGGCGTAGAACCGACAGCCCGCGGCGATCGCACCCATGCCGATCGCCTCGTTGCCGTTCAGCAGGACGTAATCGTTATCGGTCGTCTCGAGGTTGTAGCCGAGGTGGTCGAGGTCGTAGTTCTCCTCGACGTGCTCCTGGCCGAGACGGGCGGCTTCCTTGTTGTTCTCGACGATCTTCGAGCCCTTGCCGCCGAAGCGCTTCTCCAGGGCCTCGTCCAGGTACTCGACGTCGAAGCCGGTGATCGCGCAGGCCGCGCCGAGCGCGACGATGTTGCGCATGATCGCGCCGCCGGCGTCCTCGGCGAGCGATTTCAGCGGGACGTCGACCGCCGTCATCTCGTCAGGGATCTCGGCCTCCCAGGAGCGCTCGCCGTCGTAGATGATCGCGCTCCCCTCGTGGAGTTCGTCGAGATTTTCGTCGATCGTCCGCTGTGTCAGGGCGACGAGGATGTCCAGCCGATCGACGACGCTCTGGACGTCGTCGACCGAGGTCCGGATCTTGTATGCGGTGTACCCGCCCCTGATGCGCGATGCGAAGTCTTTCGACGTGTAGACGTGCCGTCCGGCTCGGGACAGTGCCTGAGCGAAAATCTTTCCGGTGGAGTCGATTCCGTCTCCGGCCTCGCCTCCGATCGCCCAGTTGAGATCCTCAGCCATGTTAGGGCGGAACTTGCCTTCCACGTATGAAAAGGCTTCTGAAACCCCCGCCGGACCACCGTTTCACCGGCTGAAATTGTTACTCGACGGCGAATTATTCTCCAGCGGGTAAACGGAATTCCTTTTCACGCGCGCCCCGAACCGATCCGACATGAACGGAACGCCAGTTGCCGTCGAATCGGTCCGCGAGGTGGGGCCGGACACCATCGCACTCGAACTCGAAACGCCCGGCGATTTCGACGCGCTTCCGGGCCAGTTCGTCCTCCTGCGGGCCGCTCCCGGAGTCGACGATCAGACGGCCGCCGACGAGGACGACGTCGTCATGCGACACTACACGCTGTCGTCGCCCTCGGTCGACGAGACGTTCGAACTCACCGTCGGCATCGACCCCGACGGCGAACTCTCGCCGTGGCTCGCGGACCTGGACGGCGGCGAGACGGTCCACGTCGAGGGGCCGTTCGGCACGATCACCTACGAGCGCGATCGAGATGTCGTCGCGGTCGCCGGCGGCCCGGGCGTCGGCCCCGCCGTCGCGATCGCCGAGGCGGCCCACGACGCGGGCTACGACGCGACCGTCGTCTACCAGGACGACGACCCGGCTCACGTCGATCGACTCGAGGCGATCGAGGAAGAGGGCGTCGCGGTCGAGATTATCGGCGCGGACGCCGACGACGAACTGGCCGAGGCGATCGCCTCTCACCACGGCGAGGGACAGGTCTACGCGTTCGGCTTCGAGGACTTCGTCAGAGCCGTCGCGGACGCGATCGACGACGCCGGCGGCGACTCGGACGAAGCGCTGATCGAAAACTTCGGCTAGATCACTGCGACAGGCTCGTCGAATTGGCGGGAAGACGATGAGGTTGCGGTCCTGAGTACACCACGAAAGCCCCCGTCGTCGAGCGGATGCACGTTTTCGCTCAACGGTAGCCCCTTTCAGTCACCCATATCGGCTGGTCGGTCAAGCCGCCGCGGGCGGGGCTGAAAGGGGCCAAGGGCTTTCGAGGTGTTCGCGCCGTGAATCGGTGTTTTCGAACCAGATGCACTGAGGGTCCCAGGTTGCTCTGATGGTCGCAAGCACAGCACCTACGCTTGTACGCGCGCAGAAGTCACACCATGGTGGAAGAAGACCTCGAATTAGAGCGGGATATGGGCGAGGCGACGATCGTCTACGACGAACCGGACGAAGGAACGGTTCGGAAGACGGTTCCGAACGAGCACATCGCGTACTTCCAGGACCACTGGATCATCAAGACCGACGAGGACGAGGAGGGCAACGACATCGTTCGACGGATCCCCTCGAAGCGGGTTCACTACGTCGAACGTTCGGTCGAGGAGTTCCAGGAAGAAGTCGAGACGCTGGTCGATCGGGTGCAGTCGTTCGCCAGTTCGCTCCAGACGAAGATCCCCGTCGGCGGCGGGGACGAGGACGATCGCGTCGAACCCCACCGGATCGACGTCGATCGGGGCGAACCGGACGAGCGCTGATCGGCCTCAGTGTTCGACGAACTCGACGAGGATGCCGCCGGTGTCTGTGGGATGGAGGAACGCGACGGTGTGGCCCCACGCGCCGGGCCGCGGTTCCTCGTCGATCAACCGCACGTCGTGGTCGCGGGCGGTTTCGAGCGCACCCTCGACGTCGTCGGTCGCGAGCGCGAGGTGGTGGATGCCTGAGCCGTTGTTCTCGAGATACCGGGAGATGGTCCCCGTTTCGAGCGGCTCGAGCAGTTCGAAGTAGCCGTTTCCGCAGTCGAGAAAGACGACGCGCATGCCGTTGAACTCCTCCTCGTGGGCCACCTCGAGTCCGAAGAGGTCGGCGTACAGGTCGGCGAGTTCTCGCGCGTCGTCGGTCGCGATGCCGGCGTGATCGAAGTGCATCACGCGTGAGTCCTCGAGGGAGGGGCGTTACTGTTTTGGTCGATCGGGACGGATTCGGTCGCCGCTCCGGCGGGGCGCGATCGACGGGCGAACCCAACCGAGACGATCGCTCACCGCAGTCCCAGTTTGACGGCCAGTCGATCCCAGAGGCCGCCGATATCGCCGATGTCGCGCATCTCCTCGCCCGACAGCTCGAAGTCGAACACGTCCGCGTTCGCCTCGATGTGCTCGCGGCTCGACGCCTTCGGGATCGCCGCGACGAACGGTTGCTGGAGGAGCCACCGCAGCGCGACCTGCGCGGCGGACTTGCCGTGAGCGGCGCCGATCTCGGCGAGCCGATCGTCGCCCGGGACGGCGCCCGCAGCGAGCGGGCTGTACGCGGTCAGGCAGATCCCGTGCTCGATGCAGTATTCGAGGAGGTCCGTCTGGTGGTGGTAGGGGTGGTACTTGACCTGGTTCGCGACGATCGGCGTCTCCGAGAGGGTTCGAGCCCGATGGAGCTGGTCCACCGAGAAGTTACTGACCCCGACGTGGTCGACGACGCTCTCGTCTTGTAGCTCGTTCATCGCGCGGATCGTTTCCTCGAGGGGCGTGTGCGATCGCGGCGCGTGGATCAGGAGTAGATCGACGGCGTCGAGACCCAGGCGATCGAGGCTCGCTCGGGTCGATTCGAGGGCGGCGTCGTAGGCGAGGTTGTCTGTGTCGATCTTGGTCGTGACGAACACGGCCTCGCGGGGGACGTCGCTCGTCGCGAGCGCGTCGCCGACCGCGTCCTCGTTGTCGTACATCTGAGCGGTGTCGACGTGGCGGTAACCGACCTCGAGCGCCGTCTCGACCGCGCGGCGACACTCGTCGCCGGTCATCCGGGCCGTGCCGAAGCCGAGCGCCGGAATTTCGGCGCCGTCTGTGGTCACGGTCTCCAGTTCGGGTCCGGTACTCACGACCGACCCTTCGTCCTCGATCGGATTTGAGTATTGGGGGCGTTCGACGACCCCCGAGCGATCCGCTGGTGCCGTACCGGTTTCCTCGAGGTAACCACCCCGCGTAACTTTCAACTTGCTATCACTATTGCCCCGCGTCGGTGCTCCGGTCGGGTATGGACACCACCCTTCCCCGGAACGTCGCGGCCGAAGACGATGCTCCGCGTTCGTACGTCTCCCCCGACGGCGGCCTCGAGCCGACCGATATCACCGCCGACGAGTCGCCGTCGGCCGACGACCGCCGCCGACCCGCGGTCGGCATCGTGGCCGCGGGCGAGGAGCCCGAGTCGGTTTACCGGACGATCCTTCGAGCGGCCGAACAGGGGTTCGCGGTCTACCTCATCGCGGTCGATCCCGACTCCGAACCCGGTCGCCTCGCCGCCCGCCTCGGCGCCGCGGTCGTCGAACCCCGCACCGTCGCCGCGAGCCGGCTCGAGTTCGAGGCGGCCCTCTTCGCGGCGGCGTATATCGACGGCCGCTCCGGGATCATCTTCCAGCGGGAGGGGTGTCCGCGGATCGACTACGAGCGAACCCTGGGAGCGTTCGTCCCGGGCCGGTTCGAGACCGACGCGATTCCGGAGGCGCGGCCGGTCGTCGACCGCCGCCCGCGCGTTCTCGCGGCGATCCCCGCGTACAACGCGGCGGAGACGATCGGCTCGGTCGTCCGGGAAGCGACCACGCACGCGGATCAGGTTCTCGTCGTCGACGACGGGAGCGACGACGCCACGGCCGAGCGCGCCGAGGGGGCCGGTGCGCTCGTCGTCCGTCACGATCGCAACCGCGGCTACGGCGGCGCTCTCCAAACTATCTTCGCGGAGGGACGAACGCTCGCGGCCGACCACCTCGTGACCCTGGACGCCGACGGGCAACACGATCCGGCGTCCATCGCGACGCTCGTCGAGGCCCAGGAGTCGAGCGGCGCCGAGATCGTCATCGGGAGCCGATTCGCGGACGATTCGAAGACGCGGATGCCGCGGGTCCGCTCGCTCGGACTCGGCGTCATTAACCTCCTCACGAACGCGAGCCTGGGACGATTCCGGCCGCGCACGTGGGTTCGGGACACCCAGAGCGGCTTCCGATCATACACGTGGGAGGCCGTCGACTCCCTCGCGACGACCGCCGACCTGGGCAGCGGAATGGGCGCGAGCACGGACATCATTTACCACGCCCATCGCGCGGGATTCGACTTCGAGGAGATCGGAATCACCATCGACTACGACGTCGAGCACGGCAGCTCCCAGGGCGCGCTCTCCCACGGTACCGGACTCGTGTGGAACATTCTCGGCCACCTCGAGTGGACGCACCCCCTGCTCGTGCTGGGGCTTCCGGGAACGCTCCTCGCTGCACTCGGCACGTCGATCGCCGTCGGGTCGATCGAACAGCTGTCCGCCGCGCAGGTGCCGGCGATTTCGATACTCGCGCCAGCTGCGTTCGCGTTCGCCGGGGTAACGATGGTCCTATTCGCGCTGTTCGTCCACGCAATGAACACGCACCCGTCGCTTCGATCGACTCCGTATCGGGAACGCTCGGAGCGCGTCCGAAATCGGGAGGACTCATCCGAAGGCGCTCTCGTCGGCGCGACGGTCGCGTTCGACGGGCGACCATGAGAGGGGTCGCCGCGACGGGCGAACCGCTCTCAGCGGTGCCCGTTCTGCAGGTCGAACATCGTCCCCGCGAGGAAGGCGCTGCAGTCGGTGAACTCCCACCGGAGCTGTTTCGGCTCGCCGGCGCCGTTGATCCGCGGGAGCAGGCACGGGTCCGACTCCGGCCCGACTCGAATTTCGTTCAGTCCCGCCACCGCGAACCGGTGAGTGTCGCGGACGAGGTCCACGGCCGTCGCCGAGTACTCGCCCTGCGGGTAGCAGAATCGGTCCACGTCGATCCCCAGTCGCTCCTCGAGTTCAAGCTTGGATTCCGCGATCTCGGTTTCCAGCTCGCCTGCGGAGAGCGTATCGAGTTTCCGGTGGGACTTCGAGTGGTTCCCGATCGTCACGAGCTCGTCGTCGGCGAGATCGACGAGCTGGGCTTCCGTCATATACTCGTAGTCGAACCACTCGTCCTGAAGGAACTCCGCGTTTCCGATGCTATCGGCGACGACGAACACGGTCGCCGGGACGTCGAACTCCTGGAGCATCGGTCGGACGGTCTCGTAAAAATCGACGGTTCCGTCGTCGAACGTCAGCGCGACCCTGGTGTCGGCGGTCTCTTCCAGCACGGCCGGCAGATCGACGACGTCGTACTTCCGGGTGAGCTGCTCGAGCTGCCTTCGAAACCGGCCCGGGGAAACGTCGTCGTAAAACCCGCCGCCGACGGAGTGATACATCAGAATTCGGTTCCCGGAGTCCGGACACGGTGCCCACGACGAAACCTTCGCGTAGTAATCGAGGCGGGCCAGCCGGACCCACGCGCTCTTCAGTACGGTGTGCGTTACCGTCGGGCTACCGGGCCGTTCGCGCCCGCCTGCGGTGATATTTCGAAACATTCGACCT
The DNA here is from genome assembly GCF_023028105.1 of Halosolutus gelatinilyticus. Taxonomy (NCBI): domain Archaea; kingdom Methanobacteriati; phylum Methanobacteriota; class Halobacteria; order Halobacteriales; family Natrialbaceae; genus Halosolutus; species Halosolutus gelatinilyticus. The sequence goes on from NZ_CP095491.1 coordinate 3,588,066, forward strand.
CGTTCTGCCGTCGGATGCGGTACCGGGCGAGCCGCGCGCTCGGACCGCTCCGCGATGTCCGGACGGACGGCGCCAGGGGCGAAAAAAGGCGCGCTCGGTCCGCTCGAGTCGCCGAGGCGAGCGACTGCGATTCGTCGCACCGGGCGTCGCGGGCCGCTCCCCCTCGTTCGGACGCCCCCGGCAAGCGGAGCCTAACGCGGCAACGATACCGCTCCTCTAAGCGGCGCGTGCGCGTACTCGTGCTCGCAAGAGCCGTCCGGTCGAATCGCCGGCCGTCGCTCGCGACGCCATGAGCCCCGCGTTTTCGGTACTGATGCCGGTGTACGCAGGCGACGATCCGTCGCACCTCGAGGCCGCCCTCCGGAGCGTCGTCGACCAGTCGGTCCGGCCGGACGAGATCGTGATCGTCGAGGACGGGCCGCTCACCGACGCGCTGAGCGACGTCCTGGACTCGTACGAGCGAGCGCAGGGGGACCACTTCTCGCGGTACCGGCTGCGCGAAAACGTCGGCATCGGGAACGCGCTTCGGGTCGGCGTACGCCGGTGCGAGCACGAACTCGTCGCGCGGATGGACGCCGACGATATCAGCGTTCCCGATCGATTCGAACGCCAGCTGGCCGTCTTCGAACGGCGCCCCGACGTCGACGTCGTCGGCGGCTACATCGCCGAGTTCGACGACGATCCGGACGACTGCTTCGCATGCCGAATCGTCCCCACGAACCACACTTCGATCGCCGCTCGAGCCCGGTTTCGAAACCCGATGAACCACATCACCGTGATGGCCCGCCGCCGCGCGATTCTCGAGGCCGGAAACTACCGGGACTTCCTCGGCATGGAGGATTACGACCTCTGGGTTCGAATGCTATCGAACGAAGCGACGTTCGCCAACGTCCCGTCCGTGCTCGCGAAGGCGCGGATCGACCGGGACTACGGCCAACGCGGCGGACTCTCGGTCACGAAGGCGGAAGTCCGTCTCCAGCGGAGCTTCTACCGGTCCGGGTTCATCGACGCGCCGATCCTCCTCTACAACCTCCTCACGCGCGCTTCGGTTCGGTTGCTGCCGAAGCGAATCCGCGGCCGGCTTATCACGCGGTACACGAGGACACCCGGCTAGCGCCTCGACCGGTCGGCGTCTCGAAGCTCCGGAGCAGCCGACTGACGCTCCGGGCGCCGCGCCGTAGCGGGCCGGCGTCTCGAGGAACGCGCCGGCGACTCCGAACGCCGATCTCCGAAGAACGTCGCCTCGAGACGAGGTGCCGAACGGGGGACGTCGATCGGCACGCGGCCGCCGTGTCGTAACCTCGGCCTACTGATATGAAATGGTCATCAACGCCCGATTGTCGGTGCCGATCTCCCCACAGGTATTTGGCCCGACCGCGACTACGAATGCTAGCGAACCAAGATGACAACGTTACAATATGTGTTCTGTTTCGAGCGTCGCGGACCGACCTCGAGCCGCGGCCCCCGCGGCTCGCGCTCCGCACGGATTGGCAGCCGTGCGACTCGACGCGGGTCACCGGAATGAGCGCCGCGACGACCGACGAACGGGCGGACGAGCGGGAAACGCTGCCGATCTCCGTCTGTATCACGACGAAGGACAACGCCGATATAATCAGGCGGTGCCTCGAGAGCGTCCAGGACTGGACGGACGAGATCGTCGTCGTGGACAGCGACAGCCAGGACGGGACGATCGAGATCTGCGAGGAGTACGGCGCCGACGTCTACCAGCACGAGTTCAAGGGGTTCGGTGACATCAAGACGAAGTCGATCGAACACGCCTCGAACGATTGGGTGCTCATTCTGGACTCGGACGAGGAGGTGCCGCCGGCCCTCCGGCGGGAGATTTTCGACGTCTTCGGCTCGCCGGGTATCGTCGGCTTCTACATCCGAAAGCGCGAGCACATCCTCGGGGCGTGGTCCCACCAGTATCACGTCAAGCAGCCGGTGCTGGCGAACAGGCGGGTGCTGTACTACCAACAGGAACACCTGTGGGAGCGGCCGACGATCAGCGACGAGTACGCCGAGCGGACGAGGGACCTTAAGCACGCGATCAACAACTACACGGTCGAACGGGTCTCCGAGCGAGAGGCGAAGATGATGCAGTACAGCGCCCTGGAGGCGTTCCAGATCGTCGAGCTGAACAAGCCCGGCAACCCCGCCGTTTTGCTGGCGAAAGGGATCGCTGCGGCGCTCTATCGACTCGTCATCGGACGGGCCGCGCTGGACGGCTATCGCGGGTTCTACATGGCGTTTACGGATATTAATCACTACGTCTCGACGTACGCGAAAATCAAAGATATCGAACGACTGCGGAAACGACGGCCGAAAGATTGGAAGGAGATTTGGTTGGAAGAAGAATGTGGTCGATAACGGAGGCCGAAACGTCGATACGGTTGTCGTACGAATTCCGGTGCTCCCCGAGCGAATCCGATCCGCCAGCGAGTGTCGATATCGCGGACTCGAGTCGTACGGATCTTCGAATTTAGCGACATCGGGGGGTTGACTACGACCTCAACAGCTCGAGCACCGCATCCGCAAACGCCGGGAGATTTCTCGGCTCGACCGTCCGACCGTACGATTGTACTTCCGCGTGCGGTCCGATATCGAAGGCGACCGTCGGCGTTCCACACTGTTCGGCTTCCACGATTGTGAGGTTAAATCCCTCGAGTGTAGAGCAAGTCGCGTACACGTCTGCCGCGGCGTAGTATTGTGGGAGCTCCTCCTCCGAAACTCGTCCGGTCATGATCACGGTACCGTTGCTGGTAGCCGCCAGGGCGTCCAATCGCTCCTTGTACGCTCGGTCGTCCGTTCGGCCGACGGCGAGGAGGACTGCGTCCGGAAACTCGCGGAGGACGTACTCGTAGACGGAGATCAGCTTCTCGATGTTCTTTTCGGGGGAGATCCGTCCCACGTAGAGTATCACGGGATCGTCTCCGAGCGAGTGCTTTCTGCGGACGGCGCTCCCGTCGACGTTTTCGTTGTACGATCCGCCGACGGTATTGTAAATCACCGGCCCAGTAACCCCGTATCGGTTCGCGAATCCGTCCCGGCTGTACTTGCTGACCGACACAACCGTATCCGAAAGCGACGCCAGTTCGTGCAACGGGTGGAGAAACGCACCCTCGTCGACCGGTGATCGGTGATTGACGAAAACCACGGGCGTATCGAAGAGGTACTGGGTGAGAACGGCGGGAATGGTGAGTATCGGTTGGTGGACGATGAGCAGATCCTCGTCCTTGAGCTCGAGCGCAGAGCGCCCGATCCGCAGCGGGTTTACGAAGTATTCCGCTCTTCGCATTCGACTCGAGAGAGCGTCATTGCCCAGAGAAACGACATCGCTGTCTACCTCGGTAACGTAATCGAACAGGTACACGCTCGTGCTAATGTTCGCCTCGTTCAACTCCGCGAGTTGCGGAATCACTACGCTGGCGACGCCCTCCGCTTCGTCGAGCGTGGAGATGAGAACGCCGACGCGTCGGACGTTCGGGTACCTGTCGAGTAATAGGTCGGAGATGCGCTCGTAATCTCCGCGGAGTTCCGGCTGTGAGGACATCATTTCCCGAACCTCTCGCGGCCGACGACCTAAACACAGTGTGCGTTTCGCGTCGCAATAGTCGGCTGATCGATCCGAGAGTGGTTTTAAGTATCCATTGAACGTGAGCGTGGGCTACAACCAACCGCCGGCTTTGTAGTCGCGCCCGGAGTGGATTCGTCGAACACCTTCAAATGGCCAATATAGACGTCCTCGGAGCGATCTGGCGCGTATTTAGCGCGCGAACCGCCGGATCGGTAATCATGGTTCTGGGGTACGTTACCTTCGCGAGGATTCTCGACGCGCAACTGTTCGGCGTATTCGTCCTCTTCATCGCGGTAACGAGCGTGTTCGAGGTGTTTCTCGATCTCGGTATCGATAAGGCGATGGAAAAGCGGATCAGCGAACAGCGGAACGCGGTTCCCCCGGGTGACGTGCTAACGACGGGGTTGCTGTTGAAAACCGGCTCGATGCTACTCGTCGCGACGATCCTCATCGCATCGCGCGGCTACATCGATAGCTACGTCGGCGCCGACGTAACGATGCTGCTCGTTCCGGTGCTCGTTGCTCAGCAGTTGGGGTGGCTGATTCTGGCCATTCTTCGGGGTGAACAGTCCGTTGCTACCGCCGAATACCTCACGCTGGTCCAGAACGTCGTGTTCGTCCTCCTGGGCGTTTTACTGATTCTACGCGGATTCGGCGTCGAGGGGCTGATAACCGGATACGGTCTCGGTTGGCTCGTACTGTCCGTCGTCGGCTACCGGCTGATCTCGACCGAGCTGGGGACGTTTTCGATCGATATCGTCCGATCGCTGTTCGACTTCTCGTGGTACAACTTCGTCGCATCATCCGTGATGACCGCTTCCTATCGGTGGATCGACATTCTGTTGATCGGTTTTTTTCTCACGCGCACCGACGTCGCCGCGTACGAGGTCGCCTGGCAGATTTCGGTCGTGTTCTTACTCCTGCCGCAGGCGATCGCGCTCACGCTCTTCCCGTCGGTTAGCGAACGAGCGACTCAGGGGCAGTTCGACGAGATCGAGCGACTCGTTCCAACCGTGATCACGTGGTCGATCGTAATCGTCGTTCCTGGCGTGATCGGCGGCCTGGTGCTCGGAAACGAAATCCTCTCGCTGATATTCGGTCCCGAGTTCGCGATCGCGGCCGCGGCGCTCGTCATCATTCTCTTCGGAAAGATCGCGGAATCGCTGAACTACGTCTTTGGAACGTTGCTGCTCGCGATCGATCGCCCCGGTCTGGTGGCGAAGACGGCGCTCGTTTTCGTCGCACTAAACGTCGGTCTGAACGTGGCGTTGATCCCCCGATACGGGATCGTCGGCGCCGCGGTGGCGACCACGATGGCGTACTTCCTGTTCACGGCGATGAACGCGACGTACTTATCGAAGTACGTACGCTTGACGGTGAACGTCGACGAGGTCGGAACGTCGGTTCTCTCGGCGCTAGCGATGGGATCCGTCCTGTGGGGGGTTCAGGAACTCGTGCGTATCGACTCCCTCGTCGTTCTGCTCGCAACCGTGGCATTCGGAGGCGTCGTGTACACTGCCGCGTTACTCTCGTTCGCATCGTACCGGCAGATGATCCTGGACGTGACGAGTGAGATGCTCTAGATCGGAGAGAGCGGACGGTCCTCGCCGCTCCGACGGCGTTGCAAGTTTCGTCGCTGGTCGCGGCGACTCGCCGCAAGGAGTCCGGACGAGGACGCCGTTGTATCTCAGTGTCTCGCCAACTCCACCGCGGTCGCGCTCTCGTCGCAACCCTAGGCGTTCACTGCGAGACGACGTTAGCTCGATCGCGCTACCGTCTCGTCTATTCGGCTCCGTCGCCGGTCCTGACTTCGTAAACGACCGCCTTCGAGTTGTCGAAGATTCTGTTGTCCCGCTCGGTAGCGATCGCGTCGGGATCGGGATTGCTCTCCAGCACGAAGACGTAGGAGGCGGCCCCCTGATCCTGTTGCGTTTCGTCGACCCACTCTACCCGTTCGATTTCGGAATCCCCGTGTACTGCCGCATCGTAATCCAGTGCGAAGGGAAAGAACAGGTGGTACGTCACCTCGTCGGTGAGGATCGTTCCGTTTTCGCTCGACTCGTAAATCCACCGGCCGGCCGAGCGCTCTCCGTCGTCGTAAACGGGGGTGTGAGCGTCGGAATCGAACGCGGCCGCCGACGGGATCGGATCGCCAGCGGCGTAGTAGAGGAACCCGGAATTGAGCAACAGGAACAGCGCGACGACGACGGCCAGCACGCTCCAAGTCGTCCCCGCGGACGGTATCGGAAGCGAGACGCCGTACAGGAGCTTCCGAATCGAAGACGCGAATACCTGATATCCGATCGGGAGGTACAGCGAGAGCACGGTCATCGAGAGGAGCCACGCTCGATCCGCTCCGTACCCGCCGCCGAAGAAGAACGAAAACCCGATGAGCGCGTAAAACGCGAGCGAGAGCGATACTAGTACGTCCGGCGTTTCGACGGGCCGACGATCGAGCCGCCGCCATACCTCCGAGAGCAATCCGACCGATATCGTCAGCAGAATAGCGGCAAACACACCGGCAGTGAGCAGATCGAGCGGCGAGCGGTGCTGACTGAGAATCCCTGCACCGGATCTCGAGGCGGTGTCCGTCTCCGAAAACATGGCGTTCCATTCCCAGAGCAGGTGTCCCGGAACGTCGAGCAGAGAGAAGAACGTCGACCCTTCCCCGACGAGGAACATCCAGCCGAGCGTTCCGACGAGCGTTCCGACACCGTATACTCCCGCGAAGGTTGGTGACACGCTGGGTTGCGTTCGGCGGTGGAAGAGCGACAGCAGGAACAGAAACGCCGCCGCGAACAGCACGCTGAACGAGAAGATAATCGCGGTTCCGTAGTGGCTAAAGATTATCGAAACGGTGAACGTCGGGACGAGAAGATACGTGAGCCGCTTCGACGAGGAGCGAGCGACGATCACGAGGAGCAAGCAGACCATGAAGAACATCGCTAGCCGCTCCTTTTCGGGGGTCTCGTGGAAGTATCGGAAGTAAAATACGAACGAGAGGGCGGCGAGCATCGCGCCCGTCTCGGCGATATACCTCCGAAATAGGGAGTACATTCCGACGGGCACGGCCGCGAAGACGATCGAAAATACGACCTTGTACGCGTAGTGAAGCGATAGTCCCAGTAATTCCGAGAAGACGACCGGAAGGATCGTGAGCACCGGAAGCGAGCCGAGGCTGGGGATCTCGGACGTCCATCTCCCCTCCGCGTACACCATTTCGGCGAAATAATAGTGTATCTGAACGTCCGCCCCGGTCACGTACTCGGTCAGTAAGACGTGATGGAAGAGGACCGAAATCGCGATCGAATACAACAGCAGCGAACGGTCCGTTCTCGAAAGCGATATCTTGGGGACGAGCACCGTGATCACCGCTACGAGAGGGACGAGGACCAGTAACAGCACGTTCGAATCGCGGACGTTAAAGAGCGTCGTTCCGGCGATCGAAAGCGCCGGAAGGAGCACCGCGATGATTATGGCCGGGGATATCGGAACGCGGATAACGTCGTCACCGGGCCGTTCTCGACTCGCGCCGAAAAAGGCTAGTGCGGCGAGGCCGAGCACCAATCCGGTGGCGACGACGTGGATCCACGGTTCGCCCAGGGGAGCAAAGACGTCGAAAAAAGGGGAGACCAGGCTGATAGCTATTCCGAACACCGAGAAGATGAACAGGCTCACTCCGACGGAGAGGATCGTCGTCTCGCCCGGGGAGAAGGTTTCCGAATCATCGAAACTGAAGAGCAGCAGACCCGGCGCACAGACGAATAGAACGAATCCGGTGATTCCGATACCCAGACGTATCCAGACGGTGAGATACTCCGCAAACTGTGGGGAAAGGAAGTGCCAAAGATACTGGAGTAGCCAGTAAATGCACAGCGTGATTACCGTCATCCTCGCCAACGTTCTACCGTCGGTTGATGAAGGGTTCGGGAAGAAGACGGCGGTCATAGCACACGTATGATCTCGACGGTATTATAGGTGGATTCAGCACATTTTATATATGCGGGTAGTGTCGCGTCGCTAATGAGTACGCGACGGGAAGTCAGTGGGCGAGTCGAGGAGCGCTCGATCGGTTTCGCTCCGGCCGGTAACGCGCTTGCCCCTCGGATGCGAGCGACGAGGTCGCCGTTCGTCTCTCGTTGTGCAACGTTTGGTTTTTAAATATATTTGCTCATACTGCCAATAATTCACATTATATTAGGCGATCTCTTTATAAACGCACGAGTGCTTGTCGGTAGGCATGCAGCGCCCTCCTCGAACGTACCGACGACGGTCGCTTCTCGCTCTCATCGCTACCGCTCTCGTGGCCGTTGTCACGCGGGGCGATCGGTATCTGGCCGGAGACCACCGTCGGGGTGCATCCCCGAACGGAACGATATCGGACGCCGAGGCCGGAAGGACGGGACGTCTCTCTGCGTACGGCCAACACTACGGAGCGTAATCACGCATATGCCAACTCCATCCGACAACCACGGATTCGATCTCGGCTACGAGAGCGGCGAAGAGTGGGACTACAACGACGAGTTCGAAACGCTCGAGGAGCGGGTCCCGGTCGTCGCCGACGACGCCGATCGCGACGGGTACACCCCGTACGAAAACTCGGTGTTCCTCGCCCGAGATACGGGCGACGTCTACGTCGGCACCGAGACGGACTGGGAACACCGCGGCAACGTTACCGAACAGACGGTCCCCGTTACCGCGTACGGCGCCGTCGGAGACGGCGTCACCGACGACACGCAGGCGATCCAGGACGCGATAGACGACGTTCATTTCGGCGTCTTCTTTCCCGAACCCGAGGACGCCTACCTCGTCTCCGAACCGATCGAATTCGGCCACGGGGGGCATTCGCGGTACCTCCACGGGAACGGCGAAGTCACCATCCGAGCCGACCCGGATGGAACGTGGCCGGACGGAAACGGCGTCCTGAACAGACCGAAACGAACCGAGTGGATCGACGGTCACAATCTGACCGTCCGCGATCTGACCGTCGACGCTAACGGCGCCGCCGATCACGCACTTCGAATCAGTGCATCGGGTGCCGACGTGAACATCGTACTCGACGTGACGAACGTCCACGGCATCCGCGCCGCGAGTCACGGCTTCGCGATCCACCGGCCGATCGTCTCGCGAATCGGCACCTGTCGCGCCCAGTACAACGGCGGGAGCGGCTTTCTCGTCACCGGCCACGGAACGTCGACCCAGTTTACCACCTGTTACTCCCTCGACAACGACGGTCACGGCTACGAGATTCACCTGATGGATTACGCGGGTCTCGTCAACTGTGCGGCGGACAGAACCCGACGCGGCTACTCCCTTCACGGGACCGACGGCCACCGAAACATCGCGCTCGAGATCCACCACTGCGGCGTCGAGTGGCCGGCAGCGGAAGCCTACTACCTCGAGAGCATCAACAACGCGCACATCGTCGCGCCGCACGTCCACGATCCCAGCGACGACCATCCCATGCTCTCGTTCAACGCGTTCACCCGGATCACGGTGTCGAACTTCGTCTCGTTCGTCGAACCGCAGAACGCTCCCGTCGTCTCCGTGAACGCGGCCGGCGAGAACCAGACCCACTATCCGGATCTGTTGCACTTCGAGAACTCGCGGTTCGCCTCGATCGAGGGCGGCGACCTCGACCTCCGGTGGGTGTTGAGTTCGTACGGACTCGAGCTCGAGGACGACTCCCAGCTCGCGGAGTACAGCGTCAACGGCGACCTCTACTGCGGCGGCGACGACGGCAACGGTGTGATCGTCCGAGACCGTTCGACCGGCGCCCCTTACCGGATCACCGTCGAGGACGGGGAGGTCGTCGCCGACCCGGTGAACGAGCGATAGGTGAATCGCCACCGACAACGAACCGGTCCCGTCGCTCGACCGGCTCTCCCCGACTCGGTCCCCGAACGGTGCACTGCAGCGCCATGGACGACCGGACGGTCCGCCGATCGAACCGCCGGCAGCATTACGCTTCGTCGTCAGTCACCTCTACCCAGAGGTCGACGTAATAGTCCGCGTTTTTGACGGACGGGTCGTCCGGCACGTCCCCATCAAGGTACAGCAGCCAGACGATTCGGACGTCCCGGCCCGTGATCGTCGGCTGGAATTCGTCCGTCCGGAGCCGCGTCTCGTCGTGTTCGAGGCGGATGTCGAACCTGTCGAGTTCGCGTTGCTCGTCGACGACTACCTCGGATTCGTTCGACTCGATATCCTGTTCCGCGACGACGACAGTGTAGTTCACTGGCCGGTGTTCGTGGTTGTCGATGCCGACGATTACCTCGCGTTCCTCGCCGAGTTCGAACTCGGTCGGGTAATCGTCGGCGACCAGCTCGCCGTCCTCGTCCTCGGTCAGGAGGTAGATGGCCGAGTACGAGTCGGTCTGCGGCGTCATGGCGGCGTATCCGACGACCCCGATGAGGACCACCACCGCAACCACGAAGAGAACGGTTACCACAACCTCCCGCCACGCGAGCTGCCGGCGAGCGCCCGTCCGTTCCGACGCAGTCCCCGTTCGGGAGACGAGACGAAACCGTTCGGCGTCGAGAAGACGCCACCGTCTACCGGCCGCGATCAGCGTCATGACCAGCACGAGCCCGCTCACGACGAGGACGACGGGGATGGCGTGGATATCCCGCTGCATCGCGACGAGCCCGAGCGCAGCCAACGGAACGATCGTGAGGCTCAGCCCGACCGAGAGCGCGACGCGTTTGACCCCACCGATTCCGCCGCCTCCGGGGAGGAGACAAGCGGCGACGACGTACCCCGGAACGAACAAGAGGTACGGAAGCGCGAGCGGAACGGAGATCGGTACGTCGTGGGAAACCGGCGCGAGAACGACGGCGATACCGAAAATCGGTATTGCAACTACCGCGACGAGTGTGGCGAGAGGAGGGTGCCCGTCGCGCTGACGAGGTGATCCCTGCGACTCGTCGGCAGCCATTGCTCGTAGGCACCACCGTGGGTCATAAAAAGTTGAATTACAGTCGAGCTGACTTTCGTCGGCCCGAACACGTGGCGACCGCTGAACTGTCACTCGAACCGGCTCGTTTCGGTGCAATTCGAAAACGGGATGAGGACCGCTCTTTCGTGCGATTCGCTCACAGGAGCTGCGGGTACGGTGGACTACAGGCCCTCGAAACGGGATTCGACACACGTCCTCTCGGTCGACTGCCCGCCCGACTCGGTTTCTTCGCGGTCGAACAACGTTCGACCGCGGAACCGAACGACTCTCGAGGGCGATCGGACCGCCGTGGAGGGCAAAGGTCCATACACTTCTTCGTCGTCCATTCAGTATGCGGACACACGAACTCGGGGATTGCACGGTTCTCGTCACGGGCGGCGCCGGATTCATCGGCAGCCATCTCGCGAACGCGCTCGCCGGCGAAACCGACCTCAGGATTCTCGATTCGTTCACGACGGGGCGGCGGGAACAAGTCCCCGACGGCGCGACGGTCGTCGAGGGCGACGTTCGGGACGAGGACGCGCTCGCTCGAGCGACCACGGGCGTCGACCTGATCTTTCACGAGGCCGCCCTCGTCAGCGTCGAGCGCTCCGTCGAGAACCCGCTGGAGAGCCACTCGGTGAACGTCGACGCGACCCTCGCGCTGTTGGAACGGGCTCGAGCGCTCGACGCGCGGATCGTTCTCGCCTCCAGCGCGGCGATTTACGGGCAGCCGGAGCGGGCGATCGTCTCGGAGTCCGGTCGGAAGCTGCCGAGTTCGCCGTACGGGCTCGAGAAGCTCGCGGTCGACCACTACGCGCGTCAGTACCACGACCTCTACGGGCTCGAGACGGTGGCGCTTCGCTACTTCAACGTCTACGGACCGGGACAGTTCAACAGTGACTACAGCGGTGTCATCACCGCCTTCATCGATCGAGCGCTGGCCGGAGAGCTGATCTCGGTCCACGGAGACGGCGGCCAGACGCGGGACTTCGTCTTTGTCGAGGACGTGGTTCGGGCGAACCTCCTGGCTGCCACGACGGATCGCGTCGGCGGCGCGTACAACGTCGGGACGGGACGCGCCATCTCGATTCGCGAACTCGCGGAGCTGATCGTCGACGTGACCGACTCCGACTCCGAGATCGTTCACACGGACGAACGGGTCGGCGACATCCGCCACAGTCAGGCCGATATCGGTGCGGCGCGAGCCGACCTCGGCTACGCGCCCGAAGTCTCGCTCCGCGAGGGACTCGAGCGGACCGTCGAGTGGGCGGCGGCGTCGAACCGGCTCGGGGAGTCCCGGTGATCGTCTTCGAGGTCGAAACGGATCAGGTCGACCTCGATGGCGAATTCGATGGCGTCTCGGCGAGAGGGGGCGCGGTCCGGCCGGGCCTGCAAGATCCAGGGGCGTTGGTCCCATCCAATGGACCGATTAAGGGTCAGCTTCGACGAGGGGTCGTCGCGTCTGCGAACCCTCCCTGTGATCGCGAGCCGCAGTCTATCGTCGGCTCCCAGCGTTCGATCGACCAATAAGACGGTGCTACCGCGCCGCCTCGTCGATCGTCCGTGGTAACCGCAGATTGATCGGACGGGACGCTCACAACAGTTACCCGCCTCCCTCGTGACGTCCCTCGAACCCATGTCCCAGGGAATTACGCACTTCGCCGTCGGCGGTGCCGTAACCGCAATCCTGGCCGCGCTCGTTCCCGATCTACCGTATCCGCGGACCCTCGTTCTCGTGGGCGGCGGCTGGGCGACCGTTCCCGACGCGGTCAAACTCGTACAGCATCCCGCGCTGGCCGCGCTTCACGAGCACCCGATCGCCGACGTCTTCTGGTTCCACCGGACGCTCGATCGACTCGACGAGACCGATTCCGTCGCCGTCGCGAGCGCCGCGTTGGCGATCTTCATCGTCGTTACATCGCTCCTCGAACGCCGCGCCTATCGAGCCCCGGAATCAATTCACGAGCGCCTCGGCACCGAGTGAGCGGTTCTCGACCGTTCGTCGATACACTTCACGCTGCGGTTTTATGACCGTCCGAAGCGTACCACGACGAATGGAGAGCGACGTCGTCTACGTCCCGAAAGTCTGCGCCTACGTCACTCGACTCTCGGGAGCGGATCGCGGACCGGAACTGCTCGTGTTCGAGAGCCCGGAGCACGGCGGGCTACAGGTACCGAAGGGGACGATAGAACCCGGCGAGACGCCCCGGGAGGCGCTCCGGCGGGAGGTGGAGGAGGAGGCCGGGATTCCGACGCTCGATGCCGTTCGACACCTGACGACCGACGTGTGGACCCGTCGCCGCTCGCCGCCGAGGCGGTACCGACGGCACTTCTTCCACGCGAACGTCGAGGAGGATCGCGACGCGTGGACGCACGAGGTCACCGGATCCGGTTCGGAGACGGGTCTCGAGTTCGAGTTCTACTGGCTCGAACTGCCCACCTCGAAACGGTTCGCGCTGTCGCTGGACGACTACGTCGATCTGCTGGTGCAGACGCCGGACGTTCGGTGAGCCGTCGGTTTCGGCGGCTCCGTACGACGCGACCGATCGCGAGTCAGACCGCGCTCCCGGGCTGGTACTCGCCGAACTCGTCGCGCATCACGTTACAGATCTCGCCGACCGTCGCGTACGCCTTGACCGCCTCGATGATCGGCGGCATGAGGTTCTCGCCGCCGCGGGCCGTCTCCCGGAGCGCTTCGAGTTTGGCATCGACCGCTTCCTCATCGCGCTCGGCGCGAATCGATCGGAGGCTGTCGATCTGGCGCTGCTGGTCCTCCTCGGTGATCTCCTGGACGTCCATCTCGGGCTCTTCGTCGACCTCGAACTCGTTAACGCCGACGATGATGCGCTCTTTCTCCTCGATCTCGCGCTGGCGATCGAAGGCGGTGTCCTGGATCTGGCGCTGGACCCACTGCCGTTCGACGGCCTCGAGCATGCCGCCGCGCTCGTCGACCTCGTCCAGAATCTCGTACGCCTCCGCCTCGACCTCGTCGGTGAGCGACTCGACGTAGTAGCTGCCGGCGAGGGGATCGATCGTGTCGGCCGCCCCCGATTCGTGCGCCAGAATCTGCTGGGTCCGCAGCGCGGTTCGGACGGACTCTTCGGTCGGGAGCGCCAGCGCCTCATCCTTGCCGTTCGTGTGGAGACTCTGCGTGCCGCCCAGCACCGCCGCGAGGGCTTGGTAGGCGACCCGAACGACGTTGTTCTCGATCTGCTGGGCGGTGAGCATCGAGCCCGCGGTCTGGGTGTGAAACTTGAGCTGCTTGGACGTGGGATCCCGCGCGTCGAACCGGCCCTCCATGATGTCGTGCCACATCCGCCGGGCGGCGCGGAACTTCGCAACCTCCTCGAAGATGTTGTTGTGTCCGTTGAAGAAAAAGGAGAGTTGCGGGGCGAACTCGTCGACGTCCAGGCCGGCGTCGATCGCCGCCTCGACGTACTCGATGCCGTTGCCCAGCGTGAAGGCGAGTTCCTGGGCGGCGGTCGACCCGGCCTCGCGGATGTGGTAGCCCGAGATCGAGATGGTGTTGAACTTCGGCGTCTCCGCGGCGCAGAATTCGAAGATGTCCGTGATGATCCGCATCGACGGCCCCGGCGGGTAGATGTAGGTGTTGCGCGCGATGTACTCCTTGAGGAGGTCGTTCTGGATCGTCCCCCGTAGTTCGGCGCGGTCGACCCCCTGCTGGTCGCCCACGGCGATGTACATCGCCAGCAGGACGGAGGCCGGCGCGTTGATCGTCATCGACGTCGAGACCTCGTCCAGCGGAATGCCGTCGAAGACGGTCTCCATGTCGGACAGCGAGTCGATCGCCACGCCGGCTTTTCCGATCTCGCCGGCGGCCATGTCGGCGTCAGAATCGTACCCCATCTGGGTCGGCAGGTCGAACGCCATCGAGAGCCCGGTCTGACCCTGATCGAGCAGGTAGTGATAGCGCTCGTTCGTGTCCTCGGGCGTCGAGAAGCCGGCGTACTGGCGCATCGTCCAGAGCCGGCCGCGGTAGCCGGTCGAGTAGACGCCGCGGGTGTACGGCGGCTCGCCCGGATAGCCGAGATCCTCCCGGTAGTCCAGATCCGCGACGTCGGCCGGTGTGTAGAGTCGATCGACCTTCTGGCCCCCGGTGTCCGTCGTGAACGCCTCCGTTCGCTCACCGAACCGATCGAGCACGGGCTCGACCTCCTCCTCGTGCCACTCCTCCGCACCGGCACGGATTTCCTCGAGTTCGTCTGGATCGAACATTATAGATATCGTCGGTCGGGGAGGGCTTCAACCTTGATGAACGCTCCGGCGTGGGCGGCGGACGCTCATCGGTTCCACGAGCGATGCTCGCCGACGGTCGTCGACGACTGACCGTCGCGATCGCTGATGCTGGCGTTTATGTGCCGCGGCGTCGACCGTCGGCTATGGAGCCGTCGATGCCAGCGGATGAGGACGCCGGCAACCGGCGTCGTGCGGCGCTGTACACCCTTCCGTTTCTCGCGATCGGCCTGGGGAACCTGCTGCTGTTGCTCCAGTGGGGGCTGGACCCGCTCTGGGCGTTTCTAATCCTGCCGCCGATCCTGGCGCTCGCGGCGATCGGCTGGGTGGCGTTTCGCCACGGGTTCCACGAGGGGGCGCCCGGACCGGACGGACGCGTGCGGTGAGTCCGTTCCGCGACTCAACTCGCTCCCGTCGTCTCGCCAGCCGCCCTCTCTCGCGTTTCGATCCGTCTTGCGCTCCCCTTACCGGCCCGTATCGTACTTGTAGGTCGCCGTGTCCGGATCGATGCCGAAGTCCTCGGGGGTCTCCTCGTTCGAGGGCTCCTCGTCCCGCTCGGAGGCGCGCTTGAACGCCTCCCGGAGTCGATCGGGCATCCGGAACCGCTCGATCTCGATCGAGAGCGGCACCGCGTCGGGGTCGACGCCGTCCCGTTTGGCGGCCAGTCGATCGCGCAGCGGCGGCGGCAGTTGCGCCTCGTCGATCCGGCGGAAGCCGAACTGGGCGAGGTAGGCGCTCTCGCCGGTCAGCGCGTAGACGATATCGAACCCGTCGTCGCCCGCGTACTCGAGCAGTCGCTCGATCACGTGCGCCCCGACGCCCTGGTTTCGCCAGCTCTCGAGGACGCCGATGCTGGTCAACTCGCAGACCTCGGCGGGCCACTCGTCGTCGTCCTCGCCGATCTTGTGGATACGAACCCGACCGAAACCGGCTTTTTCACCGGAGGTCTCGTCGATGGCGACGACGTAATCGCGCGAGCGGAACGCCGTATCGTCGAGCCCCATCGCCTCGATGTGATCGAGAAGCCAGACCTCTTCCCTGTTTTTCGCGTCCCGCACGTACATGATTCGACGTAGGTGGCGTGCGGCCAAAAGCGTTTGCGGGGCGTCCGCTCGGTCTCGGGATTTCGGGACGAGATCCGACCGCGGATCGTCCCGGCGGCGGCCGGGTTCGTGACGCACCGGTCGGTCCCCCCGGCGAACACTCCTATAGGTTCTGCCCTGGTAGTACCGGATATGCGCCACGCGAAGGGGCCGCTGCTCACCGTCGACGTCGGTGAGCGAACGGCGACCGACACGGCGATCGACGAGGTGTTCGAAACGTACGTCGGGGGGCGTGCGGCCGCGACGGCGCTGGCCCACGAGCGAATCCCGTTCGACGCGGACCCGTTCGGACCGGAAAACCGAGTCTACCTGTCGACGGGGCCGCTCCAGCAGTCGACGATGTCCTTCACCGGACGGACGAACATGACGGGGCTGTCGCCGCTGACCGACGGCCTCCTCTCGGCCAACGCCGGGGGCTACCTCTCGCGGAACGTCGTCGGAACCGGGATCGGCGTCCTCGAGCTGGTCGGCGAGAGCGACGAGCTGCTGGCGATCCACGTTCGCGATAGTGTCGACGCGTCGCGATCGGCGGACGGGGAGGCGACGTCTCGCCCGCGGGTCGAGTTCGAGGAGATCCCCGAACTCGCAGGCGCCACGGTTCCCGAAACCTCCGAGTACGTGGTCGAGAACCAGGACCTCGGACCCGAACACTGCATCGCGATCGGTCCGGCGGGCGAGAACCTGGTCCGCTTCGCGTCGGTGATGACCTTCGACTCGCGGGCGTTCGGCCGTGGCGGACTCGGCGCGGTGCTCGGGTCGAAGAACGTCAAGTGCGTCACTTTCGACGGGAACTCGGCGCCGCCGGTCGAGATTCCTGATCCACCCGAGACGGACGTTCACCGCGAGGCGGCCCGGTCCGACGACCTGATGCGACGACAGGGGACGACGGGAAGCACGGAGTTCATCAACGAGAACTTCGCGCTTCCCACCCGCTACTTCGAGGAGGACGAGTTCGAAGACGCCGCGGCGATCGGCGGCGACGCCGTCGCGGAGAAGAAGTACGAGAAGGGCGCGTGCTCGGCCTGCGCCTACGCCTGTAAACTGCCGACGCGGGACGAGACGGCGGGCGTCGAGACCGAGGGGCCGGAGTTCGAGACGGTCTTCTCCTTCGGGTCGTGCCAGGGCGTGGGGGACGTCGTCGACGTCATGACGGCGAACGAGCTGTGCGATTCACTCGGGATGGACGCCGTCTCCGCCGGCGTCACCGTCGCGGCGTACCTCAAAAGCGAGGACGAGTTCGGCAACGCGGACCTCGCCCAGGAAGTGACGGAGAAAATCGCGTCCCGCGAGGGGATCGGCGACCTGCTCGCGGAGGGCGTCGATCGCTGTCACGAGGAACTCGGCGTCGACAACTACACCGTCAAGGGAATGGAGTTCGCCGCCCACGACGGGCGCGTCCTCCACGGGCAGGGCCTCTCCTACGCGGTCGCGAACCGCGGCGCGGACCACATGTACGCCGGGCTGATGAACCTCGAGTACAGCGGCGAACTCGACCCGCAGGGCACCCTCGGAAAGGCCGAGACGCTGGTCGAGGCGGAGAACGCCGCGGCGTTCCGAGATACCGGCATCGTCTGCGCCTTCGGGAGCGACTACGTCACCGAAGAGCGGCTCGAAACCCTGTTCGACGCCGACTACGAGGAGCTGCTGGCCGTCGGCGCCGCCACCGTTCGCCTCGAACGACACTTCAACAACCGGCGCGGATTCGACCGATCGGCGGACGAGTTGCCGTACGAGATCCCCGATCTGGAGGCCGCGATCGACGAGTACTACGCGGTCCGCGGCTGGGAGGACGGGATCGTACCCGACGAGCAGGTCGACGCGATCGCCCCCGAGGCGAACTGAGGAGCCCGGGGACTCGATCGGACGACCGCCGAGCTTACGGCCGGTGCAACCGCGTCTCGGCTCGGGGTTCGCGCGCCAGTTCGACGAGGCGATCGATCCGCTCGTCCGTGGACGGGTGCGTCGAGAAGATCCGTCGCCAGCGATCGTCCTCGGTCGTGTGCACGTACAGCGCCTCGAGTTCGTCGGCGGTCAGGAGGTGAAAGAGCGATCGGTCGAGCACGACGGCGCCGTTTCGGGCACTTCCGAGCGCGAAGGCGTTTGGCGTCGGCAATCGCGCCACGAGTATCGTCGGGTCGTCGACCGCCATCCGCCCTGCCGTTCGATCGAGGCGGCGGTAGAATTCGGGAACGGTCGATCGCGGCAGTTCGACGGCGTCGATTCGCGAGCGGAGTCGCGCCGTTCCGAGCCGATAGCTCAGGTAGCCGACCCCGAACGCGGTGCAGACGACGATCGCGACGGTCGCCTCGAGATCCAGCGCGACGGCCCAGAGCGCGGAGAGACCGAGGGAGGCG